>NYVS01000013.1 GCA_002684755.1 Phycisphaerae bacterium
GGCGTCGCCCTGAAGGGACCGTGCACCACGCCGATCGGCGGGGGGTTCTCCTCCGTGAACGTCGCGCTTCGGAAGACCCTCGACCTCTACGGCGCGGTCCGACCGGTGCGATCGATCGAAGGCGTCGAGACGCGCTATCGCGACGTCGATCTGGTGGTCGTCCGGGAGAACACCGAGGGCCTGTACGCGGGCATCGAGAACGAGATCACTCCGGGCGTCGTGACCAGCCTCAAGGTGGCGACCGAGAAGGCCTCCTACCGGATCGCGAAGTTCGCGTTCGAATACGCCCGGAGCCGGGACCGCAAGAAGGTCACGGTGTTCCACAAGGCGAACATCATGAAGAAGTCCGACGGCCTCTTCATCCGGTGCGCCAAGGAGGTGCACGATGCCGGCTACGAGGACATCGAGTACGAGGAACTCATCATCGACGCGGCGTGCATGCGGCTGGTGCAGGACCCCACGAACTTCGACATCCTGCTCTGCGAGAATCTCTACGGCGACGTCGTCAGCGACCTCTGCGCGGGCTTCGTCGGCGGCCTCGGCGTCACCCCGGGGGCGAACTTCGGTGAAGTCAACGCGGTGTTCGAAGCGGTCCATGGATCCGCGCCGGACATCGCCGGGAAGGGCCTCGCGAATCCGCTGGCGATCACGATGAGCGGCGTGATGATGCTCAACCACATCGCGACCCGCACCGGCGACACCGCGGCCAAGGCGGCGGCGGACCGGATCAAGGTCGCGTACAACGCAGCGGTCGGCGAGGGCGAGCGGACCGGCGACCTGGGGGGATCCCTGGGGACCGAGGCGTTCGCGGACGCCCTCGTTCGCCGGCTCGGCTGAACACGAGACTGCGACGATGCGGTGCGCCTACCACGTCGACTACGAGATTCCGCTTCCCGAGGGCCATCCCTTCCCGATGCGGAAGTTTTCGGCGCTCCGGCGGATCCTCGAGGACGAGGCCATCCTCCGCGAGGACGAGATCATGTCGCCGGAAGAGGCGCCGTGGGCGGAGATCGGGCTTGCGCACCACGACGACTATCTCGAACGACTGAGAACCGGCGGACTCGGACGCGGCGAGGAACGCCGGCTCGGACTTCCGTGGTCCCCGGCCCTGGTCCGCCGCTCACGCCTCGCGGTGGGGGGCACGATGCTCGCGGCATGGCAATCGCTCGAAGACGGCGTGAGCGGGAACCTCGCGGGTGGCACCCACCATGCATGCCCCGATCACGGCGAAGGATTCTGCGTGTTGAACGACGTCGCGATCGCGATCCGGGTGCTGCAGCGCGAGGAGGAGATCCGCCGGGCGTTGATCATCGATCTCGACGTCCACCAGGGGAACGCGAACGCCCTGTGCTTCGCGGACGACGACTCGGTCTTCACGTTCTCGATGCACGGAGCACGGAACTTCCCCATGCGGAAGCCGCCCAGCGATCTCGACGTCCCGCTTCCCGACCACTGCGGCGACCTCGAGTATCTCGCGCTCCTCGAGCGACACCTCGGTGACGCGATCGATCGGTCCCGCCCCGATCTGGTCTTCCTGCTCTCNGGCGTGGACGTCGTGGTGGGGGACCGGTACGGACGTCTCGCGATGACCCGGGACGGCCTGCGAAGGCGGGAGCGCCGGGTGCTCGGCGAGTTGTTCGAGCGCGGGCTTCCCACGACCCTCGTCCTCTCCGGCGGNTATGCGGCGACCCCGGCGCTCACCGCCGATCTGCACGCCGAGACGCATCGAGCGGTCCGGGATCTCCGGTCCTGACGTCCACCCCGCCGCCTGCTACGGTCTGGGCATGCTCCGCTCCGTCCATCCACGCACCGCGGCCGGGATGCTGCTCGCCCTCGCCGGTTCCTCGATGCTNGCGGCCTGCCAACCGACGCTGAATGCGCCGTTCCCGGCGGCGGACGGCGCGATCGACGCCGAGGACCTTCGACTCGACCACGGCTACGCCCTGCTCCTCGATCTCCTCGCCGATGAATCGAAGGTCGCGGACATCCTCGCGATCAAGTCGCCGTCCGAACCCACCGCGGNGCTGCTCCGCGACATTTCAGCGGCGGCGAAGGCGGGGGAGGCGGGACTCCGGCCGCTGCTGTCCGGGCCGCCCGCGATTTCGACCGAGACGACGGGCCTTCCGATCATCGAGACCGATGCGCGGAACAGGATCGCGAACCGAGAGACGGTCGCCCTCCTCCTCGCCGGCGGAGANTCGTTCGAACGGCGGATCCTGCTCACGCAGGACAAGGCCTGCGGCTATCTCGCCGCCCTCGCCACGAGTCTCGCGACCGCGGATCCNNANTCCGATCGACGCGAGCGCCTCGAGGCCCTCTCGTCCACCTTCGACCGACTGGCCGCGCGGGTCCGGGACCGACTCGAGGTGAGTCCGGTCGGACCGCCCGCGGCCTGANCCCGAAGATCAGTCCTTCCACGCCTCCGCGAGTCGACTTCCGGACGTCTCGGTCGCAGGCGGGGGACTCGCGGCACCGCCCCGGAGCGAGGCCGGGTCGATGGCTTCGGTCTCGATCTCGGNCGTCGTGACCACCNCCGCATCGACGCGTTCCTCGTCGTCACGGCGAACCGCTTCGCCGTCGATCCGGCCGTCATGTCCGACCTCGTCGAACTTCACGGTCACCCGACGGCTGACCCCACGTTCCGGCATGGTCACGCCGAAGAGTCGGTCGCAGGCCTGCATGGTCCGCTTGTGATGCGTGATCACGATGAAGTGCGACTGGTCGAGGAACTGCCGGACGACGTTGCAGAACCGCTCCACGTTGGCCTCGTCGAGGGCCGCGTCGACTTCGTCGAGGATGCAGAACGGCGAAGGCTTGCTCTGGAAGATCGCCATGAGGAGGCCGACCGCGGTCATCGTCTTCTCGCCGCCGGAAAGCTGGCTGATCACCCGCGGCTCCTTGCCGGGGGGCTTCGCTCGGATCTCGATGCCGGACTCCAGCCAGTCGATCGTGCCGTCCTCGCCGGGGAGCAGGTAGAGGTCGGCGCTGCCGCCGCCGAAGAGCCGGCGGAACATGCCCTGGGATCCCGCGAAGTTCTCGCGGACCCGGTTGAAGGTCTCCTCGAACCGGATTCGCGACGCGGCGTCGAGCCGTTCGATCAGATCCGAGAGCAGGACCCTCGCGGAATCGATGTCTTCGAGCTGGGTCGCGAGATCCTCGTTGCGGACCTCCAGATCCTGNAGTTCGTCGATCGCGTCGAGATTGACGTTGCCCAGCCGCTTGATCTCGACTCGGAGCGATTCCGANTCCTCGATCGCCGCGGAACGGTCGAAGGGGATCGCCTCCTCGCCCTCGACCGGCGTCGGTGCCGATTCCCGAAGCTCACGCGGATCGACGCCGAGCTCCTCGAGCACGGACTCCTCGAGTCCCTCCCGCTTGATCTCGATCTCGCGTCGCGACATCTCGAGCGCNTGGGCGTCTCGATCGAGACGACCGGCTTCGACCCGGGCCGCTTCGAGGGAGGTCGTGGTCCGTTCGAGGCACGACGCCGCGGTCTCCATGGCCTCGTCGTTCTCGACGAATCGCCCGTCCATGCCTTCGAGGGTCGCGGTCGACGCGGCGACCTCGGTCTCCGCCGCCGCGATGGCCTCGAGATACTCGGTGATCCGGCCTCGCCGCTCCGCGACCTGCTCGCGCCCGCGGTCGAGCTGGCGATCGGATTCCTCGAGGGCCGCGGACATGCGGGTCCGCTCGCGACGCGTGGATTCCAGCCGGGCGTTGATCTCGCCGAGCCGGGTGCGTTCGGCGGTCACCGATTCCATGGCGGCGTCGGAGGCCTCGGAGACCTCCGCGAGTCGCGCTCGCGACACCTCGAGGGCGGCGGCGATCGTCGCCTCGTGCTCGATGGCCATGGCACGCTCGCCGTCGAGTCGACGGCGTTCGAGATGGACGGCGGCGAGCTGCTCGACGATCTCCGACTGTTCGCCTTCCAGTTCACCACGCTCGCGGGCGATCCGGTCGATCATCTGGGACGTTCGATCGATCGCGTACCGCTGCTCGACCTCTTCGGCCCGCGCGCCCCGGAGATTCTCGGAGAGCTCACGCCGACGTTCGCCGCGGGTCGAATGCTCCGCGTCGAGCGTCGACGCCTCGCCTTCGAGCTCCTGCCGGATCATTTCGAGCCTCGAACCGATTCCTTCNAGTTCCGCCAGTTCCGCCTTCCGACCGAGCAGGCCGTGTCCTTCCTCGCGACCGGCCGCGGCGCGGAGCACCACTTCACCCGCGGCACCGAGGACGTGACCGTCCCGGCTCACCAGCCGACGTCCGACGCCCCGGCGACCGAGCCGACGACAGGCCTCGAAGTCCTGGACGACGAGCGTGTCGCCGAGCACGTGTTCGACCACCCCGCGGAACCGCGGCGTCGCACGGACCAGCGCGGTGGCCTCGACGAGCGTCTCCGTCGCCCGGATCGCCGCGCTCACCCGCGTCGGGCGCACGGCCCCGGCGGTGAATCGGCTGATCGGGANCAGTTCGACCCGGCCCTGGAGCTCGGGAAGTCGTCGGAGGATCTCGTCGGCGACGGCGGACGACTCGACGAGCACCGCCTGCAGGTGGGTCCCGAGCGCCGCCTCGATCGCTTCGGCATCGTCCCGATCCACGTCGATGTGATCGGCGAGCGGCCCGAGGATCCCGTCGACCGATCCGGCGAGATCGAGGACTTCGCGCACCGCGTCGCCGATGCCTTCACCCGCGGTGGCCATCTCTTCGAGGAGATGACGACGCGTCTCCGTGCCGGTCCGTTCGTCACGATTGCCGGCGATCCGGCGGGNGAGATCCGCCCGCCGATCGTCGAGCCGGACGATTCGCTCCTCTTCGCCGCGGAGNTCGGTGTCGAGCCGATCGATCCGATCGACGAGCACGTCGACGCGGTTCGAGGCCTTCAGCCGCTGGACGCGATGCATGTCGAGGTCCGCGGCGAACGGGCGGGCCTTCTCCGCCAGACGACGGAGACGCTGCTGGAGTTCGGTTTCGCGGGCGTCGACTCCGCGGACCGCGGATTCGAGCCGGATCCGGTCCCGGTCGGCGGCGGCGAGCCCGTCCCGGCCGTCCTCGACCGTCGCGACCGCTTCGGTGCGGGCCGCTTCGAACTGATGGCGACGGGTCGTCTCGTCGGCCAGCCGGGTCTCCGCGTCCGCCGCTTCCCGGGCGGACTCGTCGATCCGGGCCTCGACCTCCGCGAGGTCGCGACCGAGGGCTTCGACCTGCACCTCGAGNTCGCCGATGCGTCGGGTCTCGTCCGCGATGGCCTTCTCGGCGTCGTCGCGATGACGGGTGGTCAGTTCGATCCGTTGTCCGGCCTGATCCAGCCGGTTCCGCTCGGTGAGGCGTTCCTGCTCGAGGTCGTGCCGACGTTCCTGAATGTGGTGCCGCTCGATCTCGGCGGCCTGCTTGGCCTCCTCGAGTTCCGCGAGGCTGGCGGCGAGCCCTCGGCGTTCGGTCTCGATCGCCGCGAGCTGNCGCGTGAGTCCGGAGAGCCGATCGTCGAATTCCTCGAACTGGTCCCGGGCGATCGCGGTGCGAAGCGCCTTGCGCCGCTCGTCGAGCCCGCGGAATCGTTCGGCCTTCTCGGCCTGACNTCGAACGATGCGGAGTCGGCGTTCGGTGTTCGCGAGCTTCTCGCGGACCTGCACGAGGTTCCGCTCCGCCGCGTCGAGTTTCCTCGACGACTCGAGCTTGCGCTGNCGGAACTTCGCGACGCCCGCGGCCTCNTCCAGAATGGAGCGACGCTCCATCGGGTTGGCCAGGAGCATGGCGTCGACCTTGCCCTGCTCGATGATCGAATACGCGTTGGTGCCCACCCCGGTGTCGAGGAAGAGTTCCTTGATGTCCCGGAGNCGGCACTTGCGATCGTTGATGAGGTAACCGCTTCGACCGTCGGCGNAGAGACGTCGCGTGACGGAGACCTCGTCGGTGTCGATGGGAAGCCTTCGATCACGCACNCGCGTCCGGTCGACGACCTGTCCGTCACCCGCGGCGAGCGCGAGTTCGTCTTCGTCGAGCACGTCGGTCNCCGGTTCCGCGGACCGTTCCTGATCGATGTCGGGGTCGAGNTCCGCGGGCAGTTCGCCGGCCGCGGTGATCGCCTCGAGCGGACGTTCGAGGCGGGGGTTCTCGAAGGTGAGGGTGACCTCGGCCATCCCCATCGGCTTGCGGGCGGCGCTTCCCGCGAAGATGACGTCCTGCATCGCGGAGCCACGCAGGCTCTTCGCGCTGCGTTCGCCCAGCACCCACTTGACGGCGTCGACGACGTTCGATTTTCCGCAACCGTTGGGGCCGACCACGCCGATGATCGGTTCGTCGAACGTGAATTCGGTCCGGTCGGCGAAGCTCTTGAATCCCGAGAGCGTGAGTTTGGCGAGTCGCACGTGGATCGACCTCCTGTCGATGTCGCCACACATCCTTGCCGTGGCGGGCATGCTCGTCGTGGCGGCGAAGAGCCGGCGACACGCGAGCCGAGGCCGGAACGGTCGTACTGCCGTTCCGGTCCGCTGCGTTGGCGGGGTCGAGGTTCCCGGGACCGGATCCGGTCCCGAGNACGTCGATCTCACCGAGGAACAGTATCGCCGCCCTTGCGGGGCGCTTCAAGCCGATTCGGGATCGGGTCGTCCGGGATTCCGTCCTCGTCCTCGTCGACCATCGGCAGATCGGCGTCGAACTCGACCCGATCGGGGGAGTCCTCGGTCTTCTGGGCCCGGAGGATCGCGGCCAGGACCCGGTCCTGTTCGGCCTTGAAGTCGCTGGAGAGGTAGCCCTCCCGCCAAAGCTGGTGAAGGGCCCCGATGGTCTCGCCGTAGGTCAGTCCGATGCCCGGTGCGGGGGCCTCGATGGTGGTTCGATGCCCGAAGTACGCGACCAGCTGGCCGACCTCGGGGCTGACTTCATCGATCTGGGCGGGCAGATTGGACGCCTCGCGGTAGAAGACCTCGAGCCGACCGTCCTCCGCGTCCGCCTTCATGAGGAGACGATTGCTCCACGCCTCGAGGAACATCGGCCGCTCCACCTCCTGGCCGTCCCCGAAGATCACGATCCGCGGCCGGCCCGTCTGGGCGACGTAGATCAACGGTCGATCGCTCGGAACGAGGTTCAGAATGAACTTGTCGTCGATGTCGTAGGCCGCGACGATCGGATCGGCTCGCTCCTCCAGGGCCTCGAAGGTGGCGAGCCGGATGTCGACGTCTTCCGCGTCGAGCAGGGGACGCAGCCCCATCTCGATCGTGGGATTCGGACCCATCTCGGAGAGCAGCTTGATGCAGGCGAGCTTCGCCTCCACGGTTCCGTTGTTCGCGATCGCGACGAGGTGGGGGGCCACCGACGCGTCATCGAGTTTCGCCCCCGCGATCAGGGAGGCGAGCCGCGGGCCCTCCTCCGGATAGTCGTAGAGGTCCTGAATCACCGGAATCGACTTCGGCCCCAGCGCCTGCCAGCGGAGGGTGGCCTCCTTGGTGAAACCGGGGTTCGCGAGCAGGGCCCGTCGCACGCTGAGCGCGGTCGCTTCGACGGCTTCCGGCCGGAGCGAACTGTGCTTCACCAGATCCACGAAACGCTGGGGGTCGTCGTGATGGCTCGGTGGAACGGTCAGCTTGATCTCTTCGCCGCTCTTCCCGTGCGCCGTCTCGTCGTTCTGGCCGGGCTCACGCGGAAAACGCGAGTTGATCGCATCGCGGACCGCCATCGCACGGACGTGGCTTCGCACCGCCATCCGCAGCTTGAGCAGCATGTCCTCGTCGACGATGCCGCCGTCCATGATCCGCCCCGTGAGTCGGTCGACGGTGTCCTTCTTGCGGGCGTTCGGTTCCGCGAACGGGTTGATGAAGATCTGACCACGAGCCTTCGCCAGTGCCGTCGCCTGCTTCTGTCCGACGCTGATGTCGCCGGGCCGGAGGTCCGTCGTGTAGAGGGTGCCGCCCTCGAGGCTGGAGGTGCCGGTTCCCGGCGCCGAATAGACGCGGACGTCGAAGCGACTGTCGGCGACGGCTCCCGGCGGGATGACGCCCTCGACGACCACCACCGCCGTGTCTTCGGAGTCGAGCAGCCGTTCCGGTGAGATGTCGCCGTATCCGGTCGCGGGGTTGCCGACGCCCCGGCGGGCCATCTCCTGAAGCATCCACGACCGGACCTGCGCCGGCATCAGGCGGCTCCCCGTGCCTCGGAGGCCCACCACCAGCCCGTAGCCCCGCACGATCGTGGGGTTCTCACCGGCAATGGCCGCTTCGCTGGCCACGGTGCCGCGCATGATCGGCTGGACGTCGATTTCGAAGTTCCGGCGCTCGAGGCTCGAGGCACCCTTCTCCGGATCGGCCCGTTCGACCATGTCGAAGGTGTCACAGGCAGGGAACAGGCCGATCATCAGAAGAGCGGCGGCGAGGATGGCGTGGAGATGACGCATGACGCTGGAATCCCGGTCGGCGTGTCGCGGCAGAGGTGCAGCGAATTCGCAGCCCGATTCTAGCAGTCCTCGGGGGCCGGATCCCCGTCCCAACCCCGGCCCAACCCCGGGCCCAAACGACACGACACGGCCCGGAAGCCGTGTCGTGTCCCGCACCCGGAGGCACGTTCTCTCTCTCTCTCGATCCCAATTCCCTGATTCGGGGCGTCAAACGGGGTTCAGTGGGCTGCCGAGGCTCTTCGGACATCCCGGCGATGGAAGGCGTACAGGCTCAGGGCGATGCAGGCGGCGGTCCAGGCCACGGTGATGAGGTCGTCGTTGAGCATGTCGAAGTTCCTTCCTGGTGTCGGTGGTGATTGGGTGATCGATCATGGGTAGACGCGACCTCCGGACCTGTGACACCAGTCGGTCGAAAAGACCCGGATTCGAATCCTCGACGCCCCGGAACGCCCGAGTCGGCGACGTGATTCAGCACGTTTCGCGGCCGGGGGGCCGGATTGAGGCGTCCAAAGAAAGAAAAACCCCCGCAAGCGTCGCCGCTCGCGAGGGTTCTTCAGATCTGGTCTCGGGCCGAGAACGGCCCGGTCGGCCTCGAGCCACCATGACGGTGGTCCTCGAACCGCGGAAGGTCGGTCAGACGCATTCCGTTCCAATGCCTCCGCTCGGACTCGAACCGAGAACCCGCTGATTAAGAGTCAGCTGCTCTGCCGATTGAGCTACGGAGGCGGGAAGAGTGTAACGACTCCGACACCGTCTTCAAGTCGCCGGTTCCGGTGGCGCTCCAGTTCCAACGCATCAATCCTTCGACGGGTCGCCGAGCGTCTGCCGCCACGACGTCTCGCGACGCGCCGACATCTTCCCGCGTGGGCGATGAAACGCCTGAACTGGGGCGGATTCCTACTGACTCCGCGTTGCCAATACTTTTATCTTCCGAAATAGAGTCTTCAACCCCACGACTCAATCCAACCCCTTTTCGTAAAGACATCCCATGACCACCAGGAACAGCCGACTCACGCTGCATTTGCCGTTGATCGAGGGAGGCGCCGATTCCGAACACCTCGATCAGTTCGCCGACCCGATCGCCAAGCCACCCGCGGCGTACATCGATTGGTACCTCCGGCGTGCTGCGGTTGAGCGGCGGGAGGCCCAGGAGATCTTCCGGCTCGTGCAAGCTGGAATGGTGGAGGGTGACGTGGACAGCCAACGAGCCCTCGAGGCGTTGGTGAACGCGCCCGAAGAAGCCGACGACACCTGCCTCGCGGACGAGGTTCGAAGTCCGTACACCTCGAGGATCCCCTGCGCCGGCCAGACGCTGAAGCGATGGTTGGCGGACGGGTTCATCACCCGGAAGCAGTTCACCGACGCCACCGGCGACCCCTACGCGGCCTGTGCCTACTGGGACGACCAGGCGGTCCGCGAGTTCCGGACTCGCGCCCGGAACATCGGGGATCTGCAGGACAAATGGCTTTCAACGATCTCCTCGGCGGCGTCGCGACACCGTTCGAAGCGACACCTGGCAGCCAGGAGTCCGATCGATTCCTGAGCCGCCCTCACCGGGTCGGAGACGCCTCGACTCCGAAGACGGCACATCCTGATGTTGAAACGAAGCCCCGCCCGGATTCCCGGGCGGGGCTTCGAACGTCTCCGACGGATTCACGCACGCGGGCTCCGGTTCGGCATCCGAGGTCGGGGCCGAGCGGGGGCGTGCGGTGTGGCTCAGCCGAGCTTCCATCCCTTCTTCACCAGTGATTCGGCCTTCTTCCACTTCATCTCCTGTCGCTCGCCGGAGGCCGGATCGATCACCGTGACCACCTCGTTGCGGCCGATGGCCGGGGCGGTCCGAGCCGGCGCGGGCTTTCGGGCGGACGCCCCCGAGGAAGCGGCCTCCTCGCTCCCCGCACGCTCCGCGATCTCCAGGTCACGCCGCTGCTCCTCGGTACCGGCCTCGGCATCCTCGCCCGCCTCGGCGAGCATCGCAGCCGCCGCGGCGACCGCGGAACGTGCGGCCTCCATCTTCTGGACGGGAGCGGTTCGACCCGGTGCGGCCGGCCGAGCGGCCGGTGCGCCGTCACCCTGGGCGGGACGGCCCGCCTGGGGCTGGAGACGCCCCTTGAAGACGAGATCGGTGAGGCGATCCCGGATCTGTTCCTTCATCTCGTCGAACAGACGGGCCGACTCCCGCTTGAACTCGATCCGGGGGTCCTTCTGACTGAAGGCTCGGAAGCCGATGGCGTCCTTGATCTGGTCCATCGAATGCAGGTGGTCCTTCCAGGCCGTGTCGAGGACCTGCAACATCACCCATCGCTCGAACTGGCTCAGTTCGGTTCGGAGCAGTTCCGAGATCCGCCGGTGGGCGAACGGCTCGACGCCCTCCTCGACAGCCGCGTTCCGTTCGTCCTCGGTGAGGGCGACGAGACACTCCCGCTGGAACCAGGCGTCGAGCGCGGCGACGTCGTCGCCGGCATCCTTCGCCGCATCGGCGGCGCGGGCCGCGACCCTCGCGTCGTCCCACTTCCGGGCCTGGTCGACGAGCAGCGTGCGCAGTTCCTTCGGATCCGAGGAGGGCAGCGCCGAACTCGACCAGTTCAACTCGTACCGGGACTTGGCCCATGCACAGAACTGGGACAGGGCGGCCGGGGGATCCTGCGGCATGCTCGCGGTCGTCAGATCCACCGCGTAGTCGACCGGGTATTCGATCTCCCGGCGTCGGTAGGCCTCGCGGGCCGCGTCGAGCATGCGCTCGGCCGCGACGTCGTCGCTCGAGACGTCGGTGACGATGTCCGGCTCGAATTCGGTGTCGAACTTGCCGTTCGCCCACTTCACCAGTTCGCGAGCGCCGTAGTCCTTCACGAGGTAGGTGTCGAGCGGCGAGAGATCGAAGGTCTCGATCTTCGCCATCTGGGCGGCCTCGACCATGCGAATCACCTCGCGGTGACCGGAGGTCCGGATCGCCTCGGGATCGAGGTCGGCGTCGTACTCCTTCGCCGCCCATCGCGCGAACCCCTCGACGTCCCACTCCGACGGCTCGAGATCGTCGGCGAGATACTCGTTGCAGGTGTTCGCGACCACCTCGCTGCCCTCCTCGAGGTAGTCGCCTCGAATCAGGGCGTGGAGATCCTCGCGGTCCTTCTTCCGAATCCGCTCCGGCTCCACGAGGAAGCCGAGGTGTTCGTGGATCCACTCGCTGATGCAGCGGGCCCGGTAGTCCGCCGAGAGCAGACGGCCCGCCTCGTCGTGCGTGGCCTCCTCGACGTACTCGAAGATCCGTTCCTTGATCTGCTTGTTCTCGAGGGCCGGCTGGCGGATGGCGTAGAACGCCTGTCGCTGGTGCTCCATCGGCTCGTCGTATTCGAGGATGTTCTTCCGGATCTGGAAGTTCCGTTCCTCGACCTTCCGCTGGGCGTTCTCGACCGATCGGGAGAGCATCGGATGCTCGATCGCGTCGCCCTCCTTCATGCCGAGCTTCGAGAGGACGTACAGCGTCTTCTTGCCGGCGAACATCTTCATCAGGTCGTCCTCGAGGCTCAGGAAGAAGCGACTGCTGCCGTTGTCGCCCTGACGTCCCGCACGGCCGCGAAGCTGGTTGTCGATCCGGCGGCTCTCATGCCGTTCGGTGCCGATGATGTGCAGTCCGCCCATGCCTTCCACGGTGTCGTGGAATCCGAGCCGGTGGAGTCGACAGGTACCCGAGGNNTCGAGCGCCGCCTCGAGATCCTCGACCGACATCTTCTCCGCCTTCGCGGGATCCTGCCACGCNAGTTCGANCGCCCACGCCACGAGCAGTCGNCGGCGGGCCTCNGCGGGNTCGAGCGCTTCNGCGTCCTTTCGGGACAGNCCGAGATCGCGCTGGGCGATCTGTCGCCAGCAGCGTGCGAGGACCTCCTCGTCGGACATCGAGGCGTCCGCGTCCTTCGAACAGATGCCCGCCTTCTTCCAGTGCTCGATCAGCGTCGCGCGATCGAACTTCGCGAGCTTGATGTCGGTGCCCCGGCCCGCCATGTTGGTGGCGATCATGACCGCGCCGAGCCCGCCGGCGCCCTGCACGATGTCGGCCTCCCGCTCGTGCTGCTTCGCATTGAGCACCTCGTGGGGGATGCGGTGGGCCTTGGTCAGCATGCGGCTGAGCATCTCGCTCCGCTCGACGCTGGTGGTGCCCACCAGCACCGGCAGACCGACCTCCCAGGAACGCCGGACCTCCTCGACGATCGCGTCCCACTTGTCGCCTTCGTTCAGGTAGACGAGGTCGTTGCGGTCGGCCCGCTCCACCGGCACGTTGGTGGGGATCGACACCACGTCGAGCCGGTAGATCTCGTGGAATTCCGTCGCCTCGGTGTCGGCGGTCCCGGTCATTCCCGAGAGCCGCTCGTACATCTTGAAGAAGTTCTGGATGGTGATCGTCGCCATCGTCTGCGTCTCGTCCTTGATCGGGACGTTTTCCTTCGCCTCGACCGCCTGGTGCAGGCCGTCGGACCACTGTCGGCCGACCATCTTGCGGCCGGTGTTCTGGTCGACGATCACGACGCCCATCTCACCCTGGTCGTCGGGCGCGACCACGTAGTCGCGGTCGCCGACGTAGACCACGTGGGCCCGCAGCGCCTGCTCGAGCAGGTGGGGGAGGTCGATGTTCTCACCGACGTAGAAGGANCCGACCCCCGCCTTCCGCTGGGCCTCGGTGATGCCTTCGTGGGTGAGGGCGGCCTGCTTCTTGTCGAGTTCCACCTCGAAGAACTGCACGTGCTTCTCGCGGGCCGACTCCAGCCGCGGGAGTTCCTCGCGGGCGGCGTCGAGCTCGGCCTTGAGGCCGGGGACCGCGGCCTTGTCGCGGGCGTTGCGGATGTCGCCCTCGAGACCGGAGATCCGGACCTCGCACGACTGGACCTTCTCATCCGCGGTCGTCCAGTCACGCTGACCGTCGACNAGATGCCGGGCGAGACCGTCGGCGAGTTCGTAGCGGGGACGCACGGAGTGGGCGGGGCCCGAGATGATGAGCGGGGTGCGGGCCTCGTCGATCAGGATCGAGTCGACCTCGTCCACCACCGCGAACTCNCGTCGCTTCTGGACCTGGTCCTCGGCGCGGAGCTTCATGTTGTCGCGGAGGTAGTCGAATCCGAATTCCGCGGTGGTGCCGTAGACCACGTCGCACTCGTACATGGCCTTCTTGCGGTCCGCNGGCTGCATGTGGAACGGATGGATCGCCCCGACGGTGAGCCCGAGGGCGTGGAAGAACGGGAACGTCCAGTCACGGTCGCGCTGCACCAGATAGTCGTTCACCGTCACCACGTGGACCTGCTTCTCCTCGATGCAGGCGAGGTAGCAGGCCAGCGGGGCGACGATCGTCTTGCCTTCACCGGTCTTCATCTCCGCGATCCGGCCCTCGCTCAGGACGGTGCCGCCGATGAGCTGGACGTCGAAGGGACGGGCTCGGAACGGCGGCCGNCTCGTCGGATGGAGTTCACGCACCGCCTGATAGAGGGCGGTGGGAATCTCGACGAAACGCCATGCCGGAATCGATTCCTCGCACCCGAGGAACTCGCCCTCGGGCGGTGCGTCGTCGGTCCGGTCGATCTCGGCCTTGACGGCGTCGTACATCGTCCGGGCNGCGGCGGGGAGGGTGTCCGGATCGAACCCGGCCTCCGGATTGAAGATGTTCCGGATCCCGACGGAGCGATCCATCGCCTCCCGGGCGACCGCGAAGGCTTCGGGGATCAGGTCGTATCCGACGATGCCCTCCTCCTTCACCCGACGGCGGAATTCCGCGGTCCGGGCTCGGAGCTCGGCGTCGCTCAGCGATCGCATCTCCTCTTCGAAGTCGTTCACCTTCTCGACCTTCTCGAGATAGCGGGAGACCTGACGCTGATTGCGAGTGCCGAAGAGTTTTCTGGCAGCCCAGCCGAAGAACGGAACGCCCATGACGGGATCCTTTCGGGAAACGACCGCCCGACGCGAGGTCGGTCGATCAAGACACGCCCTGACCTCGAGTGGCCGGCGTGGATGGAATCGGTGTGATGTGAAAGCGGACGCGAGGAGTCGGCGGCCGTCGTCCGGACTCGGACGACGGGGGACTCAGCCGGCGTGCGGCGGCGGCAGGTTCGACGCCGCGGGCCCGGACGGCCCGGCGATCGAGATCCGATCGGCCCCGGCGGGGACGATCCGGCGNTCCGCCGTCGCGACCGCGAGCACCGCGCGGCTCCGCGGGGCGTCGCTCCGGAAGGACGGACGAGCGGTCCTCGGCGTCGCGACGGTGCGCATCCCACCCATGAACACCGCGTTGACCGCGGCCGCGGGCGCGAGGGCGCCGAGACTGCCACTCGCGACCCCGACCGAAAGCACGACGGCGGCGGCCAGCATGGTGGCCAGGACGCTGACGGAGGTCGTTTCGCGAGGTTGGGTGGTAGAGGCGTTCATGGCGGGTGGGGAGAGCCGCGATCGGAACTCCCGAGACGTGTCAGCGTATCCGCGATCCGGGTGATGAATCAAGACGCGAGGGGCATCGGACGATCGCCTCGTCCATGGGGATCGGCTCTCGGACCCCCCTCACCCCAGAGAACGAACCCGATTCGCGGAAGTCCGTAGCATGAAACGATGTCGATCGATCCGGACCAGAACGCAGATCCCNACGTGGCCACCGNCGATCCGGCGGCCACCCGCCGCTANCGGATCGAGGGGATGCACTGCACCGGCTGCGCCAGCGAACTCCAGACCGCCCTGCGGGGCCGGACGGAGGTCGAGACCGCGACCGTGGACTTCACCAGCGGCCTCGCGGTCGTCGAGGGCGATCTGGCCGTCGAGCCGACGCTGCAGGTGATCGCCTCCCGTGGGTTCGAGGGCGAGTTNCTCGAATCGAAGGAGGATCTCTCCGAGACGCGTTCCCGGATGGAGCTCGCCCAGGCCCGGACCGTGCGGATGTGGAAGCGTCGCGCGATCATCGGAATCGGCGTCTGGATCCCGCTCGAGCTCCTCCACTGGACGGCGGGCCACGGCGTCGCCTGGGTCCCCTGGGTCATGATGCTCGGGGGGCTGCTGGTCCTGGTGGTCGCCGGAGGCGGTTTCTACGCCTCCGCCTTCACCGCGGCCCGGCGGGGCGGGACCAACATGGACACCCTGATCTCGATCGGGGCGACCACCGCGTTCGTCTGGAGCCTGATCGTCTTCATCGCACAGCGAACCCTCGCTGATCCCGGCGCCTGGACGAGCCTCCCGCTCTACTTCGCGGAGAGTGCGGCGCTGCTGGGAATCATCAGTCTCGGTCACTTCCTCGAAGCCAAGGCGTCGGCGAAGGCGAGCACCGCGGTTCGGGATCTGCTCGAACTCCAACCGGAAGTCGCCGANCGCGTCGAAGCATCGGGTGAGACCATGGAGGTCCCGAGCTCCGAGATCAACATCGGCGACGTCTACCTGGTGCGGCCCGGCGGTCGGATCCCCGTCGACGCGAGCGTCCTCGAGGGCCGGAGCGAGGTCGACGAGTCACTGGTCACCGGCGAGCCGATGCCGGTCGGCCGAGGCCCGGGCGACCCGGTGGTCGCGGGAACCTTGAACGGAAACGGACTCCTCCGACTCACCGCGACGGTCGACGGCCGCAACACCACCGTCGCCCGGATCGCGAGNCTGGTCCAGAACGCCCAGTCGAGTCAGGCGCCGATCCAGCGACTCGCGGACCGGGTGTCGTCGATCTTCGTCCCCACGGTGCTCTCGGTGGCGGCGGCGGCCCTCTTCGGGTGGGGCATCATCATGGGCGACTGGAACACCGGGGTGGTCAGCACGGTGACCGTCCTGATCATCTCCTGCCCCTGCGCCCTCGGCCTCGCCACCCCGATGGCGGTGATGGTCGGCGCGGGTGAGGCCAGCCGACGTGGCATCCTCATCAAGAGCGCCGCGAGCCTCGAATCGTCCGGCCGGCTCGAAGCGGTCGTCTTCGACAAGACCGGCACCCTCACGATCGGTCGCCCCCGGGTGACCCGCATCGAGTTCGTGGAACCCGGCGCCGACGAGACGTTCATCGTCGCCGCCGCGGCCGCCGCGGAATCGGGAAGCGAGCATCCGATCGCCCGGGCCGTCCTCGAGGAGGCCGAACGCCGCGGGCTCGAGGTTCCCCGCGCCCGGGACTTCGAGGCGACTCCGGGCGAAGGCGTCACCGCCGTCGTCGACGGACGCCGGGTCCGGGTGCTTCGGGACGAATCCGCGAGCTGCCGGGTCGAAGTCGATGACGTCGCGGTCGCCCGGTTCTTCATCGACGACGAGCCGCGCGAGGATGCCGCGGAGGCGATCGCCCGTCTTCGCGCCATGGGGGTCGACGTCCGCATGCTCACCGGCGACCGCACCGAATCCGCGCGTCGGGTCGGACGCCTGGTGGGACTCGCCGACGAGGAGATCATCGCGGAAGCGACCCCCGACTCGAAACTCGAAGTCGTCGCCGGCCGCGACCGTCGCACCGCGATGGTGGGGGACGGCATCAACGATGCCGCGGCGCTCGCCGCCGCCGACCTCGGCATCGCCATGGCCGGCGGGACCGGCGCCGCCATCGAGGCGGCGGACGTGGTGGTGCCACCCGATCGAGTCACCTCCGTCCCCGATGCGATCCACCTCGCCCGTCGGACGCTCCGAACCATCCGCCAGAATCTCTTCTTCGCGTTCTTCTACAACTCGATCGCGATCCCCGCGGCCGCCTTCGGCCTCCTGGGCACCGGCGGCCCCTTGATCGCGGCGGGGGCGATGGCGTGCAGCGACATCTCGGTGATCGGCAACGCCATCCGGCTTCGACGCTCGCTCGCGCGGGAACGACGGGCCGGAATCGAGGCCGCGCGAGCGGCGACGACGAGGGACGCGGCGTGAGCACCGCGGCATGACGACGAAGGTGGGCCGGCCCGGATTCGAACCGGGGTCTCGCCGATTATGAGTCGGGGGCTCTGGGCCGCTGAGCTACCAGCCCCGCGTCGTCGACGACATGCTACCGACCTCGATGCCCGACGACGGGCCTCGCGTCAGGACACCGCGTCGATCGTCGCGGCCGCGGCGCCCGCCACCCGACCGCTCGCCCACGCCCACTGGAAATTGAAGCCGCCCACGCGGCCGTCGACGTCGCAGAGTTCGCCGGCGAGGTGGAGTCCGGGGACCACCCGGGACTCCATCGAGTCGAGCCTGATCTCGGCGAGTGGAACGCCGCCCGCGGTCGCTTCGGCGAAGGTGTAGCCGCGGTCGCCCACCACCACCAGCGGATGCTCGAAGAGGGCGTCCAGCAGGGCCCTTCGGCGATCACGGGTGAGCCCCCGCACCCGATCCGTCGGCTCGACGCCCGCGGCGTGGAGCAGCATGCGGAGCAGTCGATCCGGCAGGCGTCCCTTGAGGATCGACTGGCACGTCGCACCGCCCGAGGCCCCGAGCATCGACCGTTCGAATTCACCGCGATCCTCGTCCGGAAGCCAGCGCACCACCGCGTCGGCCTCGTCGCCGCCGGCGCGGGCCGCGAGGAGATACCGGCTCGCGTCCAGGACCACCGGCCCCGAGACGCCGAAATGCGTGCAGAGGAGGGGCGCCGAGTACTCGGCGATCGCCCGGCCGTTGCCGCCCCGGATCGTCAGGGTCACCGGCGCGGCGATGCCACCGAGTTCGCGAATCGGGTCGACGTCGGCGAGCACCAGCGGCACCAGTGCCGGATGGACCGCGTCGGTGATCGAATGACCGAGCTGCCGGGCGATCTCCAGCCCGGCGCCGTCGGAACCGGACTTCGGAAGCGCCTTGCCCCCGGTGCAGAGGACGACGCGCCGCGCGGTCGCCTGGAAATCGGGTCCGGACACGAGGAAACCGTCCTCCCGTCGTTCGATCGATTCGACTCGGACCGGATGGCGGAGTTCGACGCCGGCCTTCGACACCGCGCCGAGCAGGGCGTCGAGCACGGTCCGGGCCTTGTCGGTGGTGGGNAAGAGCTTGCCGGTCTCCTCCCGCTTCAACNCCACGCCTTCGGCGGCGAAGAACTCCACGACCGCNTCCACGGGATAGGCNCGAAGCACCTTGCGAATCGCGTTCCGNCTCGAACCGCCGTAGTCCTCCGGGCGGACCTCGTGGTGCGTCACGTTGCAGCGACCGCCACCCGCGACNAGGATCTTCGCCCCGATCTTCCGCGCGCCGTCGACGACGAGGATCCGGACGTCCGGCCCCGATGCCCGACCGGCGTGGATCGCGGCCATGAGGCCCGCGGCCCCCGCGCCCACGATGAGGACGTCGACCGATTCCACACTCACGTTCGCACCGTCCGGAAGGGTGCGCTCATTCGGCGGCGACCTCGAGGGGGATCGAGATGTCCGACGCCTTCTCGGCCGAGTAGCGGAACNTGCCCGAAGGCGGGCCGTCGCTCTCCAGCACGTACCGGAAGGTCGCGATGCCCCGACTCGGAACACCGCCTTCGACCAGCAGACGCTCGGGCCGGTGCTTCGCGGGTGCGAAGGTCGGGGCGAAGCGATTCGCCACCGGACCCGCGAGCCGGAGCTCCGTGCCGTCCGACGGCTCGAAGACCAGGAGGTCGGGACGCCCGATCCCCTTCGATCGCATGTGCGCGGTCCGCGAGGGGATCAGTGCGTCGTTGGCGATCTCGAGGTCGACCTGCCAGAGATCGTTCCCGAGNTCCTTCACCACCACGTCGTGGCCGCGAAGCCGGGGCATCTCCCCGGCATGGAACATGGTGAACGCGAAGTTCCGGTGCGCCTCCTCCTCCAGCATGAAGGGGGGCGGCGTGCGGCTCGACCACTTGTTGCCACCGCCCACGAGCACCGTGCCGTACTCCGGATGNTCGACCTCGGTCCAGTCGCTGAAGGTCTGGCCGAAGAGAACCCGGTCCTCCCAGCGCATCCGTCCATCCTCGCCCGCGGGACCACCGCCGCCGTCCTGCAGGATCCGGCGGTCCGTCCAGAGTTCGTTGGTGAACGAGATCACGCCGAGGCCTTCGGCGAGCCAGTTCACGAATCCACCGTGGACCGGGTAGAGCTCGGAGTGGATGATCATGTAGTCGTAGTGCGGAAGCATCTCCTCGCCCGCGTTCCCGAGCGCGTCGTAGACCGCCAGATCCGCACGCGGATAGCTTCCGGACTCGTACGGCGCGCCGGGGCCCCGGAGGATCATGCCGCCGGTGTTGTGGTAGCTCTGGCCCGCCGCGATGTTGGGATGCGCCCGGATGAAGTCACCGACGCATCTGGTCTCGGGATAGCTGAACGGGTGGGTCCCCGCGCCACGCTGGACGTGGTTCGGCTGCCAGTCGCTCGGCCAGTTGCGGTTCATGTCGTACCCGCCCTGGCCGTCCTCGTTGATCCGGCCGTCGCCGTCGTTGTCGATGCCTTCGCTGCCCNCCATCGACCACTGCCCCCGCATGATCCGACCGTCCGGACCGGGGACCGCGGGCACCCGCTCGAACATCCGCGGATCGCGTTCGCTTCGCTTGTGGGTTCCGTTCGGATCCTTCCGCCACATGCGACCGATGAAGCCGTCGCCGTTCAGGTCGTCGGGACCGTCCTCGTCGAGCAGTCCGTCGAAGTCGTTGTCCGTCGGCCGGAGACCGGTCCGGTTGGANTGCGGCGTTCCCGGATCACGGAACCAGCCCGCCCGTCCGTCGGGGTTCACCATCGGCAGAAGGTAGAAGGCGTTCTCGTCGACCAGCTTGCGAATCGCCTCGACCTCGTCGTACCCCTCGAGCAGGTACCACGCGGTGTAGAGNACGGTCTCCGCGGCCTGGATCTCGTTGCCGTGGACGTTGCCGTCGATCCACATGCCCGGCTTCGATCGGTCGCCGCCGGTCTCGGGGTTGTTGATCGTCAACAGCCACATGTCCCGGCCCTGTTCGCTCTTCCCGATCGACGCGAGCGTGCACAGTTCCGGATGGGCGGCNGCGAGTTCGGCGAGGCGTTCGCCCATCGCTTCGTAGTCGTAGAAGCGATTGAAGGCGATCGGAACCTCCGCGTCGATCTGCTGCTGGGCCTGCACGGCGGTCGTCGGCACCGCCGCGACGCCCAGCGCGATCGCGAGGGTTCCCAGTCGCTTCAGGCCGTGCATCGTCCGGCGGATTGGATTCATGGACTTCATCGGTCGTCTCCGTTCATGGCCGTGCCCTGGTCGGTGATGTCGATCGAACGCGTCCCGGAGACCGGGTCGTCGATCACGATGCGGGTCGGACCGTCGTCCACGCGGTAGACCCATTCGAACAACGCTCGTCCGCCGCGGCCGTCGAGTCCGTCGACCCGGCCGACCCGCTGGCCTTCGAGGAGCCGCGACCGATCGACGTCGAAGCGGACCACGATCGGTCGGATCGCGCGATTGGCCCGGGCCATGGCGGTCCGGGTCGGCATCNTCCCGTCGTTCACCATCGCGAGTCGGACCCGCCGGAGCCCGCCACCGAGATCCTCGACATCGGGGCCCTCGACGATCACCCTCGGCCGCATGCCGGCGAGGGCCGTCACGAAGGCCGTCTGCCCGGCGCCGAGTCCGTCGAGGTCTCCGGCAGGCGGGTTCAAGGTGAAGCCGGGCACCATGCCACCGATCTCGACCGGGCCGAGCGTGGGGTGGTCGAACGCGGTCCATTCGATGAATCCGGTGCCGTCGCGGAAGTCGTCGGAGTATCGAAGCCAGGCGGCCGCCTCCGCATCCGCGGGTTCGGGGGGCGCCTCTTCCGTCGCCTGCTCGTCGCCGGACTCCTCGGTCGTGGCGGCGTCATCCGCCGGGGCGGCCTCCGGCTCGGGCGGATCGGGACGACCCCAGCCGGTCACCGCCACCGTCGGAATGCCGCGGTGGGCGTACAGCCAGGAATGCAGGCTTCCCGCATCGTCNTCGTCGGTGCTCCGCGTCTGACCCGCGTGCGTCCCGTAGGCCTCCGCGAGCGTCTCGTAGAGCGCCTTGTCCTTCCCGTCGATCCCGATCGGCGTTCGCTTGGTGATGTCCATCTTCTTCGAGTCGGGAAGCGTCACCATGGTGTCGTGGGGTCCGTAGACCACCGACGCGAAGATCCGCGGGTGCCCGAGCACGAACTCGGCGAGGGCGAGCGTCTCGGGCTCGCTCAACTGATAGGGACCCGCTTCCACCGAATGGGGTGACCACCGGTGGGGGAAGTTCCGGTCGAAGATCACNTCGCCGCCGCCGTCTTCGGCGACCCGTCCGTCGCCATCGAGATCCTCGCCTTCCCGCAGCATCACGAAGCCGGCTCGTTCGCCGAGCGAACGATCCGGCGACTTCATCAGCCGCGGGGCNCCGGGGTCCGGGAGATGCGTCGCCGGNGGCGCGAGANCGGGATTCGCCCACCGCATCGTNGCGACGACGCCGTCGCCATCGAGGTCCCGCGCCGGATCCTCGTCGATCATGCCGTCCCGGTCCGCATCGACGCGGCGGGATCCACCGCGGCGGCCGGTGTTCACCCCGTCGAAGTTGGCCGCCATCGCATCGGGGTTGGCCCGCGGCAGGATGTGGATCGTCACCTGCTCGAGCAGGTCCGCCTGATCGGCGAGCATCGACTCCGCGATGCGGACCGCGTATTCCGTGCCCGCCGGATGAAGTCCGTCGAGTCCCGCGACCACGAGCAGGGCGGGTCGCTCGTCGGCGGTCTCGAGNTCGTTCGANAGCGTCGCCACGACGAGCGGCCGACCTTCGCGGCTGGTTCCGTAGGTTCCGAGCCGGACCCGNTCGGGATGCGCCGTCGACCANGCCGCCACGCGGCGGGCGAACGCGGATTCGTCGAGATAGGCATCCCAGGGAGGCGTGACGTCGGCGGAACCGACGGCGGCGGCGAGCAGAAGAGAGATCATGCAGGGGACTCCGCGGACGTGACGAGGGNATGCCGGATCAGAGTTCGATCCGAAGCTCCGCATCGTCCATGAGATAGAGACCGACGAGCCAGTTCTCGACCAGGTAGGGCGAGACCTGCAGTCGACCGGTGAGCGATCCGAAGGTGACGGCGTGTCGTTGGGAACGGGGTACCGGCGCCGCCAGCGCGACCTCGATCGCGTCGTAGGGCGTCGGGGGGATTCCGATGCAGCAGCCGTCCCACTGATTCAGCATCGCGAGGATCTCGGTGCTCTCGACCCCGCCGAGCGGGAACGCGACGTAGCCGTCGATCCGGATCCATGCGCCGTCGAGGGCCGCGATCCGCTGCGGGATGGCCCGCTCGCCGAGACTCGGCCGGTAGCCGTCGGCCGCGCTCGCGAGCAGTTCCCAGCTGACGCGATAGGGCGACTCGCGGGTGCCTTCGCCTCGGATCGTGAATTCACCGTCGGCGACGATGCGGTCGTCCGCGAGCCGGACGAGTTCCCCGGGAACGACCTTCGCGTCGAGGATCTCCTTGTCCAGGCCCAGATCGAGCCGCGGTGCGTCTTCNGAGACCTCGATTCGATCCTCCGTCGCGACCTCGGTCGGGCGTTCGGCACGACCTGCATCGAGGTCGGCGATCAGGGATTCCGTCGCGGTGGCGTCGGGGATCGATTCGAGCGGGGGAAGATCGAGCGCGTCGCCGAGCCGGAGCTCGCCCGCGGCGAGCGCGGGATTCGCATCGACGATCCGTCGCCAGAGCCGGGCATCCCCGTATCGACGCAACGCGATCGACTGAAGGGTGTCGCCTTCGATCATCACGTGGGTCGTGCCGGTGATCGGCGCGAGGGCCGGAGACTCGTCGGCGGTCTCCGATGCCGGGTTCGAGTCGTCATCGAGGCCGTCCGCCGAAGCGGTGGGGTCCGACGCCGGCTCGGATTCCTCGGCGGCCGCGGCGGCGATGCTTCGGATGGTGTCGGTCGCGGGTGGGNCCGCGGGCGCGGGTCGTGCGGCCCGGGGTGCCGGGGACGAGCTCGCCGGCGCGGTCGGGGGCGTGGTCACATCGCGATCACGGACGAGCACCACGACCGCCGCGATGAGAATGCCCGCGATGATCGCCCAGATGAATCTCATGCGTTGCCCTTGGCTCCTGGTCGTACGGTCAGGCGGCGTCGCCGTGCCGTGTCGGACATCCTACTTGCGACCGGGCCGACGGTTTCACCGGAACCTCAATCGAGTGGCCGGAGATGTTCGGCGACCGGCGTTCGATACGCCCGGACCGCCGGCGCGACGCCCGCGAACGCCGCCAGCACGACCGTGCCCGCGACGATGAGGATCGANGAATCGGCATCGATGGTNGGCAGGATCACGACGCCCGTTCTCGACGCGAGCACCTCCGCCGCGANCCGGGCGCCCGCGAACGCGAAGCCGACCCCGAGCACCGCGCCGACCACCCCGATCATCGCACTTTCGGTCAGCACCAGTCCNAGGACCCGGCCGCGGGTGCAGCCGAGCACGCGGAGGACGGCGATCTGGCGACGGCGGAGTTCCATCGAGTTCCAGAGCACGAGCGTCACCGAGATCGCCCCGGAGACCAGGATGCCGATGCCGAGGGCGATGAAGACCGCGTCGAGGCTCGCGACGATGCCGAAGAGCCGATCGACCTGCGTGGCGGGCGAGGCGACGGTGATCGAGGGATCCCGACGGAGTCGATCGAATGCCGACTGCAGGATCGCGGCGCTGTTGCGGCCGGCCCGGACCGGGGTTCGCAGCAGCATTCCGGTGACCAGACGGTCCTCCGCATCGAGGTCGTCGACGGTTTCGGGAAGTCCCCGCCCGGCGGCCTCCCAGCGATCGATCGCGTGCAGGAACCAGGATCCCTCGATCGAGGTCACCAGCAGTCGATCATGATGGGTGCCACTCGGCTCGAGGACGCCGACCACNTCGAAGGTCGCCTCCTCGTGAACGTGCGGGCTGCCGTCGGCGTGCACGTGCCCGTGATCGTGGTCGTGGTCGTGTCCATCATGATCGCCGTGATCATCATGATCGTGGCCGTCGTGCGGATCACCTTCGGCCTCGACGGTCGCCGATGGATCGTCGACGATCCCGACCTCGCCGCCGGCCGCATCGACGCCCATGCCGTGGGTGAGGAAGAGGCGATCGCCCACGCCGAGCCCCGTCGCGGCGGCGACCCGACTGCCGAGCACCACGTCGAAGGGGCCTTCGATGTTCCGGCCCGGCCTTCGAATCCGCCACGGTTCGCCGATGGCGGGCTCGAAGTCGTCGAGAAAGGCGGGGGTGGTGCCGAGGACGGGGAAACCGCGGAACGAGTCGCCCAGCTGGGTGGGAATCGTCCAGGCCCACGGCATCGACGAGGCGATCTCGGTCACCTTCGATTCCGGGAGCGGCGCCCGCGGCGGGNTCGCGTAGAAGATTCCGTTCAGAACCGCGACGAGCGGACTCGAGTCGCCGCTCACCACGAGGTGGGCGTTTCCGACGCCGCGGGTGAAGCTGCGTCGCCCCGCCTCCCGGAGGGATCGCATCGAGATGAGCAGCGCCACCGCGATCGCGATGAGCAGGCACGTGACCACGGTCGACGTCGACCGGGCGGACAGCGACTTCAGGACGAGGCGAAGATCNGTCATGACGCGTGCGTCTCCACGCCGGCGAGTTCGGAGAAACGAATCACGTGTTCGAACGCGGATTCGAGCGAGGGATCGTGGCTGGTGAGCAGGAGGGCGGCGCCGCGCTCCTTGCAGATCTCCTGGAGCAGGGCGACGGCGTTCGCGGCGTTCTCGGGATCGAGGGCCGCGGTGGGCTCGTCGGCGAGGACGATCGAGGGTTCGCCGGCCACCGCCCGAGCGATCGCGACGCGCTGCTGCTGCCCCACGCTCAGGCGATCGATCCTGGTTCCGGGCTCGACCTGCAGGCGGTCCAGGAGACCGTCCGCGATCTCCGCGTGTCGTCCCTTCGGAACGCCTCCGAACAGCAGGGCGGCGGCGACGTTCTCCCGGGCGGTCAGTCCGGGCAGCAGGTGATGGGTCTGGAAGACCATGCCGACCCGGTCGGCCCGAAGGGCGTCTCGAGCGGCGCCCCGAACCGCGGAAATCGGTCGACCGGCGATCGAGATGGACCCCGCGTCGAGGTCGAGCAGACCGGCGGCGAGCATCAGCAGGGTGCTCTTTCCACACCCCGANGGCCCGGTCAGCAGCACCTGCTCGGCGGCGGCGATCTCGAAGGACGGAACGTCGATCTCGAACCCGCCCGGTCGGCGGAAACGGAGATCACGGATGTCGAGGGCGGGNTCCATGGCGGCATGATATCCCCCGACGGCCGATGCGATCTTTCCAGAATGGTGGAAAGGTCGGCCGATGTAGGCGGCATGCGAATTCCACACGTCCGGTCCGACGCGTCCCGCGTGAAGTCGCTGAAGCCGATGGGCTTCCTCCGGCTCTACATCGGCGGCCGATACATCTGGATCATGTCCGGCCTCTTNCTGATGCTGATCATCGGCCCCCTGGTCGGTCGNTTCGAGATCGTCTCGTCGCACATCTACATCGGCGACCTCGTCATCGGCCTGCTGCTCATCGCGGCGGTCCGGGCGTTCATCGCGAATCGGACCCACTTCATCATCTGCCTGGTGCTCGGCGCCGTCGCGATCATCGTCGGCGTCGGNGGGCGGTACCTGCCCGNGGATGCGCATGCGACGNTCGTGACGATCGCCCTGGTGCTGGACGCCCTCTTCCTCACGTATCTGATNCTGTTGATCTGCGCGGACATCTTCTCGACGCTCNAAGTCGACGCCGACACNATCTGCGGCTCGATCTCGGTGTACCTGCTGATCGGTGGCGTGTTCGCATCGGTCTACACCATCCTCGTCACGCTCGACCCCTCGTCCTTCGCGATCCCCGACCCGCCCACGGATCCCGACTTCTCCCTCGGGCCGGATCGACTGATGGCCTACTTCTCGCTCATCACGATCACCACCGTCGGATACGGCGACATCACGCCGCAGTCCGAACTGGCCCGATCGCTGTCGAACCTCGAGGCGCTCATCGGCCAGGTCTTCCTGACCGTGCTCGTCGCCCGGCTCGTGGGCCGACACCTTTCCGGCGTCGACGAGAAGCGACAGCATGCGGTCGAGGAATCGGGCCTCTGATCGGGATGACCGACCGTCCCGCCCCGGACCGACGCCCGGCTCAGGCGAGCAGGCCTTCGACCACGCTTCCGTGCACGTCGGTGAGTCGGAAGTCGCGGCCCTGGTGACGACGGACGAGTCGCTCGTGATCGAAGCCGAGCAGCCGCAGCACGGTCGCCTGCAGATCGTGCACGTGGACCGGGTCCCGCACGATCGACGCCCCGAAATCGCAGGTCTCCCCGTGAACGATTCCGGGACGGACACCGCCTCCGGCCATCCAGATCGAGAAGCAGTGGGGATGATGATCGCGGCCGAAGTAGGACGAGCCGTTGCGACGCTCGTTCATCGCGGTGCGACCGAACTCGCCGGACCAGATCACCAGCGTGTCCTCCAGCAGCCCGCGTTCGAGGAGATCGTCGAGCAGGGCGGCGACGGGCGCGTCGGTCTCGCGGCACTTCTTCGGAAGCTGGTTGACGATGTCGTCGCTGGGATTCGTTCCGTGCGTGTCCCAACCCCAGTCGAAGAGCTGGATGAAGCGGACGTCGTGTTCGAGCATCCGACGGGCCAGCAGACAGTTGTTCGCGAAACTCGCCCGGCCGGGCACGGCGCCGTAGCGGTCGAGCGTCTCCGGCGACTCGTGGGCGATGTCCATCACCTCGGGCACCGCGGCCTGCATCCGGAACGCCAGTTCGTACTGGGCGATCCGGGCCAGCGTCTCGGGGTCACCCTGCCGCTCGCACTGGAGCCCGTTCAATTCCGCGAGGGCCTCGATGGTCGCGGCCCGGGTGTCGCGATCGATGCCGGGCGGGTCCGCCGCGAAGAGCACGGGGTCGCCTTCGGATCGACACTGGACCCCCTGGTGCACGCTCGGGAGGAAACCACTGCCCCAGACGCTCTTTCCCGCGCTGGGGGTCTTGCCGCCGGAGACCAGCACCATGTAGGCGGGCAGGTCGCGATTCTCCGAACCGATCCCGTAACTGATCCAGGATCCGAGGGACGGACGCCCCAGCCGGGGCGACCCGGTGTAGAGGAGCAACTGCGCCGGTGCGTGGTTGAATTGATCCGTGTGCATCGATCGCACCACGGCGATCCGGTCGGCGTGCCGGCCGAGCCCCGGCAGGAGTTCGCTGATCTCGGTGCCCGATCGACCGTGCGGTGCGAACGCATACGGCGAGGCGAGCACCTCGGGATGCCCCTTGATGAAGGCGAAGTTCTCGGGATCGAGCAG
>NYVS01000106.1 GCA_002684755.1 Phycisphaerae bacterium
CCATCTGTTCTTCGATCGTCCGGTGATGCGGGACGACGTCAGGACCTACCCCCATCTGGTGCTTCCCGATCGCGACACGCACTGGTTCTTCGACAAGGGCGTGGATGCCTCCGGACTTCATCACGTCCACGCGGTCATCAGCGCGGCGGACGACTGGATGGGACTCGACGAGGAGACGATCGGCCGACGCGTGGTGGCGGACCTGCACTGGGCGCTGCCGGCGAGTCGCGGCATCCAACCCGTCGAAGTGCGGAGCGTGAAGGAGAAGCGGGCGACGTTCCGGGCGTCGCCCGGAATCGACGCCATGCGACCGGGGCCCGCGCCCGGTGGCAACGGCATCCCGAACCTGTACCTCGCAGGCGACTGGTGCGACACCGGCTGGCCCGCCACGATGGAAGGCGCGACTCGAAGCGGCTACGCCGCCGCCGCCGCGATCACGGGATCGGGCGGTCTGGTGGCGGACGTGCCTCCCGGACGTCTCGCACGCTGGGCGGGCCTTCGGTGACGANGGATGCCGACCGNNCGGGGGACGANCCCGTCGANGTCGCGCAGACGGTGCTCGAAACCTGTCGGAGCCTGGNTTTCACCCTCTCGGGCATCTGCGACGCGTCGCCGTCCAGTCACGCCGAAGCGGTTCGAGCGTGGATCGCGGCGGGTCGGCATGGATCGATGGAATGGATGGAGAAACGGCTCGAAGAGCGGCTCGATCCCGGCGTGTATCTGCCGGGGGCGGCCTCGATGATCGTGGTCGCGGACCGGTACCACGACGGACGGCGGGACCGNGTCGATTCCGAGGGGCCGGCGCGGGGGCGAATCGCCCGGTACGCCCGNGGGCGCGACTACCACAAGGTGCTGAAGGGTCGACTCGTCAAGCTCGCGAAGACGCTCTCCGCGGCGCATCCCGACGCGGACTTCCGCCCCTGCGTCGACACGGCGCCGATTCTCGAGCGGGAACACGCGATGCGGGCGGGGCTCGGCCTCGTCGGCAAGAACACGTTGTTGATCGAGCCCGGGCACGGCAGCTGGCTGCTGCTCGGCGCGGTGGTCTCCACGCTTCGGCTCGAGCCGACCCCGTCCCGGCACGTCGGGGAGGACCCATGTGGTGCCTGCACGCGGTGCATCGATGCGTGTCCCACCGGGGCGATCACCCCGTTCTCGGTGGATGCGAGTCGATGCATCGCCTACACGACCATCGAGCATCGGAGCGNGATCCCGCCCGAGATCGCGGCCTCGACCGGCGACTGGATCTTCGGGTGCGACGTCTGCCAGGAGGTCTGCCCGCATTCGGTGCGAAAGAAACGGCGTCGGCCGCCGCCCATCCATCCGGACTACGCGCCGCGACGTGACTCGCTCGATCTGCTGGAGATCCTCGGATGGGACGACGAGGCGCGGAACACCACGTTGGAAGGCACGGCCGCGCGNCGAGCGACGCTCTGGATGTGGAAGCGGAACGCCCTCGTCTGCGCCGGAAACGCGCTGCTTCAGTCGCCGGNTCGCTCCGGGGCCGAAGCGCTTCGGTCGCGGATCGAACGCATCGCGGAGGACCCGCAAGAGAACGCCGCGGTCCGGGGGACCGCGGCGAGCGTGTTGGAACGTCTGGTTGATTCGGGCGGGGCGACCTGACCCGAGGNGTTCAGGCCTCGGAACCGGATCAGCGTCCGCCCATGCCGCCCATCGCGGCGGACATCTTCGCTTCGAGGGCGGCGACCACGTCCGAGGCGTTCTCGAAATCGCCGGCCTTGACCTCATCGGTCACGAGCTGGAACTGCTCGCCGAGTCCTCGCATCATGTTCTTGAGCATCGGGCCCGCCATCGAGACCATCATCTCGATCTGGGGATCGTTCTTCAGCGTGGCGTCGAGGTCGACGTGCCACCCGTCCGNGCCCTTCGCCGCGAGCACCGACATGGTGCTGTTCGCCAGCCGAGCCGAATCGCCGTCGACCGATTCCACCGTGAAGGTGGGGAAGGGCGACTGACCCTGGCCCGAATTCTCGAAGGCGGCGATCGTCGCATCCGCACCGAATCGATCCGTCATCGCCGGGAGAAGATCGGCCATGAGNTCGAGCTGCGCNGTGAAGATCTGAGCGAGTTCCTGAGCNGTCGCGGAATCGGCCATNACGACCGAGCGGTAGGTCGCCATCGCCTTGGCGTCGACGGCGGGGGTGCTGAGGAACTTCGCGAGGGCCGCCGGGGTGCCGAAGCCACCCGATGCGGCGCCNGCGGAGGCGGCGNCTCCACCGCTCGTGGAACGACTGGCCTCGCGNGTCTTGCGAGCGGCATCCGCCATCGACACGAGGTCCGCACCGTTGATCGCCTCGAGGGCCTGCTGGACCCGTTGGGTGATGAATGCATCNGTATCGTCACGGGATCCGGTGTTCCCGAGTGCGTCCAGCGACTTCTGCATGCTCTCGGCGGCNTCCTTGAGGAACTCGTCGCGGCTGGCGATCAGCGATTCGAGGTTCGCCTTCATCGCTGCATCGTCGGCGAGAATCCCGGTCGCGAGAATGCGGGCGACGAGATCGGCGGTTCGGTTTCGAGCGGAGGCGGCGTCCCAGGCCACGCGTCCGCGGGCGAATTCGGCACCGGAGATGGTCCTCGAGCCGATCGAGGACTCGGCCTTCGATCCGCCGCGAGTGAGGGTCCGGGCGCTGTCCGCGGCGCCACTGAAATCGTTCATCGCCTGCTGGAACCGGGGAATGATCTCGGTCGATTCGATTCGCTCGAGCTCCTTCATCGAAGTGAGCATGCTCGAAGCGAGTTCGGCGACGTCCCGGCGGAGGGTCTCTGCGTACGCGAGGTTGTTCTCGCGTCGACCTGCGACCCCGTCTCGGGCCTCGCGGGCCCGGTTCATGATGTCGTTCTGGCCGCCCTGGCGGGCTGCGGCGACTCGCATGGTGGGTGAGATGGTCTCGATCGAGATGTNGTTCCGGGCCGCCTCGATTCGATGCCCGCGGGCCTCGCGACGGAATTCGATCGACTCGTTGATGTCGTCGAGGCCGTCAAGCGGGCCGGCATCCACGCCGATTCGCGCACGCTCGGAGGCCTGGTTCTCAAGGGAGCTGGCACGCTCGATTCGGGAAGCACGCTGGCCACGGGCCTGCTCGAGACGCTCATTGAGCTCCAACATCTGTTCTTCCGCCGCGGCGATGCGGGTGCGGGCATCGGCGAGGGTCGTTTCGAGGACGAGCGTCGCCTGCGAAGGATCCATCGACTCGGCGGCGCTGGCGGATGCGGAAAGCAGTTCGGCATCGCCCGCGAGGCCTCGGATCAGTGTCCTGGTCACCTGGGCGGCGGACTCGAGTCGGCCCGCTTCGTCGGCTTCGAACGCACCGGCGGCGGAGCGGATGTTCGCGGCGAGGATGGCGGCGGCGTTGGCGTCACCGGTCTGGCCGAGGTCGTCGGCCTGGGTCGCGAGGCGACGCAGTTCGACGGCGGTCTCGTCGATCGTGGTTCGCTCCTCGCGGATGATCGGTCGCGACTGGAGGATGGTGTCGTACTCGTTGCTGATCCGAGTGACGCCTTCGGCGCCGTCGGAACTTCCGTCCTCGCAGCCCGTGAGGCCGATGAGGCCGGTGGCGAGGGACGTCGCGAGCAGGGGGATCGTGATGAGGCGCGGCCGTCGCTGCATGGTCGTCGTCGTCTCCGTCTTCGAACCGGTTCAGNGAGCACCCGGCGGATCTCGATCCGAGGTGCGAACCNTGGAATTGAGAAGTGTACCGGGTTCGACGGCCTTGCGACCGCCTTCCGGGGGGTCATCGCCCGCGTCGGTCGTCGATCTCGCGGGGTGAATTGGGATCGGGAAGGGTGGGGGTCTCGATGATCGGGGCCTCGAAATCGACCGGATAGGTGGTGCGGGGCCGGAACATCGAGTTCAGCCAGCCGAACGCGTCCCGAAGGAGGCGGGGGTTCCCGCGCCCGAAGACCGGCTTCCATCCCTTGACCTCGGGGTGCGGGAATCGNGCTTCGTTCCGNGGAAGTCCGTACTGGATGAGGAGGGAGCGGCCCGGATCGAGGTAGTCCAGGAGGGGCATGTCNAGCTCGTTCCACCGCTCGAGGATCATCAGNTTGGTGTAGCGGACCCGTTCGCTCTTGGAGTTGCGTCGATGGAGGAAGAACCNTCCGCCGTCGAGGCCGCCGTGGCATCGACTGGTGGCGCAGTTCGGAATGAGCCACGCGTCGTGGACCCGCTGCCGGAACATGTTGAGGGCCGCCGGCTCGGAGCCGACGTCGATGCGGGAGTAGAGATCGCGGGCCTTGAGCTCGAAGAGCAGCTTGACGATCTCGGCGGGCGGGGCCCGGAACAGCGACGTGCGACCGGCGCTGTCCGCCGGGATGAGCGGGCTCGAGCCGTACTTCTCGAGGATCTCCCGGATCGAATCGGGCGAGATGTACATTCGCGGNGGATTNCGAAAATCGATCTCGTAGACCCGGATGGTGTTGACGTCCTCCTTCGANAGGATCTCCTTCGGGAGGAGGTCCCGGAGGTCGACGGGGCCGGTGTTGCTTCGGTCGCGGAGCGTCCGTCCGTCCATCGGCGACGGGGAGTTGGATGCCGCGGAATCCGCCTCGAGGAGAAGCTGGGCTTCCACGAGTCGAAGGAGGTCGAGCGCCTGGGGNAGNTTCGAGCTCCGGACCAGATCGGCGAGTTCATCGCGGGCCAGTTCGTAGGCCTCCTCCTGGAAGAGCCAGGCCGCGAGTTCGTATCGCCGGAGGTACTGGTCGTCCGCGAGACCGTCGCGGAAGCGTCGGTACTTCTCCGACGTCGAGAGATCGAGCCTNGTCTGCACCACGCTCGCCCGGGGCAGCCTGGTGTTCACGCCNTCGATTCGAATGACCACTTCGTCGAAGTCGTCCCGGACCAGATCGCCGGCGAGAATCGTTCCATCCCGCATTTCGACCAGACCGGGACGAGGCGCCTCGACGTCGTTGAGTCGAATGATCCGATGGAGCCGCGCCTTGGGGAAGCTTCGGATGTTGCCTTCGAGGTCGCGAACCGAGATCAGATCGCGATCCTCATCGACGACGATCGCCGCGAGCTCCTCGTACCGATCCACCCACAGGTACACCCGTGNCGGTGCGTCCGGTTGATCATCTTTGGCTTCGGCTTCGACTTCGNCCTCGACTTCGCCCTCGACTTCGGCNTCGGCNTCGCTGGTCGCGGGNGGCGACGACGATGCGGGGGCCGGCGTGGGCGGATCCGTGGGGNTGGGCGGCTCGGCGTCGAGCGACGCCGCGACCAGCCCGACCGCGAGGATCGTGGCGATCAGGACGACCATCACCGGGCCCGTGAGGAGAACGCGCATCCCGACAGTGTCGCCGCCGGGTGCCATCCCTGCAAGGAACTCCTGCGAAACCGGCCTCCGGAGTCGTCGGGCGCGGTAGGCTCGCCGNCGCATCGATTCCCCAGCGGAATCCTGCGTCCGTCCCCGCGTCCGATCCTGCGACGGCGGTGGATCCTCCCGAGAGAGGGGTGAACCTCTTCGGTGCTCGAGATTACGAAAGGATGCGATCATGAAACTCGGAGTGATGGCGGCCCTGTTCGCCGGACGTGGTCTCGAGGAGACCCTTGCCTACTGTGCTGAGAGCGGNCTCGATGCGATCGAGATCCCCGTCGGATCCTATCCCGGTGCCCCCTTCTTCGATCCCGCCAAGGTCCTCGGTTCCAAGAAGGAGCAGGATCGGATCAAGTCGTTGGTCCGGGATCACGGGCTCGAGATCTCGGGACTCGCCGTGCACGGCAACCCCGTGCACCCGGTNGCTCGAGCCGCGAAGGCGGATCACGCGGCCTTCGAGCGGGCGGTCAAGCTCGCTCCGAAGCTCGGAACCGATGTCGTCATCACCTTCAGCGGCTGTCCCGGTGGCTCGAAGTCCGATCGCACGCCCAACTGGGTGACCTGTGCGTGGCCGCCGGACTTCGCGGACATCCTCGCCTACCAGTGGGACGAANTCCTCGTGCCGTACTGGGCGACGCAGGCGAAGCTCTGCCGGAAACACGGCGTCCGGGTCGCGTGGGAGGCCCATCCCGGCTTCTGCGCCTACAACCCCGACACGCTGATCCGCCTGAGCGAACGGTCCATGAAGGCCTCGGGNCTCAAGGGCAAGCCGGTCCTCGGTGCGAACCTCGATCCTTCGCACTTCTTCTGGCAGGGCATCGACCCCGTCGAAGCGGCCCGCGTGCTGGGCGAAGCCGGGCTCCTCTTCTACGTGCACGCGAAGGACACCGAACTGAACCCCCACCAGGGGCGGATCAACGGTTACAACGACGCACGTCCCTACACCGATCTCCAGCATCGTTCCTGGTCGTTCCGAACCTGCGGATGGGGACACGGACACGATTTCTGGAAGCCGTTCGTCTCGATGCTCCGGGTGCAGGGCTACGACCACGTGCTTTCGATCGAGCACGAAGACGCGCTCATGTCGATCGAGGAAGGGCTGCAGCGAGCCATCGAGTTCCTCACCGAGGCGATCATCTTCGAACCGCCCGCCACGCCGTGGTGGACCTGAGCACGCGTCGAATTCNGATACCTCCGGGCTCGGCCCGGTCGGACGGTTCAAGACGAGCAACATGCGAGACGGCGGCGGCCCCCCGGNAGGTCCGCCGCCGTTTCTCCTGTTCGGATGCGTGGAATGGAAGCGAGCGGGAGTCGGTCGGGAGCTCCCTCGGACGCTCAGGCGACGAGATCCACCAGTCTTCCGACGAGCACGTCGGGTGCGACGGCCCGCGTCGTGGAATCGATCGCGACGCCCGCGATGCGGAGTTCGTCGATCACGATCCGGCGGGAGTCCGTGAGCACCCCGGCCGATTCGAGCGTGGAAGCGACGCGTCGGAGGCGGTCCGGATCGAGGGAGGATCGCAGTTCCGCGATCGGGGCGAGTGGATTTCGATCTTGCATGCCCCTGTTACGCCATGCGTCGGGGCGGGATCGTCGACCGCACCCGAGGGTGGGAACAGACCCCAGCGCGACTCCGTCTCCGGNGGCCTGGGAACGGTTTCAAGCCCTGGGTTTCCGGAATCAGGCGTCGTGNAGCATCGCCCGGATGCCACCACGTTCCAGCAGACGGGCGACCTTGTCGCGCTGCGGCACGTCCGAGGCGTCGAGCGTTTCGAGAAGGGCCTGCANCTCGGTGGACTTCNGGAGGTAGCGGACCGCGAGTTCCGCGACCGCCGCCGGCGCCATGCCGTCGAGGAAGTCGATGCCCTCGCGATACACGATGCCCGAGGCGAGCCGGTTGGCCATCATCCAGTGCAGGTAGCGTTCCGGAAGTCGCGTCCAGACCCGGTCTCCGCCGACCTCGAGCAGGATGGGCGGAAGGTGGTTCCGGACCAGCTGGCGACCGCGTTCGAGATCCTCGTCGCTCCACTCCGCGATCGATGCGGCGATCGCCGGGGCGGCGGCGTTGATGATCCGACTGAGCTTCGTGGAGGTTTCGGGGAGACTCGTCTCCGGATGGCGCTCGTGCTCGTTGATGAGCAGTTCCGCCTCCATTCGGGCGAGTTCACGCAGCTTGGTCAGGACCTGGTCGACGTAGGTCGGCTTGATCTCGAGGAATTCGGACTCCTCGAGGACCATGCAGGCGCAGATCTCGAAGCTCGAGCAGATGACGCCGCACTTGTTGGCGGAGGAGTCCTTGATGATCACGCATCCGGCTTCGCAGAGTCGTTCCCGGGCCTCCGGCGTGAGGAAGAGGTTCGCGCCTTCGGAGATCACCTTCGCACTGGGCGTGCCGTCCTCCTGGAGGAACTCCTGCCAGTTGCCGGCGTGGATCGTCGCGGGCCGGCCGCCCGCGGGGACGAAGGCGTCCGCCACCACGCGATTGTGGATCGTGTTGCGAAGCTGGGCGCCATCCGGTTCGTCGACGCCGTGCACCGAGCCTCGGGGTCCGAGCTTCGAACGGTCGTACGACGCGATCGGAAGGGCCTCTTCGAAGAGTCGCATGAGTTCGCCGGTGTCGAATCCATCCGGGTCCTCGGCACAGCCGGAACCGTCGCCGATCGCGATCACCCTGGCGTTGTCGCCGTAGTCGCGATGAAGGATCCGGATCATGTTGCCGGCGACGTCCCCGTCCGGTCCGCCGGTGATCTTCACGGTGAAGGGCTGCTTGCGGGGATCGATTCCGACCGCGTTCAGCGCGACGTCGAGGAAGACGTTGACGCCTTCGCTGGTCACGCCGTAGACCTTGTGGTTGATGCCGGCGCCGGGCTTGGAGCTCATGAAGGCGGTGGGCAGCGGGTAACCACGGAGGGCCGCCCTGCGGACCACCCATTCGATGTGGTCGGGCGTGATGTTCTCGTCGGGGCCGAGGTAGATCAGTTCGTCGAGGCCGCTGAGGTCGACGATCTGATTCCTCGTCTCGGGCTCGGGCGTGATGAGGTCGAGCAGCGAGTTGACGAAGGCCTTCACGCAGCGATCGATTCCGGCACCGGGCTCGAGAAGGATGGCGGCCTTGGCGCCGCCCTCCGGAATGTCCTTGTTCTTGAGCTGCTGGGCGAACGCGAGTCCGTACACCTCGTCGTAGAGCCGCTCGGCCTCGCGGCCGTGCTGGGCCTCGCTCCGGGGCATGACCACGCGGAGTCCGCCGCGGGCGATGTCCTGGAAGCGGACGTGGAATCCGTCGAAGCCGCGGCCGTGCACGAAGAAGACGCCGTAGGGCAGGGCGGGCCGGTCGTCGTTGCGGAGGAACTCCGGATCGAGTCGCACCGCGAAGCCGAAGCGTCCGTGGACGTGGTAGTTGGTCCGGAGCACGTGTCGGACCGCGTCGAGCATCGTCAGGAGCACCGTCCGGGAGGTCTCGCTCGATGCGGTCCGGTCGATCTCGCTGGTGAGCTTCGCGCACTCGGCGTCGAACGTCGCGTCGTCCATCGGCCCGCGGGGATCGAACCGCTTCTTGAAGAGCAGGGCGACCGCCATCGACAGGGGCAGGTTGGCCCACGCGCAGTTCTTGATGCGTTCAAGCGTGAACTCGAACGGGGCGCGGGGGTTGAGGACCTTGTGGATCAGGTGGGAGAGGCCCAGCGTGATCTCGGTGAGGCCGATGTGGAGCTCGGGATTCTCCGTGATCTTCTCGAGCACGTCGTAGTGCACCCACTTGACGCGGGTCAGGTCCTTGCGGACCGTCTGCCAGAGCGTGCTCTCGGGATCGATCGCCTTCTTGTCGGGGCCCTGGACCACGAAACCGACGTAGGTGACGACGCCGTGGCTGGGATCCTTGATCAGGTCGAGATAGGCGCGGTTGATGCTCACGCCGTGTCGGGCGAGCAGCGTCGCGCAGCGTTCGACGGAGGTCCGGGTCCGGGCGTTGCCGAAGACCACGGTGATGCGGCTCTCGTCGGGGTTCGACTCGGGCTCGATCTCGACGAGGGTGCCGTCGGTTCCGGCGACCTTCTGGAAGAGCGTGTAGTGATGCGCGATTCGCAGCGGCGTCAGCGTGTTCACGTAGTCGACGGCGCAGTTGTCGAAGTGCGCGTGGATCTGCTCGGGCGTCCAGTCCGGGCACTCCGCCTTCGCGTATTCGATCGTGGCTTCGAGCTTCTCGCGCTGGCGGGGATCCTCCGGATCGAAGGGCCGCGGTTCGCCGAACTCGAACGTGTCGAGGACGAGGTTGCCGTCGAGACTGGTGTGCACCTTCGCGGCGCGGAGCGAGAAGTCCATCGGGAGGTTCTTGACGACTTCCGCGAGGACGCCCGGTCGGTCGTCCGTCCGGATCGTGGTCCAGATCGATCCGTCCTCGCTGGTGAGCGTCATGTCGAGCGGCCGATCCGCCGACTGGGCGGCGACGATCGCCTTCAGGTGACTGAGCTGGGTGTCGTGATCGGTGTCCTGGAAGTACATCCGCGGCATCTGGCCGAGGAAGCGGGGGATCACCGATTCGGCGGTGTCCTGAAAACTCGAGACGAGTTCCGCGATCAGCTGCTCCGGTTCGGCGTGACCTTCGGGCGTGGGGGACTGGTCGGAGAGAGTGGATGTGGCCATCGGTCGCAAGTCCTCGAAAGTCGATCCCGGGTGCATCTTGCGCAAAGCAGCGGCAAGACCGGAGAGGCTACCCTGTGGCTCCCGTCCATCTCAAGGGATCGGGGATCATTACCCACCACCTTCTCTGAGATTTTTGGATTCGTGGGATTTTGTGGGTCCGACACCCGGTGATGATGGAGGAATTCATGCTTGGAGTCACGATCGGGAATTTCGACGGTGTCCATCTGGGACATCGGCGGCTGCTCGAAGCCGTCAGGACCGCCGTCGGTCCCGCGGGACGAGTGGTCGCGGTGACCTTCGATCCGGATCCCGCTCGAGTCCTCGGTCACCCCTCACCGGACCGCCTGATGTCCTCGAGTCGGCGTCAGCGGGTGCTGCAGCGCTGCGGCGCAGATGACGTTCTGGTGCTGGAGGCCACGAAAGACCTCCTCTCGGCGACCCCGGAGAAATTTCTCGACCGGCTCGAGACGGCGTTCGGCGAGGTTCCAGCGGTGATGGTCGAAGGCCCGGACTTTCGTTTCGGCCACCAGCGGGCCGCCGGCGTGGAGGAACTTCATCATTTCGGCGTGGATCGTGGATTCGAGGTTCGCGTCGAGGAGGAGCATCGCGTCCGCCTGAAATCGGGCCTCGAGATGCCGGTGCGGAGTTCCGCGATCCGGGAGATGCTCCGTCTCGGCCGGGTCGAGGATGCGACCACCCTGCTCGGTGAGCCCCACGTCCTCGACGGCGTGGTCGTGCAGGGTGATCAACGCGGCCGCACCATCGGCATTCCGACGGCGAATCTCGATCTCGAAGGAACGCTGCTCCCCGCCGACGGCGTGTACGCGGGGCTGGCCACGTTGCCGGACGGATCGGTTCATCCCGCGGCGATCAGCATCGGGACCAAGCCGACCTTCGAGGAGACGCCGCGGGTCGCGGAGATCCACGTGCTCGACTGGGCGGGTACGCTCGACGACTACGGTTGGCGGCTTGAAGCGACGCTGGTTCGACGCCTTCGAGGGCAGTACCGATACGACGACCTTCCGTCCCTGCTCGCCCAGATCGAGCGGGACATCGCGGCGGTTCGCCGAACCTGCATCGAGTCCGGTCACGCCTGAACCCACATCCGATCCGACCGTTCCGTCCCGCATCCTCTCGTCCATTCTCCCATCCCTTTCGGAAACGCATCCTCGTGACGACCCCGACCACCACCGCCGGCCCCGATGGCGACTGGAAAGAGCCCGATTTCGAATACGTCTCGAACGCGACGCCCTCCGAGCTCGCCGACGCCCTCCGGGCGGCGAGCCGGGTGCTCATCACCACCCACGAAAAGCCCGATGGCGACGCACTCGGGTCGAGTCTCGCACTGCATCGCGGTCTTCGGCAGCTCGGCGTCTCGAGCCATGTGCTGCTGGCCGGCCCCCTCGACCCGAACCTCCTGTCGGTCGCCGGCCCTGACGACGACGTTCGCCGCTTCGAACACGATGGCCTGCCGTCCGCCGAGGACGAGCCGGATGTCATCGCGGTGGTGGACACCGGGGCCTGGACCCAGCTGGAATCGACGCGAACGTGGCTTCGGGAGCGTGCCGACCGGGTGATCGGCGTCGATCACCACGCCGGTGGAGGATCGGTGGCGTCCCGTCGCGTGGTCGACGTGAACTGCGCCTCCGCCACGCAGGCCCTGGTCCCGGTGCTCGATGCGCTCGGCGTGGACCTCGCCCTCGACGAGGTCGCGACGCCGCTCTTCCTCGGACTCGCCACCGACACCGGGTGGTTCCGCTTCTCGAGCGCCGGTCCCGAGGTCTACCGGGTCGCGGCGCGGCTGATGGACGCCGGCGTCGACAAGGACGATCTCTTCGCGAAGATCGAGCAGAACGCCTCGCCCGCCCGGCTCGCGATGATCGCCCGGGCCCTCGGGTCGCTTCGCTACATGGGGAACGGCGCGGTGGCGGTGATGCGTCTCACCATGGAGGACTTCGCGGAGACGGGATCTTCGCTCGAAGGGCTCGCGGGAATCGTGAACACCCCCCTGGACATCGGTGCGGTCCGGGCGTCGATCCTGCTCACCGAGGCGGCGAAGGGACTGACCAAGGTGAGTTTCCGGTCGAAGCCCGCCCGGGAGGGACTCGGCATCGTCGACGTCAACCAGCTTGCGAGCCGCTTCGGCGGTGGCGGTCACGTCCATGCCGCCGGCGCCCGGATTCAATCGGATCTCGACGAGGCCGAGGCCGCGATCGAGGCGGCGGTCGACGACTTCGTCGACTGATCCAGGCGACGCTCGGAGGTCGGCGTTCAGGCGTCGGTCGGCCCGGCATCGGGTGTCGGGCCCGATTCCACGCCATCTTCGACTTCATCCGGAGTCCGCGGCGTCGCATCCGGGTCCCGAACCGTGAATCCGAGCTTCGCGATCGCGGTGCGGACGGTGGGCATCGCCTCGGGGACCGCGTCCACCGTCGCGAATTCGCCCTCGAGATCGACGGTGCAGGACCGGACGCCGTCGACCTTCGCGACCTTCGCGGTGATCGCCTTCACGCAGGACTCGCAGTGCATGCCGTCGATGCCGACGGTGTAGGTCGTGACGGCCGCGTCGCTCAAGGTCGCCGCTGGCCCGTTGGAATCGTCGCACGCGGTGAGCGTGACGCCGGTGAGCAGCATGCTGACG
>NYVS01000107.1 GCA_002684755.1 Phycisphaerae bacterium
GTCGTATCCGCTGGCGGTCGGCGGAAGCGAGACGTAGTAGTCGGGCCCGATGCCGGCCGGTGAGGTCTCCCGGAAGTCGAGCGCGATCGACTCCCCGGACGCGGGATCGAAGACGATCATGAAGCCGCCGCCACCGAGGCCGCAGGAGTAGGGCCGCGTGACGGAGAGCGTGAGGGCGGTGGCGATCGCCGCATCGACCGCGTTGCCGCCCGCCTTCAGGATCTCGACGCCGGCATCGCTCGCCATCGCCGAGTCCGCCGCCACGGCGCCGTTGGCGAACCGCGGGCCCGGATCGATCACCGCCGATGGGTGGATCGGTGCCTCGCCGGTCGGATCCGCGGGGTCGGGATCGGCCGTCACCTTCGTCGAATCGACGCAACCGACGGTCGTCGATGCCAGCAGCGACAGGAGCAGCGGAACGCGAACGGCGGAGGTGANCCGGGAAACCAGTCGCATGCGGGCGCTCCGAGAGTTCGANTCGGAAGGACGGGNCGGATGTACGGAGTCTAGACTGGGGCGGNTTCCGTCGTGGNGAACCNGTCNGTTTCNTCGNGATCNTCGGAGCCGCTTCATGTCCNNCATCGGCATNGAANAACTCGTCTTCGTCGGNGGCAAGGGTGCGGTGGTGGCGTTCGATCGNTTCGACGGNGNGGAAGCATGGAGCTGGGANGCCGAGCCCCAGGCNGGCTGGGTGGCGAAACTCGGGATTCCCGCGTANCTCTCGGTCGNGCTCGATGGTGATCGANTGATCGTGGCCAGCCCGAAGGGCGTCTGGTGTCTCGATCCGCTGACCGGNGCCGAGGTCTGGAAGGCCGAGACNTCGGCNTTTCGCGGCGGATACCCGGTGATCGCCGGCGCGATNACGGGCCANGACGGCGGTGCGACCGCNGCGGCGANGGGATCGGCCGCGGCGCGGCAGGCGGCGGCGTCCGGAAGTGCAGGCATGGGAATCTGAANNCACGATGNCNGANACCTATCTCGANCACAACGCNACGACGCCACCGCTTCCNGCGGTGGTCGANNNNATGCTCGANTGCCTNCGCGGCGACTGGGCCAATCCTTCCAGCACNCANCGNGAGGGNATCGCGGCNCGCCGNCGGATCGAGCTCGCGCGGGAATCCGTGGCCCGATTGATCGGTTGTCGACCGAGGGACCTGCTGCTCTGCTCGGGCGGGACCGANGCGGCGAACCTCGCGCTGCGAGGCTCGCTCCAGTCGCAGCCGGGCCGGACCGCGATCGCGACGAGTCGTCACGAACACTCCGCGGTTCGCGAGACCGCGGAATCGCTCGGGAAGTCCGGGACGACGGTGCACTGGCTCGAGCACGCCGACGACGGCACGATCGATCTCGATGCGCTGGAGACGTTGCTCGTCGCGGACGGCGATTCGATCGCGGTGCTCAGCGTCATGTGGGTCAACAACGAGACCGGGGTGATCCAGCCGGTCCCCGAGATCGGCCGCCTCTGTCGCGAGCACGGGGTTCGATTCCACACCGATGCCGTCCAGGCGGTGGGCCGCATGCCCGTCGACTGCGCCNCGCTCGACGTCGATCTCCTCTCCTTCGCCGCCCACAAGTTCCATGGACCGAAGGGGGCGGGGGGCATGTTCGTCTCCCGGGGAACGCGGCTCGAGCCGGGAATCACCGGCGGTTCGCAGGAGCGCGAGCGGCGTGGCGGCACCGAGAACGTCGCGGCGATCGCCGGCATGGGCGTCGCGGCCGACGCGGCGACGGCGTGGATCACGTCGGCGTCCTGGTCGGAACTGGAATCCCGTCGCGACGATTTCGAGGCCGCGGTNCGCGCCGCGTGGCCCGAGGTCGTGGTGAACGGCGGCGAGGCGACGCGGCTCTGGACCACGTCGAATCTCGGTTTCCCGCGACTGTCGGCGGAGGCGATCCTGATGTCGCTCAGCGAGCGTGGCATCGCGGCGAGTGCCGGCGCAGCCTGTGCCAGCGGTTCCCTCGAACCATCACCCATCCTGCTNGCGATGGGGGTGCCNGAGGCGATCGCCCACGGGTCGGTCCGTTTCTCGTTCTCCCGGGANACCACGGCCGACGAGATCTCGTCGGGGGTCGCCGCGATCACCGAGGTGATCCGACGCCTCGCCCGCGACCTGCCCGCNTCCTGACCCGGGTGTTCGGAATCCCCGCCCGCGGCGACCGNTCAATACCGGCCGCGAAGCTCCCGGTACTTCCGAATCAGTGAATTCGTCGACGAGTCGTGAGCGAGCTTCGGTCGGTCCTTCGACTTGAGCTCGGGGATCATCGCCTGGGCGAGCTTCTTGCCCAGTTCGACGCCCCACTGATCGAACGAGTTGATCCGCCAGATCGAGCCCTGCACGAAGACCTTGTGCTCGTAGAGCGCGATGAGCCGACCGAGCATCCGNGGGGTCAGCTTGTCGCAGAGGAAGGTGCTGGTGGGGCGGTTCCCCTCCATCTCCTTGTGCGGCGCGAGCCACGCGGGGACGCCCTCCGCCTCGATGTCGTCGACCCGCTTGCCGAACGCGAGCGCCTCGGTCTGGGCGAAGACGTTCGCCACCAGCTTGTCGTGATGATCGCCGATCCTGTTCACCGGGTCGGCGAACACGATGAAGTCCGCCGGGACCATGCGGGTGCCCTGGTGGATCATCTGATAGAAGGCGTGCTGGCCGTTGGTTCCGGGCTGGCCCCAGATCGCGGGGCAGGTGCCCCAGGCGACCCGCTTGCCGTCGAGCTGGGTGTGCTTGCCGTTCGACTCCATCTCGAGCTGCTGCAGGTAGGCGCTGAAGCGATCGAGGTACTGGTCGTAGGGCAGGATCGCCACCGTGCCCGCATCCCAGAAGTCCGCGTACCACANGCCGATCAGGGCNTGGATCATCGGGAGGTTCCGGGTCATGGGNGTCCTCCGGAAGTGCTCGTCCATGTCGTGGAAGCCGTCGAGCAGTTCGCGGAATCGCTTCGGACCGATCGCGACCATGGTGCTGAGGCCGACCGCGGAGTCCATCGAGTAGCGGCCGCCGACCCAGTCCCAGAATCCGAACATGTTCCGGGTGTCGATGCCGAACTTCGCGACCTCCTCGGCNTTGGTCGACNCGGCGACGAAGTGCTTCGCGCTCGCCGTCGCGTCGCCGTCGAACGCCTTGAGGACCCACTTCCGCGCGGTGTGGGCGTTGGTCATCGTCTCGAGCGTGGTGAAGGTCTTGCTGCAGACGATGAAGAGCGTCTCCTCGGGATCGAGGTCGAGGGTCTTCTCGTGGAAGTCGTTGGCGTCGACGTTCGAGACGAAACGGACGGTGAGTCCGCGGTCCGAGTACTTCCGAAGCGCGTCGTAGGCCATCGCGGGGCCGAGATCGGAGCCGCCGATGCCGATGTTCACGACGTTCCGGATGGGGCGCCCGGAGTGACCGAGCCAGCGTCCGCGGCGGATCTTGTTGGCGAAGGCGCCCATGCGTCGCAGGACCTCGTGGACGGCGGGCACCACGTTCTCGCCGTCGACCTCGATGACCGCGTCCGCCGGCGCCCGGAGCGCCGTGTGCAGGACCGCCCGATCCTCGGTGATGTTGATCTTCTCGCCCTTGAACATCGCGTTGCGGTGCTTTTCGACCCCCGCCGCCCGGGCGAGCGCGAAGAGGAGCTTCATGGTCTCGGCGTCGACGAGGTGCTTGGACCAGTCGAAGTGGATGCCGAGGGCCTCCGTCGAGCAACGGGTTCCGCGGCGGCGATCGGCGGCGAAGAGTTCGGTGAGCGAGGTCCGCCCCATCTTCTTCCGGTGGCTCGCCAGCGCCTTCCACTCCGGAAGCCTGTCGATTCGGGGACGATCGATGATGCTCTTGACGCTCTTCACGGTCATGGTCGGCTCGCTCCGGTCGTGGTCGTTCTGGGGGGACGGCGGTGTGCCGATTGGTCCCGTGATACCCTGCGGCTCGAAACTACCAGAACCCGCTCGGGATCGTTCCCGGGCGGAAGGCCCGGACGCACGAACCAGAGGATTCTCCGATGCCCGCGACCCGCGATCTCCACGAACTCGGACAGAGCCTCTGGCTCGACAACATCACCCGCGAGATCCTCGACGACGGGACGCTGCAGCGATACATCGACGACCTGTCGGTCACCGGCCTCACGTCCAATCCCTCGATCTTCCAGAAGGCGATCGGCGGGTCCGACGGCTACAACGATCAGATCCGGGAACTCCTCGGCCGGGGGCTCGAGACGGAGCCGCTGTTCTTCGAACTCGCGATTCGCGACCTCCAGCGGGCCGCCGATCTCTTCAAGCCGATCCACGAGGCCACCGACGGCGTCGACGGCTGGGTGAGCCTCGAAGTCTCGCCCCTGCTCGCCAATGACACCGAGAACACGATCGCCCAGGCCAAGGAGCTGCACGCGAAGGCGGGGCGGGACAACCTCTTCATCAAGGTCCCCGGGACCCGCGAGGGTCTGCCCGCGATCGAGGAACTGATCTTCGCGGGCGTTCCGGTCAACGTGACCCTGCTCTTCTCCCGCGAGCACTATCTCGCCGCAGCGGAGGCCTACACCCGAGGCGTCGAACGTCGCGTCGAGGCCGGGCTCGATCCGTTCGTGTGCTCGGTCGCCAGCCTCTTCATCTCGCGATGGGACAAGGGGACGGCCGACGTGCTCGAGGGCGACCTCAGGAACGCCGCCGGCATCGCGATCGGCGAGCGGACCTACAAGTCGTTCCACGAATTCACCAACGGCGAGCGATGGGCGGAGCTCAAGGAGCACGGCGCGAAGCCGCAGCGGCTCCTGATGGCGAGCACCGGCACCAAGGACCCGGCGCTGCCCGACACGCTCTACATCACGTCGCTGGCGGCGCCCGAGACCGTGAACACCATGCCCGAGAAGACGCTGCTCGCGTTCGCGGATCATGGCGTGCTCGACGGCCCGATGCCGGTCGACGGTGGTGATTGTGAAGCGGTGCTCGCCGGAATCACCGGTGCTGGCGTCGATCTCGACGCGCTCGCCGAGCGACTCCAGGTCGAGGGCCGGGATTCCTTCGACGCCGCGTGGCATTCCATGATCGCGGACATCGCGGCGAAGGCCGAGGCGGTCGGCAAGGGCTGATCCCGTCGGCGAGGCTCGAGTCCCGGTGCGACCGGGCGACGACCCCGTCCCGTCCGGATGCGCCCGCGTCTTCGACGCCGGTGCGGGCGGGGCAACACCAGAACGGCAGTGGCGCGTGAACGAACTTCTCGACGAACTCACCTGGCGCGGCTTGCTGCACCAGAGCACCTCGGAATCACTCGGCGACCATCTCGCGGCGGAACCGCGTCGTGGATACGTCGGATTCGATCCGACCGCCGACAGCCTCACGATCGGGAACCTCGTTCCCATCATGCTGCTCGCTCACTTCCAACGGGCCGGTCATCATCCGGTGGTGGTCATGGGTGGTGGCACCGGCCTGATCGGCGATCCGTCCGGCAAGAGTGCGGAGCGACCGTTGCTCACCGCCGGACAGGTGGCGCAGAACGTCGAAGCCCAGCGTTCCATCTTCGAGCGGGTGCTCGACTTCTCGGCGTCATGCGACAACCGGGCCGAGATCGTGGACAACCTCGACTGGCTCTCGCGGATCGGATTCATCGAACTTCTCCGCGACGTCGGGAAGCACTTCTCGGTGAACGTGATGATGCAGAAGGAGTCGGTGAGTTCACGTCTGAACGAACGCGAGCAGGGGATCAGCTACACCGAGTTCAGCTATCAGATCCTGCAGGCCTACGACTTCCTTCACCTCCATCGGACCCGGGGCGTCACCATCCAGATGGGCGGGAGCGATCAGTACGGAAACATCGTCGCGGGCATCGACCTCACCCGCCGGCTGGAGCGGCGGGAGGACGGAGACGGGGTCGAGACGTTCGGGCTCACCGCGCCGCTGGTCACCAAGGCGGACGGAGGCAAGTTCGGAAAGTCCGAGACCGGGGCGATCTGGCTCACCGCGGACCGCACCAGTCCCTACCGATTCCACCAGTTCTGGTTGAACGCCTCGGACGAGGACGTGGTGAACTTCCTCAAGTGGTTCACCTTCCTCGGACGCGAGGAGATCGAGGCCCTCGCCGCCGCGAACGTCGAACGTCCGCAGGAGCGGGCGGCCCAGCGGCGTCTCGCCGACGAGGCCACGGCCATGATGCACGGCGCGGGTGCGGTCGAGTCGGCGCGAGCCGCGGCCGCGGCGCTCTTCAGCGGCGAGGTCCGGGGNCTCGACGCCCCGACCCTCCAGGCGATCGCCGAGGATCTTCGATCTGAATCGATGTCGCGTCGGGACCTGCTCGGCGNGGAGCCGCCGACCATCGGTGCGGCCCTGAAGGCCCTCGGGCTCGCGTCGAGCAATCGTGAAGTCCGCGAGTTCATCAAGAGCGGCGCCGTCCGGATCAACGGCGATCCGGTCGCCGAGGATCGGCCGCTGGTCTCCGAGGACATGCTGCACGATGCCTGCACCNTGTTGCGACGGGGCCGGAAGAACTGGGGCGCGATCGTCTGGACCGATTGACGGTCGATTCGATNCGCCGTCGGTCGGGTTCAGGGCTGTCGGGGGCGATCTTCGATGGTGATCGAGATCGTCGGGCTGGTGTCGGGCTTCTCGCCGATGCTCGACACTTCGACGCCCGCCGGAAGTCGCCACATCGAGATCCTCGTCTCTTCGAGGCGGTTCGCGAGATCGTCGCTGGTGAGGTGGATGAAGGCGATCACGTTCGCCCGGCCGCCGGCGATGTCGTCGATCGCGGCCTTCGGGCCTCGCAACGTCACGTCGCGCAGGAAGACCGAGGCCGGGTCGATGGTCACGACGTGCCGGTCGAGATCGGCGGGCGGGCCCGAGACCTGGACGGGGATCGACGGCACCACGATCGATGCATCGGTCGAGACGAGATCGAGGCCGACGCGGGCNTTCCGCGGGGTCATTCGAATCGCGTCGGACTGGCCGGTGAGGCGGTCCGGCAGGANGAGCGAGACTTCGAGTTCNTGCCGTCGGCCNGATGGAAGATCGGCGACGTCGGCATCGGCGACGCGGGCGGTCACCGANAGTCCCGGAAGATCGGCGAGCGACGCGGGAAGCAGGAGTTCCACCTCGCCCGGCGCCACGTCGACCGCGTCGGTGGTCTGGACGCCGTCGGGCAGTTCCACGACCACGGGAATGCGACGGCGTTGCAGTGATTCGATCGAGATCCGGACCGTCTGCGGATCCGCGGCGAGGACGGTGACCGGAATCTCGTTCGCGTCGATGAACGACTGGCCGAGGGTCACCAGGTCGATCTCGTGCTCGCCCGGCGTCGAGGGGACCCCGAGGGTTCCGATGGGGATCTCCACCGCATCCCGGAAACGGGCGGCGATCGCGTCGACTTCGCGTCGCGGGCCTCGGATGAGGAAGCTGACGGAGGGAAGCTCCTCGGGGGAGATCCGGACCGAATCCCTGGTCTGGCCNGAGAATCGAAGGTCGGTGAAGGAGGTGATCTCCTCCCGNGTCTCGCCGGCCGCCCAGATCCAGATGAGGACGGTGACGAGGGTGACCGTGACCAGGTTGGTGATCCGTTCGCGCCGGGTCTCCATGTCAGCCATGTCAGGTGGCCTCCTCGGTGTCGCTCGGTGTCGTCGATTCGCGGATGGCGGAGAAACGTCGCGTGAACTCCTCGGCGAACCGTTCCCGGGCGATGGGCGGCGANAGGACGCCGTGCTCCGCGATTCGAACCCGACCGTTCTCCTCGCTCACGACNACCACGAGNCAGTCGGAATCGAGGGTGACGCCGACCGCGGCCCGGTGGCGACTTCCNAGCTGGCTCGGAACCATCCCCGAAGGCGCGAGCGGCAGCTGCACCTTGGCGGCCGCGATTCGATCNCCTCGGATCACCACCGCGAGGTCGTGGAGCGGATTGTTGGGATAGAAGATCGACTGGAGGAGTCGAGGGTCGACGAGGGCGTCGATCGGCACCGAGTTCCGAAGCAGGGACTCGAGTCCGAGCGTCCGTTCGAAGACGATGATCGCGCCGAACTGGCTNTTCGCGAGGAAGTCCACCGCCTCGGTCACCGCGGTCACCACCCGATCCCGAGCGGCCGGGCTCTTGCCGAAGATCTTCGCGCGACCCAGCGTGATCATCGCCTGGCGGAGTTCGGGCTGGAACACCACGACCAGCATGATCGCGACCAGTCCGACCACCCGGTCNCCGAGGAATCGGACCCGGCCCAGGGTGTCGCTCGCGTCGCCGGTCAGCCGGAGGAGGATCGCCACCACCACGACCAGCACNGCGAACCCCCGAATGACGCCCGCGCCGCTGGANCGGCGGAGGAATCGGAGGATCATCCAGACCACGAGCCAGATGATCGACAGCTCGACCACGAGCTCGATGGGCTCGTAGCCTCTGAAAACGTCGAAGAAGGCCGGAAGTCGAAGGCTGTCCATGCTCGGGACCGAGTATATCGAAGCCGGCGCGGCAGGCCGTTCGAAAGCGGGCCGGCTCGGCTACGATGGAACCATGTCGACGATGTTGAAGGGTCTGGTGATCGGTCGCTCCACGGGGCGTTGCGCTGAAACCGAGGCGGAGCTCGCGGTGGGAACACCGTGCATCGCCGCGTTGGTGCGACCTCTGGCGACCGAGACGCGCACGGATCGCCCCGTGCTCGAACGGCTCGATTTCGACCCCGCGGCCTGGGAGGCCGGCGATGCGGCGCGTCGTCTGGGTGATCGGCTGCTCTGCTGGTGGCGGACCGAGATCCCCGATCCGGGATCGAAACGGCAGATGTTCGTCGATGACGAGACGCTGGTGGACCTGTTCGAACGGATGGTCGCGGAGGAGGAGGCGGATCCCGGTCGCCGGGCGTTCCGTTTCGTCCTCGGGCTCATCCTGCTTCGACGGCGGAAGATCCGCATGGTCGACCGCCGCCGGGACGGGGATGACGACGTCTGGGTGCTGAAGCGGGTCGGTGGCGGTGACGATGCGCCGTTGTGGTCCGTCACGGATCCCCGGCTTTCCGACGAAGACGCCGACGCGATCGCCGAGCAACTCTCGACCATCCTCGCGGACGAGGGGTGAATCCTTGATGGTGATGGCCGGCCGAGTCTGCGCAGGGTGCCGCTTCCTCTTGCTGATNGCGCTGGCCGCCGGCGTGATCTCCGGGTGCGCTCCCGAGGTCCGTCAGGACGTCGATCGAGGGCCGGGCCGTCCGGGTGACCAGGCGGCCTGGAACACGATCCGGGATCTCCAGAATCGTCGGGTGGANCAGCTCGAACGGTTCTCGTCGGCCGGCACGTTGACCATCACGCTCGCCGATGGCGAGGAAGTCGATCGCGAGCAGGCGGACCATCGAATCTGGCGGTCCGGTCCGTCGCGGGCCGCNATCCGCGTGTCGAAGCTCGGGACGTCGATCATGACGGCGGCGTGGAACGGCCCGCGATGGTGGATGTTCGACGAGCGTCGGGACGAAGTCGTCCTTCGGATCCATCCGGTCGAAGCGCCGGGGGCNGGTGATGGAGAGGCGGCGTTCCTGTCGCCGCCGACGCTCTTCGCGATGCTCGGGCTCCTCCGATTCCCGGACTCGATGCCGCCGGATCTCGTGATCTTCGACGAAGGCTGTCGGTTCTCCCTCGGTTCGATCGACTGGGGAATCGGGGCCGCACCGCTTTCGCTCCGTGGCGGAATCGAGATCGAGTTGGGATCGCCGCGCGACGGTCCGACGTCGGTCCGGATGATCGGCGATGCGGACGAGGAGATCGCGCGAGCGACCCTGTCCCGGTTCGANTCGGTCGATCGGATCGGATCGCCNCCNGGAGACTGGCCGATCCTTCCACGCCGCGTGGAGGTCCGNCGGGGCGCCGGTGACCGACTCGTGATGTCCTTCGACGCCCCCGTCGCCAATGGGCGGGTGAGTGACCGTCTCTTCGATCTCGATGCCCAGATCCGTCGCTCGGAACCGGCGATCATCGAGGACGACACCCTTCGGAGCAGCGACTGATGCCGCGGATGCCTGGCACGACGACCCGCATGTTCGCCATCGTGGCGGCGTNGATCCTCTTCACCGTGGCGGCGNCCGCCGCGTCCTTCGTCGAGGACGAGCCTCGGCCGGTGCTCGCCGCCTCGGGAGGCCGGCACGTCTTCGTGTCGATGGACGGTGGCGATGTCACCGCGGGTTTCGAGATCATGCACTTCGACGGGGAGTCCGGCCCTGCCGCCGGGCGGATCGTCGCCCGGGTTCCCCGGCGACCGGAAGCGATCGCCGCCTTCGGCGACCGCTGCTGGGTGGTGCTGCCGCCGTTCGATGCCGACAATCCGCAGCGGGAAGTGGTGTCCTTCAAGGTCGAGCGGAATCCGGCGACGAATCTCTGGTACGCGTCGCCGGTCGGCAGATTCGAAGTGCTTCCGGTGTTGCCGCGGGAGCCGCGACTGGTCGGCGTGGCGGGGGATGCCGACGGCCCGGTCGCGGTCTTCCTTCCCTCCCAGCGTGCCGCGCGGGGCATCGATCGTGAACGAGACGAGTCGCCAATGCCGGCGGAGGATGCCGCGGTCGACGATGCGACCGAGAAGGTGGACGACGCATCGTCGCCGGCTGACGAGGAGCCGGAAGCGGATCTCGACGGTGGCGCGACTTTTCTGATCGGCAGCACCAATCGGTGGAAGTGGTCGGTCGAGTCGCCACCGTTGGAGTTCCTTCAGGTTCGCGACGCGGTGATCGGGGTCGGCGGCACGCCGGAGGGCGTCCGGCCGGTGATGGCCTGGACCGACGACCGGGATGGNGACGCGGCCCGGCTCTCGACCTGGGAGGAAGGCGGATGGCGTTCCCGGTCGTTCATGCCCGCGCCGGCGACCCGGCCGCTCGCGATCGTCGAGTCCGAGGGCGGCGTCCTGCTCGCGAGTCGGACGGAATCCGGGGATGTCCTGCTCGACTACGTCCGGCCTGGTGATGGCGATGACCTCTCGTTACTCAGGCTCGGTTCGGTGGCGGCGGCGGTCGCGGGGCCCCGGGCGACGGTGGTGGGCGTCGCCATGGGACCGTGGATCGTCGATGCCGACGAGGAAGGCCTTCGAATCGCGGTCGTCGATCCGCTCGGGGGCTCGGTCGGCGAGGTGATCCGCCCGATCGACGAGACCGGCGAGTTCTCGCTGATTCATTTTCCGTTGACCGGGATCGCGATGATCTCGGCCCTGATGGCGGCCCTTCTTCTCCGGCCCTGGATCGAGCGGGCGGCGCCACGTGAGCCGGTTCCGGGTCTCCGTCCGATGCCGCTGGCCCGCCGGATCGCGGCGTTGTGCATCGACATGGTTCCAGGGGCCATGGTCACGATCGTGGCCTTCGACATCGACCCGGCCGAGTTCGTCGAGAGTTTCCGCTCGGGCGACCCCGAAACGGCGGCGCCGGCCGTCTTCGCGATCGTCGTCACCGCGGTCATCGCGGGCATCGGCGAGGTGTTCTTCGATCGATCGCTCGGCAAGGCGATCGTCGGGGGGCGGGTCACCTCCATCGACGGGACCCGTGGGACGGCCGTTCAGCGAGGCCTTCGGGCGTTGTTGAAGATGATCGTGCTGCTTCTGCCACCCCTGGCGTTGCTGGTGGTCATCGATCCGCTCGGTCGTGGGATGCCCGAACTCCTGAGTCGCACGTGCGTGACGACCCGGGAGCGGATCGATCCGTCGGCGGCGGAGGCCGATTCCGGCGACCAGAAGGCCGATTGAGGCCCGATCCTCCAGAAGCGCACGCAATGCGCGAATAATCGACAGCTTTGAAGGATTCTCGACCCTGCAGCCGATGAATGCTGCAGTCGGCGAATGGAGTCGCCGTGGATCGTCGCGCCTCGGTGCCCTGCATGCAGGGTTTCGGGTGCGGAATGAGAGGATCTCGTGACGGACGATCGTGCAGAATCAAAGGCCCCCGAGGCCGAAGGTCCATCGGCCGAGCCGGGCCCGATCGAAGNCTCGGTCGAACCAGCCGTCGTCCGNGGACGCTCCTGGCAGTTCCCGCTCATCGCGGTCTCGCTGGTCGCGATTCTGGCGGCGTTCTGGCATCGCTCGAACACGCAGGCCGCGGAGATCGATCCGGTCGCCCAGCTTCAGCTCGCGGAGTCGCTGCTTGTTCAAGGTGATCTCGATGCCGCATCGGCGATCGTCGCGGAGGTCGATCCCACCCACGACGCGATGATTCCGCATCGGGCGTGGCATCGAGTGTTGATCGCGGACTGTCTCGTCGCCCGTCACGCGCCGATCGAGACCGCCTCGGCGGAGATCGCTGCGGGGATCGCGGATGCGTATCTCGAGGCGTCTCAGGCCGGTGCCGAGCTTTCGGAGCGGCAGCGTCATCACCTCGCCATCTCCGAGGTGAACGCGAATCGGCTCGAGGATGCGTCGGCTCGGTTCGGTNGNCTGCTCGATGCCCGCGACGTCGGGATCGCGACCGATGCCCGCACCAGGCGGCATGCCCTGATGCAGCAGGCGTTGCTCCAGGACCTTGAAGCAGGGGTCGAGCCCGCCGGCCTCGCGGCTTCCGTCAATGAACTTCTGGCCGAGGATCCGGGGCTCGCGATCGAGTCCTGGGCCGTCGGATTCCGNGCGAGGCTCCGCATCCGCGAGGGTGATGTCTCGGGGCTGGTGCCGGCGATGATCGTCGACATGCAGCGCCTGGAAGGTGCCGCCGANCAGTCGCCCGGGGTGGTGGTCGACTGGGCGGAACTTCACGTGCTTCTCGGCCACGCGTATCTCGCGGCGAGTCGGCCGATTCCGGCCGCGGAACGCTACGAATTCGTCATCGACCACCTCGGATCGACGGCCCCGGTCGCCGCGGAGGCGATGATCTCGCTCGGGCGTCTGCATCTCGCACGTGACGAGTTCGATGACGCGAAGCGTCGGTTCTCCGGCGTCTTCTCCGTGCCGCAGGTGACCGCTCGCCAGCGGCTGGCGTCCCGGATCGGACTTGGTGAACTCGCGGCGATCACCGGTGAGCCGGAAGTGGCGATCCGGGAATTCTCGGATGCCGCGGTCGTGGTGGGCGGGAACCCCGCGTTCTCGCCCGCNGTCCTCGAAGAAGCCGTGCTGGCCGCGATCCGGGCGTCGGACCGGATGATGGGTCACGCCGAGGCGATCACGGATCGNGAAGCCGAAACGGTGGTCGTCTCGATCGCACGCGATCTCGCGGTGTTCGCGGTTCGCTTCGGGAACGATCCCTCGGCACGCATGCAGGCCTTGTCGAGGGTCGCCGACACGCATCGGCGTTCGGTGGAGCTCGCGGTGGGCCCCCGGTTCGACGGCATCGATCTTCGCGACGTCTCGTACGAGGCGATTCCGGTGGCGGCGCGGGTCAAGGCGAACGGACATCTGGTCGCCGCGGCGGAGGCGGTCCTCGAGATCGACGTCCTCACGCCGTCCGCGACCTACCGNAGCGATCTGCTGTGGCAGGCCGCCGAGTTGTACGACACCGCGGGTCGCCCACGGAAGGCGCTCGCGCTCTANGAACGATTCGTGGATGGCGAGACCGATCATCAGAACCGGCCGGAAGCGATGTATCGAATCGCGCTCGGTCTTCACGGGATGATGCGATACGAGGAGGCGGGGGTCTGGTACCGACGCCTGCTCGAGGAAGGTGAAGCGAGGCCCGAGGAGAAGTCCGGGTANTGGACCCGCGCCAAGGTCGGACTCGCCCGCGCCCTGCTCGCGACGCCCGGAAGCGGCGGAGCGCTCGAGGCGGAGGGGCTCCTTCGGGATTTTCTCGAGGGACGCGAGGTCGATCCTCGGTCCGCCGATTATCGCGATGCGACCTTCCACCTCGGTCGACTGNTCGTGGGCCAGGAACGATGGCTTGAAGCGGTCGAGGGGCTCGAGCCCTGGCTCGACCGCTATCCCACGGACGATCGATGGGGTGAGGCCTCCGCGCTCGCCGGCGTCGCCTGGCTTCATCGGGCGGANCGGCTCGCGAGCCAGCTCGACGATGATTCGACCCGGGACCTCGAGCATTCGCCGATCTCCCCCGGATATCGCGCCGAACTCGAGATCTCCCGTCGTTCGGCGTTGGTGCGGGCGCTCGAGCGATTCGAGGGCGTCGTCGATCGCCTCGACGGCGTGGATCCGCCGTTGCTCACGCCGTTGCAGCGGAATCTGCTGCGGGTGGCGGGGCTCCAGCGTGGAACGGTTCGCGAACGCCTCGGCGAGATGGACGAGGCGATCAAGGTCTACCGCGAGGTGGAGCAGCGATTCGCGGAGGAGCCGGTCGCGGTGGAGGCGCTGGTCTCGCTGGCGAATCTCGCGTCCCGGATCGGTGACGACGAGATGGCCCGGAAGGCGACCCGTCGGGCCCGGATCAAGCTTCAGCGGATCGAGCAACGACGTCGCATGGACGGCGTCTCGACGGGCGTCGACGAGGATCGACTGGAACGTCATGGTCCCGATCTCTTCGTCGGCGGCGGAAGCGGTTCGCTCGACCGATGGCTTCGGCTCTTTCCGCCGGGCGGCGGGGGAGGTGCCGGATGAGTGATGACGCATCGAAGACCGGGCCGGTGACCGATCGCGTNCGTGCGGCGGTCGAATCNCGGATCGAACGNCTGGAAGCGGTGTTGACGCTGGCCGTTCGGCAGTCCGAAGCGATCCGTCGAAAGCACTTCGGCGGACTGGATCGCATGCTCACGGAGCGNGCCNCGATCGTGGAATCGCTGGTGAACGACGCGGCCGCGTTCGAGGCCATGGCCCGCGAGGTCGCGGGGACGATGGACGAGCGGCTGCTCGAACGCCTCGGCGTGGCGGAGCGGCTCGCCTCCGAGATCGAGGCCCGGGACGCGGAGTCGCTCGAGCTCGCCCGGACCGAGGGCGAGCGATCGAGGATCGAACTCGAGAAGATCACGCTCGCNGGCCGGGTGGGACGCGCGTATCGATCGGGAAATCCCGAATCCGCCGGANATCGGCGGGATCTGGCGGATCAAGCCTGATGAGCACCATCGAGACCAACGCCGACCTGACCGACACCCGCGCCTCCGCGCCGATCGACGCGAACGACTTCGCCGATCTGATGCAGAGTTTCAACGACGTCACGAGTCGGCTCGAGGCCACCCATGCCTCGCTTCGCGANGAGGTCGCGTCGCTCAAGGTCGAGCTCGACGAGACCCATCGTCGGCTTCGTCGCTCGCGACAACTCGCGGCGCTGGGCGAGATGGCGGCGGGCATCGCCCACGAGATCCGCAATCCGCTCGGGGCGATCGCGCTCAACCTCGAAGTGCTGACCGAGGATCTCGCGGACCGGCCCGGTGAACTCGAACTCTGCGGTCGCGTCTCCCGTGCGGTGTCGCGGCTCGACCTCATCGTCGGCGACGTCCTGTCGTTCGCCCGGGACACCCGGGTGCGGCCGGATGCGGTCAGGCCCGCGGAGATCGTGCTCGCCGCGGTCGCGCACGCCGAGGACCTGGTCGACGCCCATGGAATCGACGTGGATCTCGCGATCGACGAGGAGATCCGANTCGTCGCGGACGCGTCGCTGCTCGAGCAGTCGCTCCTCAACCTGGTGCGGAACGCGTGCGAGGCGATGTCGGCGGTCGATGGTCCGCGTCGCCTGGAGATCGGGCTCGACCGACGTGAACTGCGGGATCCCGAGCGTGGCGTGGTTCGGCACGCGGTCTTCGAGATCCGCGACACCGGGCCCGGCATTCCCGGCGAGGTCCGGGAGCGGATGTTCAATCCGTTCTTCACGACGCGGGCGGAGGGGACCGGGCTCGGGCTGGCGATCGTGCACCGGATCGTCGACGCCCACGGCGGTCGGCTCGACGTGCTCGATGCGGAGCCTGGAACGATCATGAGACTGTCACTGCCGATCGCAGGCGTCGCCCCCGGCGACGACGCGACGGTGGAGGATGAGGATGGGCGGTCCCTCGAAGGCGCCGTACGGCGGCGGGTCAGGGACAACTCGGGCCGAGGCGCGGCCTGAGATCACAGGAACGAGTCGGGTCTTGACACCCGATGGAGGCCATGGATGGCGAAGATTCTCGTAGTCGACGACAAGGAACTGATGCGTGACAGCGTCGCGACGATCCTCGGGCGGAAGGGTCACGCGGTGATCGGCGCCCCGGACGGCGAGACCGCGCTGGCCAAGCTGGCCGAGAAGAAGCCGGCGGTGGTCGTCACCGACCTGCAGATGCCCGGCATGAGCGGGATCGAACTGCTCGCGGCGATCCGCCGGATCGACGAGGACCTTCCGGTGGTGCTGATGACGGCCTACGCCACCATCGAGACCGCGGTGGAGGCGATGCGCGAAGGCGCCTTCGACTACGTGACCAAGCCGTTCAGCGGTGACGAACTCATGATCGCGGTCGACCGGGCGATCGAGCACGGTCGGCTTCGGACGGAGAACCAGGTCCTGCGGGCCGCGGTCGCGCCGACGACGCCCGTCGCCGANGCGGGCGAGATGATCGGCGNCGGTCCGGCGATGACCGAGGTCCGGGANCGGCTCGGCAGGATCGCGGACAGCCACGGCACCGTCCTGATCAACGGCGAGAGTGGAACCGGCAAGGAGGTCGCGGCCCGAGCGATCCATGCGGCGAGCCCCCGGCGCGACGCNCCGTTCCTCGCCATCAACTGTGCGGCGCTCTCCGCGAGCCTGCTCGAAAGCGAACTCTTCGGTCATGAGAAGGGGGCCTTCACCGGCGCGGATCGGCTTCGCAAGGGGCGTTTCGAACTCGCGGACGGGGGCACCCTGCTGCTCGACGAGATCAGTGAGATCCCGCCGGAGCTGCAGGCGAAGCTCCTCCGGGTGCTTCAGGAACGAAGCTTCGAGCGGGTGGGGTCCAGCACCACGCAGACCGTCGACGTCCGGTTGATCGCGACGACCAACCGCGATCTCGCGGCCGAGGTCGATGCGGGACGGTTCCGAGGCGACCTGTTCTTCCGGCTCAACGTGCTTCCGATCGAGATGCCGGCGTTGCGGGATCGCACCGAGGACATCGAATCGCTTTCGTCGCACTTCCTCCGAGCGGTCGCCGCCCGCGAGGGNCGTGCGGCCAGNTCGCTGGATCGGAACGCCGTTTCGGTGCTCGAGCGATACGGCTGGCCCGGCAACGTCCGCGAGCTTCAGAACATCTGCGAGCGGGCTTCGGTGCTGGCGACCACCGATGAGATCCCGGGTTCGCTGATCGCGCCCTGGCTCGCCGCCGGTGCGGCGCAGTCGACCGCGATCGGTGGGGTGCAGGCCGGACTTTCGTCCTCGACCACCGAGGTCAAGGACGGTGATCACGCGATCGGGACCGCCCAGGCGTGGCTCGCCTGCGACGGTGAACTCACGCTCGCGGACATCGAGCGGGAGACGATCGTCGCGACCCTGCGTCGGAACGGCGGCCATCGGCAGCGTTCGGCGAAGGCGCTCGGCATCGGGGTCCGGACCCTCGGGCTGAAGCTCAAGAAGTGGAAGGAAGANCAGATCGTGGAGGCCGACCTTTGAGGGCGAAGAGCGCAAATTCAACTCGGCGACCCGCGCAGGATCGGCGTCTGCAGGCGAATTCTGCGCGACTCCATGGAGGTGATCGATGAGCAGTGGCGGCATCGACGGGTCGGGGGCGCTGCCGTATCTCGAGCGGTTGATGCAGTTCTCGTGGAAGCGGAACGAGCTCCTTCAGGACAACATCTCGAACATCGACACCCCGGGATATCGCACGCGCGATGTCCCCGTTTCCGAGTTTCAAGCGGCGATGCGGGCGGCCCGCGACCGGGAACGCTCGGGAATCGACATGGTCTCGCAGGGGGCGGGGGTGTTCGAAGACCGGGCGGGAATCCGCTTCTCGGACCGTTCCATCGAACTTCGGCCGGTGGAGCAGGGGGACAATCTGCTCTACCACGACGGGAACGACCGCAATCTGGAACAGCTCATGCAGGGGTTGACGGAGAACGCGATGACGTTCCGGTTCGCCAGCGAGCTCTTTCGGAAGTCCCATGACATTCTTCGAGCGGCGATTCGTGAACGACCCTGACTTCACAGGCATTGACTTCAGGACGATGGAGCATTCGGCATGAGCATCTACGGCGCATTCGACATCGCAGGTTCCGGTCTCCAGGCCCAACGGGTCCGGATGGACGCGGTCACGGCGAATCTCGCCAACCAGCGGACCCCGGAGTTCGAGGTGATGCAGGTCCGATTCGAGGCCGGCGANCCCGATTCCGGGAACCCCCTCGGCGTCCACGTGGCGGGGGTCGATCGGCTCCCCATGTTCAACCCGGTCAAGGATCCCGACAATCCCGCGGCCCGCGAAGACGGTTTCGTCTACTACCCGGCCGTGGACTANGCGACCGCGATGGTCGATGGGATCGAGGCGCTTCGAGCGTATGAAGCCAACATTCAGGCCGTGGAGGCCACCCGGTCGATGATCGATGCAGGTCTTCGCGTACTTGCGTGATGATCAGTTCCCCCTTTCAGGACTTCCGTCATGAGTGATCCGCTCGGACTCGTCTCGAACAACCCGACCCAGGGCATCGCCGCCCCCGGTGTGAAGGGGCTTGGTACGCCCGCCAACGGTCGAAGCGCCGTCGGTGGGGCCGACTTCAAGACCGATCTGATGAANCAGATCGCCGAAGTCGACCGGCTTCAGCAGAACGCTGAGCAGGTCAAGATCGATGCGGTGACGGGCGAGGCTTCCCTCGACCAGGTCATCGTCGCGACGGAGACGGCGGACACCGCCTTCCGGATGCTTCTCGCCGTGAGGAACAAGCTCGTCGATGCGTACGACGAGGTGAAGAACGTGCGGGTGTGACACACCCTTCGTCGGCCGGATTCCACTCCCGGCCGCCGAAAGGGAAACCGGTCCAGGGCGCTTGTCAGGATGACGAACGCGGCCTGGAGGCCGGGACAACCCGTGAAACACGACGGATGGCATGGAGGCCTCCCCCGTGGTGCAGCGATTTCGAGATTCAATCACCGAACTTTCTCGTCGACTCGGCGAGCTCGGGCCCTCGGCCCGCCTGCTCATCGGCTCGCTCGCGATCATCCTGGCGATGGGGTTCTTCCTCGTCTCCCAGTATGCCGCGGGGCCTTCGATGTCTCCCATCAAGGTGCGGATCGAGGACAAGGCCACGGCGATCTCCAAGGTCCGCGAGCTCGGCTACGAGGTCGAGGACGGCGGAACCGACGTGATCCTGGTCGACGTCCGCGAAAAGCGGTCGATCACCGAGATGCTGGAGAACGACGGCCTCGCCCCGACCATCGACGATGCGGCGGCGGCGGCGGTGGGTTCCGGATCCTGGCAGGCCGAATCGGAGATGCAGGAGACCTGGCGACGTGCCCGGGTCGCGGAGGCCGAGAAGAACATCCGGATGATCGAGGGCGTGGACAGCGTCAACATCCTCGTGTCGACCGGCAAGCGGAAGGCCTTCGTGCTCGACGGGCCGGCGCCGAAAGCCAGCGTCAACGTCCGCATGAAGTCGCGGGAACTCGATCGATCCACCGCGGAGTCGATCGCCTTCATCGCGCTCGCGGTCGAGAACGATCTCGAACTCGACAACATCAGGGTGGTCGACGGCGGAAACGGCCGGACCTACACCTTCGGCGAGGATGGAAGCGGCACCGGCGGCGACTATCTCTCGAAGGTCCGGGACTTCGAGCGGGATGCGATCGCCCGGCTTTCGCGGGTCGTCCGCGTGGCGTTCCCGCGAGCGATGGTCAGCGTCAACGCCCAGATCCTCGTCGCGGACATCAGCGAACAGAAGACCCAGATCGGCAAGCCGGTGAAGGCGGAGCGGTCGAAGCGGACCAACGAGTCCCGGACCCCCGCGGGCGCCGGCGTGAGTGGGTCACCCGGATTCCGATCGAACGCCGGCACCGCGCAGGCCCAGATGGGCGGCGTGGCGTCGATCAACGGCAATCCCGCGTCCGGCGTCGACGTCGCGACCCGCGAGACCGAGGAGATCGAGAACGTGGTCGGCGTCCCCGGCGTCCGAACCGACATCAGTCAGCGGGCGAATCATCCGGTGAAGGTCACCGCCGCGATCCTGCTCTCCGAGGCGGAGGTCAAGGCCGCGATCCGGGCGAACGCGGACGGCACCCTCGCGGACGGCGAGACCGCGGTCGAGGTCACCGCGGCGGAACTCGAGTTGGAGAAGACCCGGATCCGGACCGAGATCGTCGCCCTGCTCGAACCGCTGGTCGACAATTCGAGCCTGCGGGAGGGCGGCGTGGGCGAGGTGAAGGTCGCGATCATGCCCTTCGCCAGCGATTCCGGACTCCAGGCCGCCGACACGACGTCGGTGGTCGAGACGTTCGCGGGGATCACCGAAGGCGACTCCGGCCGTGCCCTCAAGAACGCGGGACTCGTGGGACTGGCCCTCGCATCGCTCGCGATGATGTTCATGATGGTTCGCCGCTCGTCCGAGCCCGAGACGATGCCGACGGTCGATGAACTGGCCGGCGTGCCGCCGGTCCTCGAGGACGACGCCCAGGTCGTGGTCGGGGAGGCCGACGAGGTGACGCCCGCCCTGGTCGGCGTCGAACTCGACGACGAGGAACTGCGTCGAAAGCAGATGCTCGACCAGCTGAATGAACTGATCAAGAAGGAGCCGACCGAAGTCGCGACCCTTCTTCGGCGATGGATGAGAACGGAAGGCTGATCACGATGCCGGAGAACGAACGCTCATGACGATCCGACCGGGACAGAAGCTCCCCGACGTCGCCGACGAACTCGACGGCGTGGTGAAGAGCGCGGTGCTGCTCCTGCTGCTCGATCCCGACGCGGCGGGCGCGATCCTTCGCGAACTGCCCACCGAGTCGGTGGAGGAGGTCACCCGCGCGCTCGCCTCGCTGGGCGACGTCCCTTCGCAGCTTGGCGAGGGGATCGTCAACGAGTTCTACGGACTCGCGATGGCCCAGGGCTGGGCGCGGGAGGGCGGGCTCGACTACGCCACCCGGCTCCTGAAGGATTCACTCGAGGGCGGCGTCGCGGATCGCGTGATCCAGCAGATCCAGACCCAGGTGCAGCGGACGCCTTTCGCGTTCCTGCAGAAGGCCGAGACGGAGAATCTGCTCACCTTCATCCAGGACGAGCATCCCCAGACCATCGCGCTCATCGTCAGCCACCTCCCGCACCACAAGGCCTCCGAGATCCTCGGCGGGCTCCCGGAGGAACGGCAGATCGAGGTCGTCCGCCGCGTCGCGAACATGGAGCAGACCAATCCCGAGGTGATCCGCGAGGTCGAGCGGGGGCTGGAGGCGCGGTTGAGCAACATGATCATGCACTCCACCGAACGCGTCGGCGGCGTCGACACCGTCGCGGAGATCCTCAACCTGTGCGATCGCAACACCGAGCGATCGATCATGGAAGGGGTGGAGACCGAGGATCCCGATCTGGTCGAGGAGATCCGCCGGCTCATGTTCGTCTTCGACGACATCAAGCTCGTCGACGACAAGGGCATCCAGCGGATGCTCAAGGAGATCGAGAACGACGAGCTCTGTCTCGCGTTGAAGATGGCGTCGCCGGAACTCACGGAGAAGATCCTCGGAAACATGTCCAGTCGGGCGTCCGAGATGATCAAGGACGACATGGAATTCATGGGGCCCGTCCGGGTGAGCGACGTCGAGACCGCGCAGCAGCGGATCGTCGACGTGGTCCGACGCCTCGAGGACGCCGGCGAGATCGTGATCGCGGGTCGTGGTGGTGGCGGCGACGTGGTCGTCTGATCCTGGAGATTCCCGTTGCCGATCGTCAAGAACGCACAAGCTCGCGAACTGCTGGGATCGGCGGTCGTCCTCGACCTCGCGGACGTGCGCCGGGAGGCCGTGGACATCGTCGCGTCGGCTCGGCTCGAAGCGGACGCGATCATCGACGCGGCCCGCGAGGAAGCGGCTCGCCTCACCGGTGACGCGGCCGAGGCCGGCCGCACCGAAGGACTCGAGGCGGGGCTGGCGGAAGGCCGGAAGACCGGACTGGAAACGGGCCACGAACAGGGGCGGGCGGAGGCCATGGCGTCGATGGAGGAACGGTTGGAGGCGATCGCGACCGGCTGGAGCGCCTCCCTCGAGGCGTTCATCGCAGGCCGCGAGACGCTTCGCGAGGAGGCTCGTCGCGATCTGCTTCGACTCTCGATCGCGATCGCGGAACGGGTGCTGGGACGACTGCCCGCGCATGATCCGGGCCGGGTGGCCGAGCAGGCGGCGGCGGCGATCGACATGCTCGCGTCCGCGACCGGCATCCGCCTGCGGGTGCACCCCGAGGACCTCGAGATCGTGAAGTCCCATTTCGAGCAGGTCGTCGGGATCGCCGGCGCCGGTCAGGCCCACGATCTCGTCTTCGAGACCGACGACACGATCGTTCGTGGTGGCTGCGTGGCGGCGGCGGGGGACGGCGAGGTCGACGCGAGACTGGACGTCCAGATGTCGCGGATCGTCAAGGGCCTCTTTCCCGAACTGCTCGAATCGCCGTCGAGCACGCCGTCGAGCGGTGAGCCCGATGCGGACCGCGGTTCCTCCCCGACGACCGGGGAGGGCGACGAATGACGTTCCTCGACGCGGCCGTCGACACGGTCCGGGGCTTCGAGTCCCGCGCGATCGTGGGCACCGTCGACGCGGTTCGCGGCCTCACGGTCCTGGTCCGGCGTTTTCGGGTGCCGATCGGTTCGGTGGTCCGGATCGGCGGCGACGACCCGCGCCGTGAAGGCGTGCTCGGCGAGGTCGTCGGTTTCGACGAGACCCGCGCGATCGTGATGCTGCTCGGTGGCGCGACCGGAACCTCCCCGGGCGACCGGGTGCATCTCGAGCGGGTGAGTGATTCGATGATGGTGGGGGATGCGCTCCTCGGCCGGGTGGTCGACGGACTCGGCCGCCCGATCGACGGCGGACCGCCGCCGTCGGGATTGACGCCGCGACCGCTCTTTCCACCGATCCTCAATCCGATGGCCAGAGGCATGATCTCCGAGCCGCTCGGCACCGGTCTGCGGGTGCTCGATGGTCTCCTCACCATCGGCAAGGGCCAGCGGATCGGGATCTTCTCCGGCGCAGGCGTCGGCAAGAGCACGCTGCTCTCGGGGATCGCCCGCGGGACCAGCGCCGACGTGAACGTGATCGCCCTGGTCGGTGAACGTGGGCGCGAAGTCAAGGAATTCATCGTCGACGCGCTCGGCGGGGAGGGCCTGGCCCGCTCGGTCGTGGTCGTCGCCACGGGTGACGAGAGTCCGCTCCTCCGGGTCCGGGCGATGGCCGCCGCGATCACCGCCGCGGAACACTTCCGCGATGGCGGACTCGACGTGATGCTGATGGTCGACTCGGTGACGCGCTTCGCACAGGCCCAGCGTCAGATCGGCCTCGCCGCGGGCGAACAACCCGCGACCAAGGGCTACACCCCGTCCGTGTTCTCGCTGCTCCCGCAGCTCCTCGAGCGTGCGGGTGGGATCGAGGGAGGCGGCTCGATCACCGGCATCTACACCGTGCTGGTCGAAGGCGACGACATGAACGAACCGGTGGCCGACGCCGCCCGGGGAATCCTCGACGGTCACGTGGTGCTCAGCCGACGGCTCGCCTCCCGCGGCCACTTTCCCGCGATCGAACCCCTCGATTCGATCTCCCGGGTCGCGGACCAGGTGAGCGAACGGAACCACGAGGTCGCGCGGCGGCGGGTGATCGAACTGCTCGCGGCCTATCGCGAAAGCGAGGAGCTGATCAACATCGGCGCGTATGCGGCCGGCTCGAATCCGATGACCGACGTGGCGATCGCGCTTCGACCGCGGCTCGACGCCTTTCTCCGGCAGGACCGGGACGAACGATCCTCGTTCCCCGACACCTGCCGCGCGTTGTACGAACTCGCCGCCGAAAGCGAGCGGCTCCGACAGGCGGCGACCGCCGCCGGCGCATCCTGACCCGAGGTTCCTCCCTTCATGCCCAGGTTTCGATTCCAACTGCAGGCGGTGCTCGACGCCCGGCTTCGCGCCGAGCGCGAGGAACATCGCCGCGTGGCGGAAATGGAGACCGCGCGACGTCGACTGGAGGACGGACTCCGGCGGCGCCAGTCGCAGATCGGTGAAGCCAGATCCCAGCTTCGAGGTCGGCTCGAAGGCCGAATCGACGCGTCGAGTCTCCGTGGCCAGGCCAACGCGTCGCTCGCCGAGATGCGGGACGCCCAGCGGGTGGTGCTGGAGCTGGCGGGGATCCACCGCCGGCTCGAGACGCTTCGCGAGGGCCTTCGAGCGGCCTCCCGGGCGCGACGCGCCGTGGAGATTCTCAAGGAGCGTCGATTCGAGGCGTGGCGACGGGAACAGGATCGACGCGAACAGGCCGAACTCGATGAAATGGCGGTGATCCGCGGGTCCCGACGAACGGTGGAGTCCCTCTGATGCGAACGCTCTGGAACATGATCGCCTTCCTCGCCGTGGTGAACCTGCTCGCGATCGGACTCGCGATCGGCTGGCTCGGCTGGACCGAACGGCTCGATCAGGATCGACTCGACGAGGTGCGTGAACTCTTCCGGATCCCGACCGCGGAAGCCGCGCGACTGGTCAGCGAACGAGCCGCGCTCGACGCGCAGGCCGCGGAAGAGGCCATCGAACTCGAACGTTGGGGCCAGATGCCCTTCTCGACGGAGGGGGCGATCGACGCCCAGGAGCAGTACCGCGAACTGGAGCGTCTCGGGCAGGCTCGTCTGCAACGCCAGGCCGAGACTCTCAAGCGGGAGATCGATCAGCAGGCGCTGCAGTTCGACCGGCTGCGGGCCGCACGGTCCTCGGCGCTCGATGCGCGGGAAGCGAGGATCGCCACGATGGAGGCACGATCCCGCGATGCCGAATTCGTCCGACTGGTCGGGGACGTCACGGCCATCGAGATCGATGCGGCGATCGCGGTCGTCGAGGATTTTCTCTCGCGGGATGAAACGCTTCTGGTGGTCGACCTCCTCGCGGCGGTCGAGGAGGAGCGTCGGCAGGAGATCCTCGAAGGCTTCATCGAGCGGGGCAAGACCGCGATGGCAGGGGAATTGCTTCTGCAACTCCGAGATCGAACCGCGATCGATGCGGTGGATCCGGAGAACCCCGATGCAGGCGATGCCGATTCAACCCGCGATTCAGCCTCCAACGCCCCCGGAGGCGGATTCCAGGCCTGATACCCCGCCCTTCGCCGGAACGCTGGAGGACGCCTCGCGTTCCCTCGAAACGGCGCGAGTGGATGGCGATCGGCGCGAAACCGGCGCGACCGAGTCCGCGGATCCTGCGCGACCATCGAACATCGAGGCCGCGGATCGAAACACCGAGGACGAGCGATCGACGTCGTCTTCGGGCGAATCCACCGACCGGACGCTCGGGGATGAGGACTCGGATCCATCGCCGGTCGAGTTGGAATCAGGATCGATTCCGAACCCGGGCGACCAGTCCGACCCCGTCGATGTCGTGGCGTCCGGCCCGGCGACGCTCGCGGGCAGGATCGATTCCACCTCCGTGCTCACGGCGGGCGGCGGTGGAGCCGGAGCTCCCGGTGAGACCGGATCGTCGCATCCGGGTGGAACCGACGGACAGGATCGAGGGATGGAAGCCGGACGGATCACGACGCCGGGCATGGGCGTCGCGGCGAAGGTCGGATCGAACACCGGTCTGCCCGATCCGTCGACCGCTTCCGGACAGGGCATGGCCGCCGCGACCAAACTGGCCGGCCCGATCAATCAGACCACCGCGACCGCAGCGGCCTCCGCGAGCGGTGCGGTCCGATCGACGACCGATCAACGAGCCGTGACCCGGACCGATTCGAACGGCGCGGCGGCAGCCACGACATCGGTCGGTGATGGAACGGGTGCGAAGGCGATTCCGGAAGGCATGCGGGTCCTGGATCCGGCGGCCACCGCCGCGATCGATCCGCGATCGCGGGGAGGGGTGAACGGGAAGCCGGAGCCGCGACCACCGGCCGGCACCGCCGTCGCCCGCGCCGCCGAAATGAACACCGAACTTCGAAACGCCCGTGCCGACGGGGACGCGAGCAACGGCGTCAGGTCGACGAATGTCCCGGGATCGACGGCCGTCGCCGCGGTCGGATCGATTTCGGCCACCGCCGGCGTCGCGGGGCCGAGCCCCACGGGGCCGGACGCGCAGTCCCTGCCGACCGGACCGGCGTCGGTTGCGCCGGTCGAGGCGAACGCGGAATCGGGACGCACCCTCGGAGGCGTCGCGCGAGGCCTTCAGGCGCTGACCTCCCAACGCGGCGGAACCCTCGTGATGCGACTGGATCCCGGAAATCTCGGCCAGGTCCGGATGGAGATGAGTCTCGATGCGGGTCGGGTGCAGGTGGTCCTCGCGGCCGCCGGAGACGCGGCACGCGGGTTGCTTCGAGAGAACCTGGGTGTGTTGCGACATGCCCTCGAGGATCGCGGCTTCGCGGTCGAGCGACTCACGGTCGAGTCGACGGCCCGAACCACCGCGGACTCGTCCGGGCCACGCGGGGATTCCCGCGGCGACGGGCAGGATGCCCGAAACGGCCAGGGATCGTCCGACCGGCAGGATGCCTCGGACGAACGAAGTCGGGGACGACGCGACGACGCGACGCACCGACGGTCGGAACGGAACCGGTCCGAATCGGACCGCTTCCAGGAGGTGCTCGCCGGTTCCGGCGGGACCTCGAACGAGTGAGTCACGGAGGTTTCTTCCATGAGTGCGATTCCATCGGCAGCATCGAGCGTGGCGGGCAACTCCGGCGCCAATCGATTCAACGAGATGTCCTCCGAGGACTTCATGCAGATCATCTTCACGGAACTGCAGCAGCAGGATCCGTTCGAGCCCAACGACTCCTCCGCGCTGCTCGACCAGTTGAACTCGATCCGTCAGATCGAATCCGACATCTCGATGACCGAGAAGCTCGAGAACATCGTCTTCCAGAACCAGCTCTCCTCCGCGGGCAACCTGCTCGGCAAGACCGTGCAGGGAATTCTGCCGACCGGTGATCGAACCGCGGGATCGGTGCTGTCCGTGCTTCGCGAGGGTGACTCCGTGTCGCTCGAACTGAGCAGCGGCTACCTCCTCCCGATGGACAACGTCGAGATCATCGTCGACCCCAGCACGCTCCCCTGATCCTCGTTCGATCCTCCTCCGATCCACTCCCGAGCCGCATCGGGCACCACCGGAACATCCGCACGTGAACATCGATCCCCGACAACTTCTTCGACGACTCGAACCGGCGGTCCGACCCGCCGGGATCGGCTCGGCGGAAGGTCGGGCGTCGGTCGAGACCGCGGACTTCGACGATCTCCTCGCCCGCGCCGCCGACGGCGAGTTCGCGAGCGGTCGTTCGATCGACCAGGCCCGCCTCGAGGAGCCGGTCGAGGATCGGTTCGCCGAGCGTCTCGCCGGCATCGCCGACGCCGCGGAGGCCGCGGGCTACGAGCGGGTGCTCGTGATCGCCGAGGATCGACCGCTGCTGCTCGAGGTCGCGGAACGCCGGATCGACGGCGAGCTCGCGGCCGACGACGCCTCTTCCACGCCGCTGCTTCCCATCGACGCCGCGGTCCGGCTCGGCGGCGACGCCGAGGCCACGCCGACCAGCGCCACCGGGCCGGTCGCCACCAGTCTTCCCACCGGGATCGTCGAGGCGCTCGAACACGCCTCCACCGGTCCGGAATCCGAATCCCCGTCCATCACACGCGACGACGCGGCCTGAGCCGCCGAGCGAGTCCAGGAGTCCGACATGGCATCCACCACCGCACTCTTCACCGGTCTTTCCGGTCTCACCAGCAACTCGCGTCGCCTCGACGTGATCGGTAACAACATCGCCAACGTCAATACGACGGCCTACAAGTCGAACCGCATGACGTTCGCGCCGACCTTCAGTCGCAACTTCTCGCTCGGCACGGCCCCCGGAGACGCGACCGGCGGAAGCAACCCGGGCCAGATCGGTCTCGGCGTGACCATCGGCGGCACCCAGCGCAACTTCACCAACGGTGCGATCGGGGTCACCGGTGTCGCCACCGATCTCGCGATCGAGGGTGACGGCTTCTTCATCGTGAACCAGGCGGGTTCGCGGTACTTCACCCGGTCGGGCGGCTTCATCCGCAATCCCGAGAACGACCTGATGACCCAGTCCGGGGCGAAGGTCATGGGCTACGCGGTCGACGACCAGTTCAACATCGTCGAGGGCAACCTCGCGGAACTGAACATCCCGGTGGGCACGCTCACCCTCGCCGAGCAGACCAGCAACGTGATCTTCAACGGCAATCTGAACGCCTCGGGGGAGATCGCCACCACCGGTTCGGTGCACGAGACCCGAGCCTTCTACACGGATGCGGGNGGCACCACGCCGGTCGACGGCTCNACCCAGTTCGGAGCGCAGGACATCTACGTGAGCGACGGGGCCGGCGGCTTCACGCTCGCCTTCGAAGCCGCCTCGGTGGTCGGGAGCACGATCACGATTGCGGGCGTCGAGAAGGGCGGCAAGGACCTCGGATCCGCCAGCTTCGAGATCACCAGCAACGCGACGACCTTCGGCGACTACATCGACTTCCTCGACGAGTACCTCGGCACCGACTCCACCGCGATCGGCAGCGTCAGCGACCTGGGCGGCTCGGTCACCATCGGGGTCGACGGATCCATCGTGATCACCGGCAACGAGGGAACGGTGCAGGATCTCGACATCGAGACCGGCGACATCACGATCGACACGCCGGGTTCCGGACTCGCCAATCCCCTGGTGATGTCCAAGATCTCCGATGCGGAGGGCGAGAGCGTCCGGACNAGNTTCGTGGTCTACGACTCGCTCGGCACGCCGCTCACCATCGATCTCTCCTTCGTGCTGCAGGGCACNCAGGCCTCCGGCGGCACGACCTGGGAGTTCGTCGCGGAGTCCAGCGACAACGACGCCGCCGACCGCCTCCTCGCCCTCGGNGAGGTCAGCTTCGACGCGAACGGNCGATTCGTCGGTGCNACCAACCAGAGCTTCTCGATCCAGCGGGCGAACGGNGCGGTCAACCCGCTCACCGTCAACATGGACTTCGACAGCGGCACCGACTCGGTGTCGAGCTTCACCGACAGCGCCAGCAANTTCGCGGCCGTCTACCAGGACGGNTCGCCGATCGGCACCCTCGGCTCGTTCTCGATCGGCGAGGACGGGATGATCTCCGGTTCCTTCACCAACGGGCTCACCCGGACCATCGGTCAGGTCGCGCTCGCGAAGTTCTCCAATCCGGAGGGACTGGTCGACGTCGGCGACAACCTCTTCGGCGGCGGGCCCAACTCGGGCACGCCCCTGATCGCGACCGCCCGGGAGTTCGGCACCGGCCGGATCGTGGGCGGNGCGCTCGAACTCTCCAACGTGGATCTCTCTCAGGAGTTCATCGACATGATTCTCGCGTCGACCGGTTACTCGGCCGCAAGTCGAGTGATCACGACGACCGATGAACTGATGACGCAGCTTCTCGCCCTCGGTCGTTGACGANCGGGGAAGCGAGTCGCTCGATGAAGACGAGCCCACCGCGGTCGCGGGCGCCCGAGGGGACGCCTTCGGCCGCGGTTCGTCGTTCCGGGACGAGGGGTTCGACGACGGCTTCGACGACGGCTTCGAATAGCATGGAGCGACGATGAAGCGGAAACCCACGAGCAGACCCGGCAGTCGCGCTCCGCGGACGGGGGCGCCTGATCCGAATCTCCAGCGAGCCACCGAGCTCTTNCACGCCGGCCGCACGGTGGAGGCGGCCCGACTCGTGGACGCCGCGGTCGCCCGGAATCCGAAGGACCCGAACGCGCTTCGGATCAAGGCGTTGATCCTGCTGAAGGGTGGATTGATGCTCGACGCGCAGCGGATCCTCGATCGCGCCCACAAGGCCGACCCGCGGAATCCCATGATCCCACTCGATCAGGCGGTGATCCACAAGCTCGGTGGCCGGTACTCGGAGATGATCGCGTCCGCCCGCGAAGCGTGTCGTCGCATGCCCGGCAACCGTCGCGCTGAAGCGATGCTCGTGCAGGCCCTCGAGGGTGCCGGCGATCACGATCGAGCGATCGAGTTCGTCGAGCGGACGATCTCGAAGCGGGGGCTCGATCCGGAGATGGGAGAGTCGTACGCGAACGTCCTCGAGCTCGCGGGACGTCGCGAGGACGCGCTGGTCGTCGCGGATCGTCTGTTGGACGCGTCGTCGACGCCGCCGCCGGTCCGCCGTCGACTGCTGCTCCATCGCGGCCGGATGCTCGAGAAGCTGGGCCGGATCGACGAGGCGATGGACGCCTACGACGCCGCCCACGCGGTCCTTCCNGTGGCGTTCGATCCCGACGCCTGGGACCGGCGGCTCGACGAGATCATCGCCGCGACCGACCGGATCGANGCCGGAACCGATCCGAGCACCGCGGAGGCGACCGAGGTTCCGGTGTTCATCGCGTCGCTCCCGCGGAGCGGAACNTCGCTGGTCGAACGGATCATCGGNGTCCATCCCCAGGCGCACGGGGCGGGGGAGACCGGCCTCGTGGGCGACGTGCTTCGAGGATTTCGCGATCAGATCGACGGAAGCGGGGGCGACGGACTCGCCGGGGCGCCGCCCGACCTGCTCGAACGAATGCGTTCGGACTACCTGGAACGGCAGACCGCGTTGTTCGGCCGGTCGGATCGCATCGTGAACAAGCATCTTTCGAACTGGCAGCACCTTCCGGTCATCGGTCGGTGGTTCCCGCATGCCCGCATCATCACCCTCGATCGTGAACCCGCGGACGTGGCGATCTCGATCTACGGTCAGAATCTCGCGCACGATCGCATGCCCTGGACCACGCGTCTCGACTGGATCGGCCGGATGATCCGAAGCCAGGCCCGGTTCACGAACGCGATGCGCGAACGAGTGCCGAACCCCTGGTTCGAAGTCGACTACACCGCACTGGTGACCGANCCGGAGCCCCGGATCCGCGGACTGATCGAGTTTCTCGGGCTTCCCTGGGATCCTCGGTGCCTCGAGCCGCACCGCTCCGAGGAAGGGCGAGGCGGACGCCGCTTCATGCCGACGCTGTCGATGCACCAGGTCCGGCAGCCGATCGGTCGTGGTGGTCTCGACCGGGCGAAGGCGTTCGGGGATCGGATGGCGGCGTTCGAACGCGGACATGACTCGGTCGAGGATTGANCGTCGGTGGGCCGGTCAGTCGCGGCGGGACTTGCGTCTCGGTGATCGCCCACGCTCGCTCGAATTTCCGCCNCCTTCCTTGGGACCGCGGCCGGTCGCCTTGGGCTGCGATGTCGCGGCCCGTCCGATGGAGCCCGATGACGCGGGATTCCCCGGGTCAGGCCGAGCAGTCCCATCAGCCGGACCAGTCGCATCACCGTCGGCCAGCTTCGCGAAGATCATTCTTCCGCCCGCGGTCTGCAGCGAATTGGTGATCACCGCCTCGACGATGTCGCCGACCCGGCCGCCGCCGTCCTGCACCACGACCATGCTGCCGTCGGGCAGATAGCCGACCGCCTGGGACGGTTCCTCACCGGCCTTGACGAGCTCGATCTCCATCGATTCGCCGGGAAGGGAGGCGGGCCGCAGGGAGCGGGCGATGTCGTTGATGTTGAGGACGGTCACGCCGTTGATCTCGGCGACCTTCCGCAGATTCAGGTCGGAGGTCAGGATCCGAAGGTCCTGACCGCGGGCCATCTCGACCAGCATCGCGTCGACGCCCACCCCGGGCGGTCGGGTTCCATCGATCGCGACGTCGAGAAACGGATTCTGCTGCATGTTCGTGACCACGTCGAGACCGCGACGCCCGCGGAGCCGTTTCTGTCGATCGTTGCTGTCGGACAGCCGCTGGAGTTCCTCCAGCACGAACTCGGCGATCAGGATCGGTGCATCGATGAAACCGGCTCGTCCGACGTCCTCGATGCGTCCGTCGACCAGCGAGGAGGTGTCGACCAGCAGCGGTCGGATTCCGCGGACCTGTCGGGCGAACTCGACGTAGGGGAGGACCACGCGGAAATCATCCTTGGTGGTCAGCACCACCGAGACGGACAGGTAGCAGAAGACCAGGGCGAGGGTCGCCTTCGAGACCCCGAGGTAGATGGAGGTGGTGCTCTCGATCCCGCCCATCGCGTTCGCGACCACGTCGATCAGAAAGCTCACCGCGACCGCGGCGAGCAGTCCGAAGCAGATCCCCAGGTAGACGCCGACCACCGAGGACAGCCGCTTGTTGGGCGTCATCACGTCGAGGACGATCACGATCGTCCCGACCGCGGCGCTGGCGAGCAGGACGCCGAGGAACGTCTGAAGCCGGAATTCGAGCGGGCCGGACTGCCGACCCGCGATGGTGAGCATCGAGATGGAGACGAGCAGCACGAGGAACAGCAGGCGGACCACGAGCAGCAGCAGCCGCTGCGAACGGAGCCGGCTCGAATCGAGGTCCGAGGGGGTCACGATCGGGGAGACGGGCGGAGAAATGGCGTCGTCGCGTTCCATCGTCCCGGATTCTACTTGGTCGACCGTCGCCTCCGGGCTTCGAAACCGGATTCGGGCTAGGATGTCGCATCGCGTCGCGGATCGCGGCGTGGAGGACGGTCGGGTCCGTCGGACGGACGGCTCGCCAACCTGGTCAGGGCTTGACGGCAGCAGCCATACGCGTCGTCGTTCGGGCCGTCGATCGCCTGGCCGTCCTCCACGCCGCCATCCCGCGTCGCCCGTCGCCTCTTTCGCCGTTCCGACGGCGTCTTTCCTCGGCCCCTCGACCCCCGGCGCTCGATGCCCGAAACCGCCACCGAAACCGTTCCCGGCTATCAGGTCCTCGCACGACGCTATCGATCCCGGAACTTCGGCGAAGTGGTCGGGCAGGAATCGATCGCGGAGACCCTGGAACGGGCGATCGAACGGGATCGCACCGCCCACGCCTATCTCTTCTGCGGAACCCGCGGCGTCGGCAAGACCTCGATGGCGCGGATCTTCGCCCGGGCCCTCAACGCCACCGGATCCGAGGGCGAAGGCAAGGCCGTCGAGGACGCGATCCTTCGGGGCGAGGACATGGACGTCGTGGAGATCGACGGTGCGAGCAACAACGGCGTCCAGGACGCCCGCGACCTGATCGCCAACGCGAGCATCCGACCGGCCCGCTCGCCGTTCAAGATCTACATCATCGACGAGGTCCACATGCTCTCGAACGCGGCGTTCAACGCCCTGCTCAAGACCATGGAGGAACCGCCGT
>NYVS01000014.1 GCA_002684755.1 Phycisphaerae bacterium
ACCACGAATCCGTCTTCAAGCGATTGCAGGACGCGACCGAACCGACCTTCGTCGCCGGACTCCGGAACGCGGTCGCGGACGTGTCGTACGAGGGACTCGAAGTCGAGGACGTGCTCGGCAGGTACCAGAAGATCCCGGTCGAGAATCCGTGGCATCTCGGCGACGTGCGACTGGAAGGCGACCAGATGTCGTGGCTGAACGACGCCGGGGTCTCCTGGAATCTGACACCGATGATCACGGAGGGCCGACTGGAGACCGGCCCGGACAATCCGTACCACGACCCGGAGATCCCGAGGCACTTCCGGCTCGTCATGGGAGAGAATGAACTCGGTGACCCGAACGAAACGTACAAGGGTTTCTCCTTCCTCGGACAGCTGTACGTCCTCGACAGACCGTGTCAGGGCGACTTCAACGAGGACGGCATCGTCGACGGCGCAGACCTCGCCGTCCTGCTCGTGTCGTGGGGCCCCTCCGATTCCCCCGCCGACCTCGACGGCGACGGCCTCGTCGGCGGATCGGACCTCGGGCTGCTCTTCGCATCCTGGGGAACGTGCCCGGGCGACGGCGGCGGCTTCTTGGCCCGCCGGCCGACCGGCGGACGCGGCCCGACGATCCAGCACGCGCCCCCTGCGCCGCCGAGCACCCTCGGCACGGAGATCGGCTGCGCGTGTCGCCGCGGAGCGCATCCACCGAACCTCGTCTGCACGCCGACCGGCAAGCCGGGGGCATCGGACTGACACGCGGGCCGTCGGCCGCGATGAGACGCTGGGTCGATAATCACGCCGCCTGATTTTTCATGGCCGCTCGGTTTCTCGGGTGCGTTACGCTGCATGATTCACGCCGTGAACGCCAAGGGCGGGTTCCTCCGGGGGGGAGCAGCCCCGAAACGAAATTTCGATTCAGCTCCTGAAGCAACGGGCTCTTCCTTGACGCTCCCCACCCGATCGACACTCGCCTGCTTGATGACCCTGATCCTCGCCGGGGTCCTGGTCGGGTTTATCCAGGTCGACGCGATGCCGGGCGTGCCCACGCACGGCCGCTACCACGCCTCGGACATGGACGATCTGCGGGAACAACTCCTCGGATACTCGGCTCGTCCCGAGGAATACGCCGCCGGCGCCGATCATCCCGCCTGGTACGCCATCTGCGGGGCGTACCAGAAGACCTCCACCGCATTCGGCCTCGACGGGATGCAGCTGTGGAACATCGCGACTCCCTGCCTGCTCGGTTTGAATCTCGCACTCTTGTTCGCCCTCGCGAAGCAGATCGGTTTCTCGACCTTCAATGCGATGGCCCTGTCGATGGCATGGCTGGGAACGGCCGGCACCACGAACTGGAGCGTCGTCCTCGAGACTCACGTCCTCGCACCCACGAGCCTGCTGCTCTCGGCGTTGATCCTGAGTCACCCGANGTTCTTTCCACGAATCTGGAATCACGCCTCGCCAAAGACCCTCGCGGCCTACGGGCTGGCGATCGCGCTCGCGGCATCCATCACGATCACCAACGGAGCGCTCGCCGGCCTGGCACTGGTTCCCGCACGNTTCGTCCGCCGGCTTCGGCCACGTNCGCTGACCTGCGAGATGACGAGNAGGTTTCCCACCCTGTTCACCGCGGGCCTGGCGGGAATCGGCCTGCTCTCCCTCNTCCACGTCGTGGGGTGGTACCTGGTGATGGACCCGACGATGCGGCACTTCCTCGAGATTCTCAATGAACGAAAACTGCTCCTCTACATGGAAGGCGGATGGTGGGACTCCGTCCTCGCACTCGCGTGGATCGGACCACCGATGAGCCAGTATCGCGGCACCCCGCCCGAAACCATGCTCGCCCTCGANTTCAACTGGACGACGATTCCGGCGTACGTTTCGGGACTCCTCGTCCTGCTCCTGACCGCCTGCTCGCTTCGGGTGATTCCGGCCAGAGCCGTGTTCATTCCACTCTTCGCGCTGTTCGGGGTCCTTCTCCACGCGATCTACGGGCGAGGCGAATCCTTCCTCTACACGGCGAACTACGGCTGGGCGACGGTGATCTCGATCGGCCTTCTTGGCCGCGTCNTCTTCCCACGCGCCATCGGTCCGATCGCGATCGTGCTCGGCATCGCCATGATGGTGGCGAACACCCTGATCTGGCGGAGCGGACTCGAGTGGATCGTGGAGAACGAGTACATCCTCCCCCACCTCCCGCTGGCGCCATGAACACCGAAACGAGACGAGCGATCGACGAGAACGCCCCCTCGTGCGCCATGCGTCCACGTCGACCATGGTGTCACTCGACTGGAGATTCGACGCCGTTCCATCGCCGTCGGACTTCTCCACGCCGGCCGAATTCCCGACGGTCGATCTGCGACGTTCGGACCATCGATGGCGCCACGATTGTTCCGGCGGAGCGTTGACATGCCTCGAGATCTACCGGATCCACCNCACCGTCCTGATCGAAGGCATCACGGTCTCGACTACCTCCGGGGCTTGATGATCATCATCGTGGTGGTCGCCCACGTGGTGATGCAGTACCAGACCATGCCGGCGGTCGAGGATCTGGCTTCGATCGACGTCATCGGCGAGAACTACCGAGATCCGGATCGAACGCTCGTGGCGGATCGAATTCACCAGGTCGCCCGCGCCAGCGTGAATCCGATGCTGTTCCTGCTCGCAGGATTCTCGTGGGCGTTCCTCCTGCAACGAAAAAGCCTGAGGTCGATCACCGTCAGCCGAACGACGCGGATTCTCATCCCGATGGTGGTGGGCTGGCTGATCGCCTTCCCCCTGCTCAGGTACGCCTTCGCCCTCGGACGCGAGNTCATGCTCGCCGCCGANGGCGANGCGAGTCTCGCCGTCGCCTTCGCCGACACGCCCATCACNCCCTACCTCCCCTTCGCNAGCGACGTGTTCTANCTGGCACACTTCTGGTTCCTCTACTACCTCCTGCTNTTCTANGTGGCATCGATGNGCCTGGTGCTCTGGCTCGACCGNCCGGCAGGGCCGCTGCGCAANANGCTTCNAGANCTGCAAGCGGCNATNCTCATCGGCGANCTCCGATGGATGCGTCTNCCGATGCTCGTGGGNCTCTCGATGCTGGCGACCGCCCGCGACCANACCNCGGAACTCGANATCGCNCACGGCCTTCNGCCCGATCCGGANNCCTTCTCNGCGCACTNCGTNTTCTTCCTCGCNGGCTGGATGTTCGCGCTGCACCCCGAGATTCTCGGTGANCTCGATCGGCGGGCGGGATGCCGCTTCGTGTTCGGGTTGCTGCTNGCGGTCCTCGTCGTCGCGCCCATGGGGGAGAATCACGAGTACGCCGACACCCGGNCCGAACTCTGGCTGGGATCCGCGAGGCTCCAGCTGGCGNTCTACTGGCTCGCCCACGCGANCTCGACCTGGATGCTGGTTCTCGGCATGCTNGGNCTGGCGGAACGCTGGTTCCCCCGCATCGATCCGAAGTTCGCCTACGTGGCCGANGCGTCGTTCTGGATCTANNTCGCGCACGCACCGNTCGCGGTGTTCATCCCGATCGTGCTCCACGACTGGCCGGTCGACGCCGATCTCAAGATGTGGATCTCGACGGTGATCGTGCTGGCGATCTCCTTCGCGAGCTATCACCTCCTCGTTCGACGCACGGTCATCGGACGCGCCCTCCGCGGCCAATACCGACGATCGCCGCAAACCTGATTCTCGAAGAACATCCCGGCCTTCACACCCGTGACCATGTCCGATCGAGACAACCGCATCCGGAAGATCTCACGGACAGAGGTGACGACGNCGCTCGGGCACGGGCCGTCGAGTCATCGCCTGGCGAAATCGGAGGCGTTCCTCACGGTGATCGGCATGCCCATGTTCGATCCGCCGAACAGCGTGCCGGCCCCGAAGACGTTGCTGCCGGCCGAATTCACGATCTCCATCTTCTGAGTCGCTGCGGAACCGCTCGCGGATCCCATGCCCAATCCGGCGAAGAACGCACCGGCCACGATCGTGCCCGCGAGGAACGCCACTGTTGTTTCACGCTTCATTGGTCTGCTCCAGGTAGGGAATCCACATGCAACCACCCAGTCTCATCGGAGAATCTTCGGGTGGATCGATCCAGCCCCGGAACGCTCGTCGGTCCCGGATCTCCCGGCAGCGTACAGGTTCGACGCACCAGGATCCCACGCCGANGAGACCTGTTCCCGTGTCAGCTGAACCGCCTGCCACTTCTGCGACCGACTCCTGTCGGCTCACGGCGAACCCCGACACCACCCGCCCCACGAGGGCCGGCCGAAGAAAAACGCCGCACCCGTGATGGGTGCGGCGTTCGATGTTCNGTTCATGGCGACTTCACTGCTCGGGGAATTCGCCCGTCGACGCGCCGTACGTCGTGAAGGCCTCGACGTAGCCGCCTCGAGTGCTGGAATAGGAACCGAGCCGGACGAGCGCCTGACCCCCGCCATTCTGCGTCTCGACCGAACCCTGGCCGTCCACGGTCGCGCCGAGTTCCACCAGGTTCCCACCCATGCCGTTGAGGGTCGTGACGAATCCGTTTCCGCCGGTGGTCGCACCGAGCCGGACCAGCCGTCGGCCCTGTTCGTTCCGCGTGGTGACCGCGCCATTGCCGTTCTTGTTCGAGCCGAGCTCGACGAGGGCCGTGCCGTTGCCGCCGACGACCTCGAACTTCTTCGCTCGGATCACGTCGGGCACGGATCGCACACCGTTCGCGGCCATCAGACCACCGACCGTCATCGTGGCCACAAGGGCGACGTTCCATCGACGCTGACGACGAACCTGACGCTGCAGGGCACGGAATTCTTCTTCTGATACGGGCATCGCGGTCCTTCCCTTGATTTCGAACGATCGACCCGGCGCGGGCCGCTGGCAGACGAACGTTCGGCGACGGCACACGATGGCCGCCGCCCTTCCCTGACCACATCGGCCGAAGCCCCGCCCGACTCCAACCGCAGCGGAAAGATCACGCCCCGACTCCGGCTTCCGTGATCACGGAGCGATGCTCGGCGAAGCCCCCCGGACGCCACGAACGACGGGTGCGGCGGGATCTCGGATGCCGGCCGACCCACGAGTCCGGGCCGATACGGCCCTTTCTGCTCGCATCGAGATCGCAAGCGACGATAATCGGGCCGGAGAAAACCATGATCAGGACTTCCCGGATCGTCGCCCGCGCCCTGGCGATCACCGCCCTCGCCTCGCCCCTCGTCGCCGACACCCTCACCGTCGACGACGATGGCCCCGCCGATTTCGATTCGATCCAGGCCGCCGTCGACTTCGCGTCCGATGGTGACGTGGTGCTCGTCGCCCCCGGTACGTACACCTCCACCGACGACCAGGTCGTCGACCTCGAAGGCAAGCGGATCCACCTCGCCGCGACGATCCCCGGCACCGCGATCATCGACGGCGAGTCGTTCCGCCGGGGCGTGAGGTGCCGGAACGGCGAGACCGCGAAGACGGTGATCGAGGGATTCGTGGTTCGAAACTGCCGTGCAAGCTGGTACGACTGGAACGACAACGGCGCGATCGACTTCTGGGAGTACTTCGGCGGCGGCTTCTGGAACCGGAACGGGAGCAGCCCCACCATTCGGGCGTGCCTCTTTGATGGAAACGACGCCGAATACGGCGGGGCGATCCTCAACGGCGACGAGAACGGCTCCATCTGCCGACCGACGATCGTCGATTGCGCGTTCCTCGACAACGGTTCATCGGCGTGTCTCGGCGGCGCGATCTACAACTGGGGTGCCGAGCCGGAGATAACCGACTGCCAGTTCATCGAAAACCGTGGTTTCTTCGGCGGTGCCGTGCTCAATTTCGACGGCAGCCGGCCCGAGTTCAGGGACTGCCTCTTCCAGGCCAACACCGCGGCGAGCGACGGCGGCGCGATGTACAACGACGCGAGCAGCCCGCTGGTCCGCGGCTGCATCATGGAGGCGAACGCCGCAGGCGACGAAGGTGGGGCCGTCTTCAACGCCGACCCCGGATCGAGCGCCGCGATCCCCGAGTTCATCGACTGCGACTTCTTCAGCAACGTCGCGAACGGCGAAGGCGGCGCGATCCACAACTTCTCGACCAGCCCGACGCTCGAGGGCTGCTCGCTGCGTGAGAACGTCGCCAGCATCGGCGGTGGGATGCACAGCTGGAATGGAAGCAATCCCCGGCTCCTCGACACGCAGGCCTGCGGGAACACCCCCGATCAGATCGACGGCCCGTGGACCGACGACGGCGGGAACGACATCGCACCCGCATGCGAAGCCGACTGCATCACGGATCTCGACGGCGACGGGTCGACGAGCGGCGCCGATCTCGGGCTGCTGTTCGTCTCCTGGGGGTCGTGCGGAAACTGCCCCGCCGACTTCAACGGGGACGGCATCGTCGACGGCAAGGATCTGGGCGTGCTTTTCATCGGATGGGGCGACTGCGACTGAGATTCCGCGGGAACTGGAGTGAATTCCCACGTTTCAATCCCCACCGCGACGGCTACTCTCGGGCCATGGGTCCGTTGCACGCCATCTCCGACCTGCCGTCGACCACGACCGGATCGACGCTCGATGCGATCACCATGATCATGATTTCGGGGGTGGGCCTGCTCGCAGGCGTCGTCATCGGACTCGCACTCGGTCGCCACGGACGCAGCGGCACGAACGATGGTCTCGACGAACTGCTCGAACTCGCCGATGTCCCGGACCTCGGTTTCGCCAGATTCGACGCGAATCTCGTCGCCACGCGGTGGAACCCGGGCATGGACCGACTGCTGGCCGAGATCGCCGATTCGGACGGAGGATCGGAACGAATCAAGGAGTGGTGGTCCGCCATCCATCCCGATGATCGTCCGCGTCTTCGGACGACGCTGCGTGGCCTCCAGCCGAACCAGTCGACCTCCTGTGACTTCCGCGTGCGAAGAGATCACGGCCGCTGGTGGTCGATGCGAGGGACGATCCGTCGATCCCGGAACGGCACCTCGGCACTCCTCTTCCACGACGACTCCGACCGGGCGAGCATCGAACGACGCCGGGAGTCGTCGGCTCGCCTGCGAAGGACGCTGGAGATCGCGGTCGAGACGCTCGACGGCACCGAAGATCTCGATCAGGCGATGTGCGAGCTGCTCGCCCTGATCGGCGAGGAACTCGACCTGCCGGGGATCGGCTGGTTCGAAGTCGACCCGGAATCCCGGAGTCGACGAATCGCCAGCTGGCCGGCGGGACGATCCGCCGCCATGTCCATGCCCGCCACGCTGTCGAGTCGGACGATCTCGCGACTCGAGGCGGGAAGATCGATCCACGAGTGGAACCAGGCCACGGATCGATTCATGTCGCCCATTCGAGTCGACTCGCACCTCGACTCCATCCTGGTCGCCGACTTCGAGCCCGATGAGGAACGGACGGACGAGATCGCACTGGTCTTCGGTCGCTTCTGCGACGCCATCGGACGACGCTTCGAGCGCGAAGAGCTCGGACGCGAGCGGGAATCGTTCGCCACGATCCGGGGATCGCTCGAGCGTTCCGAGATCCTCCTCCAGCTGGCCGGTGGCCTCCGGCATGATTTCAACAACGTCGCCTTCGCGATCGGAGGGCGGGTCTCGCTTCTTCTCCAGCGAACCGACGACCCGGTCACGGCGAAGGGCCTCGAAGAGATCCGGAACGCCGTCGACGCGGCCCGACACCTGATCGATCGATTCGTCCCCGACGGCGCCGGGGCGGATCGCACGCTCCGGATTCCGATCCGCGTCGAACTCGAGGAGATCGCGAACACCGCGAAGCGACTGATTCCGCGCCGACTCGACCTCAGGTTCGAATGCGATCGAAGCGCGATCGACGACGGGGTCGTGCTCGAAGCGCCTCCGGAGACGCTGCAACGGATGCTTCTCAATCTCGTCGTGAATTCCCGCGATGCCATCCGGGGCCGGGGCCGGATTCGAATCTCGGCCACGCGTCTCGATGCCGACCGGATCGAGATCCGCGTCGACGACGACGGCCCCGGCATTCCGCCGTCGGACCGCGCGCGTCTCCTG
>NYVS01000108.1 GCA_002684755.1 Phycisphaerae bacterium
CTCAGATTTGTTGACACTCCCTCAATTCATTCCAGCTTGTTGGAAGTGTTGGAAAAGATTAAAATTCTCTTCCAACACTTCTAACAGCAAGCTATCGATGTATTTTGCACGCTTTCTTTTACCAGCACCAACACCAGCGATCAACTGCTCCATGTCGATCTTCGAACGGGCATCGGCCCGGGTGGACGGCGGGCCCGACGCGAGGCTGGTGAAACCGGATTCGCCGAGGGAATCCGCCGACTCGACGCCGGGGTCGGACCGGTCGACGTCCGGTGTTGGTGGTAATGGTGGCGGTGGTGGCGACGAAGGTGGAGAAGGCCGAGCCGATGCGGGCCCCTCAAAAAGAGCCGCGGCCGACGGGACGGTCGGAGTCGCCTCGTCGGCCGCATTGGCTGCAGCCTTCATGGCGGAGTCGGTCGACTCCGCGTTGTCGGACGATTTCGAATCAAGGGACTCCGGGTCCGATCCGTCTTCGCCTGCACCGATCAATCCCTCAAGAAGGTCCAACCGCTCGACCAGTTCCTGAAGGCGCCGTTCGACTCGGTCAAGTCGTTCTTCATTCGGCACGAGTGAACGCTAACAACCCGACCGACGCCACGTCAAGCCTGCGTCGCGTCTCAAGCGGTGCGCCCGCGCCACGATCGGCGTCCGGTCAGGTGCATCGCGAGACTCCACCACTGGATCACGGTGAGCAGCACGAGCGAAGGCGCATGCAGCGCGACGACGCGTCGATCCTGTCGAAAGCGACTCGCGATCATCGAACGCTGGATCAGTTGCACACCGATCGCGGCGAGCGCAAGCCCGGCTGCAGGCTTGGAAACAGGGATTCCAAGGTCAAGAACCAGATCGATGCCGCCGATCGCCGCCACGAACCAGGGCGCCACGTGTCCGCCGAGGTGAAGCACCGTGAGCAGCAGCAGAAGCAACACGTTGCCGAGACCTTCGTACGCGTTTTTCACGAACCCCGCCCAGGTCTCGGCGAAACCGTCGTACATCCGACATTCCACGATGTCGGTCGCGTCGAAGACGTCGGTGGCATGCCCGCCGCGACGGAACATCCGCGGCAGAAGCACGCCGTCGTGCATCGACGCGCGAATGGAGGCGTGGCCGCCGATCTCGTTCCATGCGTCGCGTCGCGCGAGCATGTACTGCCCGCAGGCGGCGCTCGCGGCGGGATCGAGCGTGTTCCGCATGCGACCGAACGGCAGGTACGACATGAGGATGAAGTGGATCAGCGGGATCACCATCGCCTCGCCGAGTCCGGCGGTCCGCTCCCGGGGAAACGCCGAGAGCAAGGCGGGCTCGGGGTTCGCGCCGGTTCGGCGACGCGCCGCGGCTCGCGTTCGCGCCAGGGCGTCCGGGGCGAGTCGGACGTCCGCGTCGATGAGCAGGATCCAGTCCGAGGTCGCCTGTCTTCCCATCGAGTCGCACGCATGCTGCTTTCCGTTCCAACCGGGTGGAAGCGGCCGGGTGTCGGCGGCGCGGACCCGGGGATCCCCGGCCGCGAGACGCGCGAGGATCGCGGGCGTCTCGTCCTCGCTCCCGTCGTCGTACACCAGCACGGTGGTCTGCGATCCACCATCCGCATCGGCGGCCCGCAGCACCCCGCGAACGCACTCCTCGAGATTCGCGGCCTCGTTCCGAGCGGGAATGCACACCGTGAGCGACCAGCCCGGATCGTCTTCGGCGACCGCGGGCGCGACCGCGAAGCGGCGGAGATTGACGAGCGACAGGACGAGCGCGAATCCGCAGATCGCCACCGCGGCCGTCATCCACCAGGTGAGGAAGGGGTCCGTCGTCGCCGAGGTCTGGGCGAACCACATCGTGATCGGAGGCGGCATCGTCATCCGGTCGCCTCGGAGGGGTCTCGACGGGTCGCACCGATGCCACCCTGCTTCCCGCGAAGTCGAAGCCACAGGTCCATCACCGGATTGATCCGGGCGGCGCCGCCCGCGACGAGTTCGAAGGCGTCGGGGTCCCGGGCGATCGCCGCCGCCGACAGTCGTCCGGTCGTGGCGGCGAAGGCTTCCGACATCCGGCGATGCCAACCGGCGGTGGTGTCGACCGTCGGCGGTTCGCAGGCCTCGACCGCCACCAGCATCTCGGGACGGGCGTCCTGCCAGAACACGTATTCGATGGCCACCGTCACCACGGTGGGCGTGCCCGGTACGGTGGCGGCGATCGCGGCGGCGCCCGGCCGAAGTCGGATGGGCGTCCTTGGATCCGTGAAGCGGCCCTGCGGCGTCAGTCCCAGAAGCGACGCCGGCCGTTCGGCGAACCGATCGAGCACGTGGTCACGCATCAGTCCGAGGGACACGGGATCGTCGGGATCGATCCCGAAGGTCCCGAGCCTTCGAAAGAACTTGAACCGCTGCAGCTGGTCGCGTTCCATCGGGAGGAAGATGTCGCGGTCCGGAAGAAACCGTCTCCAGAGCATGAGGCCTGCGAGCGGGTCCCACCACGAGGCGTGCGTGAACAGCGCGATCGCCGGCGTCCGCGCGGACGCCAGCGAATCCATGACCTCGCGACTCCCGTGCAGCAGACGGACACCGTGGAACCGCCTCGAGATGAGTCGCCCGGCGTACCCGGCGAAGAAACGACGGAACCGCGGCGAACGCATCTCCGGGATCAGCCCGTCGTCATCGGTTCCGGACATGCCTGCTCCTGCATCGAACCGGACGGACGCGGATCACCGATCCCGAGATCGTCGGCGGCGGCGATCGCGGCGGTCACCCCGCTCATCAGCACCATGGGAACACCCGGTCCCGGGTTCGCGCTGCCGCCCGCAAGATACAGGTTCCGCAGGACCCGACTTCGATTCCGGGGCTTGAACCCACCGGCGAGTCGACCATGGCTGGCGAGACCGTAGATGGCGCCGCCCTCCGCGTTGTACATCCGTTCGATGTCCTCGGGGGTGAGGTGCTTCTCGACCACGATGTGGGATTCGAGATCCTCCATGCCCATGCGCTTCAGCTTGTCGATGACGACCGGCCGGTACTGCTCGAGCAGTCCGCCGCGACCGTGCCATTCCTGACCGGGACGGAGGTACGGCGTGTGGATCAACGCGTAAAGGGCTTCCCCGCCCTCCGGGGCCTGACCCGGGTCGGTCCGGCTCGGCACCGCCAGGTAGACCGACGGGTCGCGGGCCGGAATCCCGCGGTCGTAGATGTCCGCGAACTCGTACGCGGGGTCCGCGCTGAAGAGGAAGTCGTGGTGAAGCAGGTGGTCGTACTGACGGTCGAGGCCGAGGTAGAAGACGACCCCGCTGCAGGCCGGGGTGTACCGACGCCCGATGCGGGCCTGCTCGTTCAACGAAGTGTCGTCGCCCATGAGGTCGCGATAGGTCCGCTGGACGTCGCAGTTGCTGACGATCAGGTCCGCGTCGATCATCCGGCCGTTCTCGAGTTCCACGCCCGTGGCCCGCTTGCCGTCGTGGATGATCCTGGCGACGCCGTTGCCGAGGATGATCTCGGTCTCCTCCTCTTCGAGGATCCGGGCGAGGCTTCCGGCGATGTTGCGGGTGCCGCCCATCGTGTAGCAGCAGCCATGATCCGCCTGGGCGGCGGCGATGAGCGTCAGGATCGCGGGCGCGAGAAACGGGCTGGACCCGACGTACTGCAGGAAGTGTTCGCACATCTGCGCGACGTGCGGCTCCTTGATGTGCTTGAGGATCGTCTTCCCGACGGTGGAGTGCATCCGCATCGCGAGCACGTCCTTGAGAATGCCCGGCTCGGTGGTCGGCGTCGCCCGCATCATGTCGGGGATGCCGCCGATGTCCTTGTAGAAGAAGACCTTCTCGCTGAGCCCGTACATCCGTCGGCTGTAGTTGATGAACGACTTCCAGCCGGCCCCGACGCCCTGGCCGGGGTACTGGCGGTCGAGGGCGGCCGCCATGACGTCGACGTCGCCCCGAAGGTCGATCACCGTGCCGTCCTCGTACATGCAACGCCACTGCGGATCGAGGGCGACGATGTCGACGTAGTCCGAGACGGTCCGGCCGGACCGTTCGATGATCCCCCGGATGACCTGGGGCATGGTGAGGATGGTGGGCCCCATGTCGAAGGTGAAGCCGCTCTCCTCGAGGATGTTCATCTTGCCACCGAGATGGTGGTTTCGATCGATGATCGTCACGTCGAGCCCGCGGGTTCGAAGTTCGACCGCGGCCGAGAGTCCGGCCAGTCCACCACCGATGACCACGGCTCGGGTTCGTTCCTTCGACATTCGTCTTCGCTCCATTGCGGGTGGTCCCCGTCACGGGGTTCCCAGAAAATCACATCCGGCCCGTCGGGGTCGGTTCAGTCGGTGTCCGCGGGCGGCGCGACGCCGCGCCCCCACCATCGGACCAGTCCTTCGAGAAATCGTTTCGCCCGGGCATCGGGCTCGCCCACGGGCGGACGGAGGCCGCCGGTGCGGGTGACCATCACCGGCCGCGTCATCGCCAACAGTCCTTCGACGCCGCGGCTCACGCCCCAGCCGCTCTCGCCCACCGGCGCGATCGAGGTCGCGGGATGGGCCGACGGAAGAAGACAGTCGTTGATCGTGACCAGTCCGCCACCGAGATTTGGCACCAGCCGATCGGCGTTCGCTTCGTGTCGCGTGTAGACCGCGGTGGCGAGATGCCGCCCGCCGCGGCGATGCAGTTCGAGGAGATCCGACTCGTCGCGCCAGGCCCGGACCGCGAGCAGCGGTCCGAAGTGATCGGCAGCGAAGGCTTCCGCGTCGACCGGACAGTCGAGCACCACCTGCGGGCGGGCCCGAAGATCGGTCTGGCGATCGAGGGACATCGCCGCGATCCGGCCACCCTTCGAGACAGCGTCCTCGACGAGGCGTCGGTGTTCATCGGCCGCATGGAGATCGATCATCGGCCGAAGGCCGGCGCCGGCCGCGAGCGGCACGATCGCCGCCGCGAAGGCCGCGGCCACGTCTTCGTGCACGAGCACCCGACGCGGTGCCATGCAGGTCTGCCCCGCGTTGAAGACCACGGCGTTCCAGATCGACCGCGCCGCGAGCGCCGGATCCGCGTCGGCGAGCACGATCGCCGAATCGCACCCGCTGAGTTCCAGCGTGGTGGGAAGCATTCGTTCGGCCGCGGCCATCGCCACCCGTCGGCCGACGGAAGTCGAGCCGGTGAACACGAGATGGTCGAGGTCCGGATCCGCAAGCAGTGCGGCACCGGCTTCGCGGTCGTACGCCGTCGTCACCAGCACGCCGTCGGGAAGCCCCGCGACCCGCGCGAGTTCGATGAGTCGAAGCTGGGATCGAGGCGAGCGTTCGCTGGGCTTGACGACGACGCGGTTGCCCGCCATGACCGCCTGAAGGATCTGGATCCCAAGCAGTTGGATGGGATAGTTCCAGGTGGCGATGATGCCGACCCGGCCGAGCGGAACGCGTCGGACCCGCGCGGACTGCCCGAACATCCACCACGGACGCCCCGGGAGGCGTCGATCCGCGAGCAGTCGTCCGCCGCGACGTGCGTGCCAGCGGGCCGAAGCGACCAGCGGCATGACCTCCGCGACGAGCGTCTCCCACTCGGGCTTTCCGATCTCTTCGAGCACGAGCCGCCCGATCCGAGCCTGGTCGGCCGCGACCAGCCGTCCGAATCGTCGAGCCCACGCCTTTCGGTCGGCGAGTGACAGACCGTTGCCGACGGCCGCACGCGTCAGCGTGGTCGACTCGGTGTCAGTTCCCGACGCAGCGACGTCCGGGCCGGCGTGCCGCGAGGCACGCCGGGAATCTTCGCCCGAAATGACCGGCGTCGCGGGTCGGTCCAACCCGGCGGCGCTCAGTTCTGTCGACATGCTTCGGCTCCACGAGCGGGACGGTCGATCACTCGTTTGGGTTAGTCTAACCGCCGTTTCGTCGCCCAACCGATCCGGATGCATCCGACCGTCGAACGCATCCATCTCCCCCCGAAAGCGAACCGTTCGACATGATCGCATCCGACCCCAACAGATCGACCTCCGGCCGCCCCCGCATCGCCATGGTCGGTGGAGGCCCCGGAGGCCTTTCCTCGGCCATGCTGCTGGCCCACGCGGGGGCGGACGTCACGATCCACGAAGCACGTCCCCGGCTCGGAGGCCGTACCCGCCGCACTCAGGTCGGTGATTTCGCCTTCGACACGGGGCCGACCTTCTTCATGATGCCGTGGGTCCTTGAAGAGATCTTCTCCGCCTGCGGCCGCCGCCTCGCCGACCACGCCGATCTCCATCGGCTCGACCCCATGTACCGACTGCTGATCGGTCGCCCGGACCAGGATCCGCTGCAGGTCGACGCCACCCAGGACGTCGACCGCATGGCGGCGACCCTCGATGCGATCGAACCGGGTGACGGGGCCGCCTTCCGGCGATTCATGGACGACAACCGCCGCAAGCTCGAGCTGATGACGCCGCTGTTGCGGCGGCCGATCCGATCTCCCCTCGACCTGATCAACATGGACACGCTGAAGGTCGGCCCCCTCCTGAAGCCGTGGCAGTCGGTCCATGGCAATCTGAGCGGCTACTTCAAGAACGAGCACGTCCGACTCGCCCTCTCCTTCCAGAGCAAGTACCTCGGGATGAGCCCGTTCGAATGCCCGGGGCTCTTTTCGATCCTCCCGTTCATCGAATACGAGTACGGCGTCTGGCATCCCAAGGGCGGATGCAACGCCTTGATCGACGCGATGGGCGAGGTCTTCGTGGAACTCGGTGGGAGCATCCGGCTGGACGATCCGGTCGAGGCCATCGAATTCGACGGGAAGCGGGCCACCGGCCTCCGGTCGAAGTCGGGGCGGCACGACTACGACGAAGTCGTCGTGAATGCGGACGCCACCTGGGCGATGAAGAACCTGATCCCGGCGAATCTCCGTCGAAAGTGGTCGGACCGGAAGATCGACGCCAAGAAGTACTCGTGCAGCACGTTCATGCTCTACCTCGGTCTCGAGGGCGAGGTGGATCTGCCGCACCACACGATCTACACCTCCAGGACCTATCGCGAGAATCTCGAGGACATCGGCGCCGGCCGCCTCACCGAGGACGCGTCGACGTACGTCCACAATCCGTCGCGGATCGACTCCAGCCTCGCCCCCGCGGGCGACACCTCCCTCTACGTGCTGGTTCCCACCCCGAACGACGGCGGCACCATCGACTGGGACACCGCCGGTCCCGCCCTCCGGGAATCGACGCTCGACAAGCTGGGCGACGTCTTCGGGATCCCCGACGTTCGCAAGCGGATCCGGGCCGAGAAGATGGTCACGCCCATCGACTGGAAGAACGAGCGGATCAATCAGGGTGCGACCTTCAACCTCGCCCACGGGCTCGACCAGATGCTCCACCGGCGACCGCAGCACAAGCTCGAGGACGTCGACGGCGTCTGGCTCGTGGGTGGCGGCACGCACCCGGGATCAGGCCTGCCGGTGATCTTCCTGTCCTCCCAGATCACCTCGGGACTCCTCTGCGAGCGCCATGGCCTGCAGGAACCCTGCGCCTGGCGACCGGTCGCGGACGCCATCGGCGCGGTCTGATCCGGTTCGTCGTAGCATTCGGGCGTGGAACTCACCTACTCGACGTATCTTCGCATCCCCGAACTCCTCGCGCTTCAGGTCCCCGAATCCGACGGACCCGAACACGACGAGACGCTGTTCATCGTCATTCACCAGGTCTACGAGCTCTGGTTCAAGCAGCAGATCCACGAGACCGAGGGTCTCCGACGCCTGCTCGACGCGGATGACCTCATCGGCGCCGAAGCGACGCTCGGGCGGATCCTGACGATCCTCAAGACGATGGTCGGTCAGATCGACGTGCTGGAAACGATGACACCGGTCTCGTTCCTCTCGTTCCGCGACTTCCTCGCAAGCTCGAGCGGGTTCCAGAGCGTCCAGTTCCGCGAATGGGAATTCATGCTCGGCCACAAGCGCGAACGACCGCTCGCCAACTACCCCGAAGGATCCCCGGAACGGGCGACGCTCGAACGTCGACTCGCCGAGCCCTCGGTTTGGGAAGGCGTCCTCGGCTTCCTCTCCCGGAACGGCGTGAAGGTGCCACCCGAAGCGTTCGCCGAGGGCACGGAGCCGACCCGGGCCTGCGAAGCGATGCTCCCGGAACTCATCCGGATGTATCGGGAACTCCCGAGGCTGCGAGGCCTCTGCGAGCTGCTCGTCGATCTCGACGAGGGCATTCAGGAATGGCGCTATCGCCACGTCAAGATGGTCGAGCGGACGATCGGGTTCAAGCGGGGAACGGGTGGGTCGCCCGGCGTGGGATATCTTCAGAAGACCCTTTTCCAGCCGCTGTTTCCCGACCTCTGGACGATTCGGACCGAGCTTTGACGGTGACCGCCCCCACTCCGGCCTGAATTGGCTGGAATTCGGACTTCGCTCGGCTAGAATTACGATGCAGGAGGAAGTCATGAAGCGAAGATCAGGATCCGCGGTGGCGATGGCCACGCTCGCCATCACCGCCCCCGCGTTCACCCAGAACCAGACCGACACGATTTCACCCATCGTCGCCGGGGGGGTTCCCTTCCGCGTCGAGATGGAGCTCGTCGACTGGGTCGGCGACGACCTTCCCGCGATCCATTCGGCGGCGTACGCCACGCTGGGCGACCAGCTCCTGCTCGTCGGCGGCAAGACCTCCGGCCTCCACAACTTCACCTGCGATCCGGATGTGAACTGGCCCGCGGCCGATTTCAACGGCACCCTCATGGTGGTGGACTTCGAGACCCGCGACACGTTCACCCGGCCGCTTGCGGACGCCGCATCGGGTCTGACCCCGAACCAGATCGCGTCGCTCTCCTCGAGCAATCCCCTGTCGCACCAGTCCGGCGAGCGACTCGTGTGCATCGGTGGATACGGCGTCGATGACCAGGGCGACTACGTCACGTTCTCGACCCTTCGGGTCCTCGACGTGGCCGGCGTCATCGACTGGGTTCGCGGTGATCGCACCCAGCTCACCGACCACATTCGTTTCCACGAGGCGCCGAAGGACGCACCGCCCGACTTCTTCACGATCTGCGGCGGTGTCCTGATCGAGAATGGTGACGAATTCTGGTCCTGTCTCGGCCAGAACTTCCAGGGCGGGTACGTCGACCTGAACGTCTGTCCGTCCATCGGCACCAGCCAGGTCTACACCAAGAGCATCCGACGGTTCGAACTCGACGCAGCGAATCCCGACGCCGCTCCGGTCTATCTCGGGGAAACCGCATCACCGCCGGCCTGGGCCCGCCGTCGGGATCTCAACGTGCTTCCCGCCGTGGTTCCGGGCGGCGACGGCGCCGTGGCCCTGGCCGGCGTGTTCACGCTGGAGGAAGGGATCTGGACGGCACCGATCGTGATCGATCCGCAAGGTGACATGTCGATGGGTGATCCCGACGCGCCCGGAACGCTGCTTCAAGGATTCAATGCCTACGAATCCGGGAGACTCTCGCTCTGGTCGGAACTTCGCCGCGAGAACTGGTTTCTGACCTTCGGGGGACTGGGCTTCCAGGTGCTCGCGGAGGGCACGCTGGTCGAGAATTACTCCATTCCCTACTCGAACGAAACGCTCGCAATCCGGTACGCCCCCGACACCGATTCGTGGAGCCAGCATCTGGCCGGCACCTCGTACCCGTTGAGCACGGATGAGAACGGCAACCCCTGGTTCAACGGCACCGAGACCCTCACCATCCCGCTCGTCGACCAGTCACGCCGGCAGATCGATCTCGACGCGATCACCGAACCGACCTCCGTGGCCTATCTCTACGGCGGGATCGTCGCCAACGGCCAGGGCATCGTGACCTTCCCCGACACCTTCGCTTCGAACCAGCTGTTCGAGGTCATCCTCGTTCCCGGCCCCGGTTGTCCCGCCGACCTCGATGGCGACGGCACCGTGGGCAGCGACGATCTCGCGACCCTGCTTCTGACGTGGGGACCGGTCCCCCCGGGCACGCCCGCGGACCTCAACGCCGACGGCGTCGTGAGCAGTGCGGATCTGGGCTGGATGATCGGTGCATGGGGCGTCTGCCCGGGACCTTGAAGCCTTCAGGCGTGACGCCCGAGGCGACTNCNGGTCGCCCGNNGTCAGCGGGAGATCGCGCCCTCACCGCCGAGGATCCTGATTCGTCCGGTCCGCAGGTCCCACTGGACCCGCTCGGCGCGAATCGGCGTCGCCGCCCCCTTCGACTGGACCGTCACGACCCGGCCCGGGTCGGCCCGAAGCATCGCGATCTGCGTATCGACGTTGTAGTCGAACTCCGAGCACTCGACGTCGTGTTCCGGCGTGCGGACGAACACCCGTCCGATGCCGCGCACCCGGACCAGGTCCGCCGGGCCCCCGAGTTCGACCCCGCTCGACTCGAGCGGGTTTCGACCGGCATCNTTCCCGGCGTCCTGCGGCGTCGTCTTCCCGTCCGCCGCGACCGCCGCCGCCTCGTCGGGTCGTTCGATCGTGACTTCCAGTCGATCCGCGGTCAGTGACAGCGTGTCGTCGGGCTGAAGTCCGGCGTGGAGCACCTCGACCTCGCGTTCCATCACGACGAGGTACCGATCGTCGACCTCGCGGTTCATGGTCATCCTTCGCGCCCACCGGAANCGACTCGTTCCGTCGATTCCGAAGCCCGCGGTGGATGCGGGGCCCCGATCCTCCGGTGCCGTCGAGGACTCCGGATCGTGGACGAGCAGGCCGCCCGCACCATCNACCAGGGCCTCCCGCGATGCGACGAGGTACTCGACGTGGGCCCCCTCCACCCGGAAGAGACGAGGATCGCCGCGACGGGCCGCGGTCTTCCACGTCCGACTCTCCATCACCGCGTCNCCTCGGGCGACGAGTCGCTTGAGATCCTTGCCACCTTCGTCCGCGAGCAGGCCTTCCGCACGCTCGCCGGCCGGCCGCACGCCACCCACCCGGTTCGCCAGGTCGAGCGAGACCTCGCGGGCGTCGAGTCGGTCGCTGGTCATCGCATCCGGCGTGCTGCGAACCCGGACGTCGCCTTCGAGGTCGAGCCGCCCGGCACCGCCGTTCGCCCGCTCGTCGTATCGCATCGCCTGCGTCCACGTCGCGGCGAGGGAGGTCCTGCTCGACGGNGTCGGACGTTCGATCCGATCCCGGGAGGCGGGCACCACGTCCGCGTCGTAGTACCGGAATCGACCGGGCCCCGTGCCGCGGACGTTTCTCGTCGCATCGTCGAATCGCACGTCGCGCAGTCGATCCGCGACCACGTTCGATCGCAGGACCATCACGTCGTCGCCGGTGAGCTGCAGGGTCCGCGCCACGCCGTCGCCCTCGAGACGATCCGCGAAGACGCGGGCCCCTTCCTCGAGGCGGACCTGCACGCCGTCCACGGCATCGACCCGGGTGATCTCGACCGCGCCCATCTCGTCACCGCCGAAGCCCGCCCCCTCGATCGCCCCGGCAGCGGCTCCGGCGTCTCCTTCAGCACGCGGGCGGAAGCGGACGACGAGTCGATCGGTCCACATCGTCTGGCCCGGATCACTCGCTTCGACGGCGCCTTCCGCGATCATCTCCGTGGGCACCGTGCGGCCGTCCTCGGTCCGGTCGAGCCCGAGATCGATCGAGGCCGCCTCGAGCGATCCGATCTCGCCGACCCGGTCGACTCGGGCGCCGCCGGTCGCGAGGATCCGCTCGATCGCGTCGACCTCGCCCCCGTCGGCGAAGTCCACGACCAGGGCCTGCGAACCCAGCTTGAAGTCGTCGCTGGCGACCCGGACGTCGCCTTCGAATCGCGCCTGTTGCAGNCGACCGTCGTCGTCGAGGTCGTCGAAGTCGAGATCGACGCCGCCTTCCCATTCGATCTCCAGCCGGGGCGGCGTGTCCGCGTTCGCCGGCGTCGACTCCTGCTCGATGGCGGCGATCGCCGCCCACGCCACGACTCGATCCGCGCCCGGCCCCGCGGCCAGCATCGTCTGGAGCCCGTGAACGAAACGATCGGCGGCGGTACCGAAGGCGGTTCGGACCTGCGTCGCGGTCTCCGGGGCGAATCGCATCCGACCGGGCCCGATCAAGCCGCCGATCCCCTCGGATCGCACCATCCAGAATCGCCCCCCGGCAAGACTGAAGCGAGGACTCTCGATCACGAGCGGGTTGGCCTCGTCACCGACGAGTTCGATCCGCTCGGAGGCCGATCGGTACTCGAGTCGGGCACACGAGCCGACCGCCTCGTTGCCGTCGTCGGACAGGTCGATGCCGCGACCGTCGTTCGATTCGATGACGATCTCNGAATCACCGTCACCGGTCATTCGCTCGGCCGCGGCGGGATCCGGGATCATCACCAGGCGACCCGTGTAGTGAACGCGGACCACTTCTTCGTCGAGGATCGGCGCGACGGGGCCGAAGGCGACCGCGGCGGCGGCGACGAGATTCGAAGGCGTCGGGGCCATGCCGGCACCGCGGACCGGCGCCGCCGCGATCGGCGACCCTTCGATGCCGGAATCACCGAGGGCGAAGGTGGCGACGAGTCGATCGCCGGAAACCGTGCTCCGCATCGTGGTGCCTCTGGCGTCGCGAACCACCCGCTCCACCACCACTTCATCCTCCAGNACCAGTCGGTACCAGGCGTCCGGATCCGNGATCGCCGGGTTGACCTGCGACGCGGGCGGCGAGTTCGACGCCCTCGGGCTCGGGGCGTCGCCCGNGTTCGCATCGCGTGCGGACCAGGCATCGGCCGCGGAAGCCATCGTCGCGTCGGAATCATCGGCACCGCCGGCCGCCGCAGCGCGGGTGTCCGTGGACGACGCCACGGTGTCGGTGGTCCTTGAATCGGAAGGTCGGTTCGACGCGGCCGCGGCCGGGGTCGGTCGACTGGGACGAATGAGGATCGGTTCCGTGGCCCGCTCGACGGTCAGTTTCGAGATACGCGTTCCGTCCCCCGCGAAGAGGATTCGGAGGTCCTCTCCGGCGAAGGTCGCTTCCGACGTGGTCACGCGAACCGCTCGAGGACTGTGGATCTCACCGGCCGCGGCGTCGTAGATCGCGGTCTCCGCTTCGATCGTCACCGCGGGCGCCCGGCCCTCCAGCGCGGCGTCACCACCGTCGACGGGCGGCTCGTAGATTCGAATCTCGACGTCGCCCTCCAGGCGTCCGGACTCGATCGCCTGATTCGGAACCCGCATGGTGCCGGCGATCGCCCGCATCTCGACGATGCGGCCGTTCCGAGGATGGAGTCTGGCCCAGGGACGCTGCATCTCCACCCAGGCGTCGGGAAGCGGATCGATCCGAACCGCGCCGTACTCCTGTGCCAACGCACCATCCTCGCCCGCGACCTGCACCGAGGCGCCGTCNCGGAGCGACGCCATCACGTCGCGGTCCAGCTCCGCCGCGGGGCGTGCGAATTCATCTTCGGTCGGCGTCGACGGAACGGCGATGCGATCGAGGTCGACCATTCGCTTCAGGTTCGAGGTCTCCGGCCGTTGATCGAGCCGCCACACGACCACCACGATGAGCACCGCGACCACCACGCCGAGACCGATCAGCGCCAGCGGTCGTCGATCGACGGCACCGTGGCGGACGAAGGAGGCGTGNCGGCCNCGCGTCGTCGCGGGCCGGTCGGAAATCTCGTCTTTCGTGGTCCTGTCTCGCATGACCGTCTCCTTCCGCGTCGTCGGGACGTTCAGTCCCGCTCGCGGTAGCGTTCAACCGAAGAATCCCAGTCGCCCCGGGCCTTCAAGAGCATTTCGACGACTTCGCGAACCGCGCCGCGGCCTCCCGTCGCCGTGGTCACNTGGCACGCCGCATCGATGATCTCNGCGGCGGCATCGCGCACCGCCACAGGGTAGCCGCACCGTTCCAGAATCGGCAGGTCCGGCAGGTCGTCGCCNACCATCGCGGCTTCTTCCGCATCGACGCCGAGGGAGGTCAGCAGTGCGTCGAACGCCTCGCCCTTCCGGTCGACGCCTTCGAGGAGATGCTCGATCCCGAGCTCCCGAGCCCGGTGCCGAAGCGCTTCGCCGCGGCGGCCGGTGATGATCGCGATCANTCCGCCGCTCCGTTGCCACATCCGGATCGCGGTGCCGTCCCGGACGAAGAACCGCTTCGTCTCCACGCCGGCATCGTCGATCAGAACCGAGCCATCGGTGAGCACACCNTCGACGTCGAGGCACAACAGTCTGATTCGGGTGGGGTCGTGCGGCCGCATGCCCGCATCCTACCCGTGGGCGGGCCGCCGCCGGGCGAACGGTCCATGGGTGGGCCGATCAGGCGGGGACGCGGAGTCGGGGCGAGGGCTCGGAATCGCCGCATGCTTCGGCGACGAGCCGCAGNCGCTCCGCGACGATCGCGAGATCTCCGGGGCGTCTGGCCGGGGCCGGTTCGAGGCAGGACTGGACGATCTCGTCGGCGTCCGCCGGAAGGTCCGAGCGAAGCCGGCGAAGCGGCANCGCCGGCGTCGCGTTCTCCATCATTTCNGAGGAGGCATANCGCCCCGTGAGGCACCGATACATCGTGGCGCCAAGCAGGAAGGCGTCGGTGCGTTCGTCGATCGCCCCGAGTGCGGCCTGTTCCGGGGCGAGGAATCCGGGCGTTCCCTGGATCCGGGTCTTTCGCTCGCCGAGTCGGCAGGCCTGGCCGAGGTCGATGATGGTTCCCCGACCGCCCGTGCCGACGAGAATGTTGCCGGGCTTGAGGTCGGCATGGGCGTAGCCCACCTCGTGCAGGTGTCGGAGTCCGTCGGCGATGGTGGCGAAGCATCGAAAGACGCTTGCCGAATCGGTGAAGGTCGCGGTGTCGAGGGGCACGCCATCGATGAAGTCGAGGATCAGGGCGAGTTCCGAGATCCGGACGATTTCCCGGTATCGGAGCAGTCGCTGGGCGGATCGCACGGCCGGATGGTCGACCTTCGAGCCCACTTCGAACTCACGCTCGACCTGGGCGAGGAATCGACGGTCTCGGGCACCCTGCGCCGTGACATGCTTCAGGGCGTGAAGGGAGCGGGTACGAGGGTCCGATACCACGTAGAGCCGGCTCGCTGCGCCTTCGCCGATCGGCTCGATGACCTTGTAACCGTGGATTTCGCGAGGTGTCGTCGAATGATTGCTGACCATCACTGCTGGCTCCCTGCTCGGTGAACCCGTAGGTTCGATCCACCTGACGCCTTGGTTTCCCATCCTGGTCCCGAATCGCGGGATTTTCGCACCAAAGCCGGCGGCGATCAAGTGGTGATTCGAAGATCTTCGATGAATGCGAAGAGGTCTTTTCAGGCCGGCTGGAATTCCGTAGTCCGATCTCCCGGAACCGTGACGGTCGCCGACCGGAATGACGTCGTTTTCGTCCCGCGAAGATCCTCGTTCAGGAACGACCGTTCGAACGCGGACACCCCGCGGACCATTGCTTGATGTGAATCGGGGGCGTCGAATTTCACCCCGCCTCGGCTCAAGCCGCTCGCCCCCGGGCGACGACTCCCCCGAAGTCACCGAGCCGCCGGATCTCGCCGAGCCGGTGCACGACTTCGGGCATGCCGATCGGTCGCCTCGTCGGATCCGGCTGCAGGCACTGCTCCATCAGCCGCACCAGTCCGACGGAGGTCGTCCGTCGATCCAGCTCCTCGATCCAGTGGGCATGGAGGTCGATCCAGTCGGCGGCACACAACTCACGGGCATCCGCCATCGCCAGCCTGTTCCGGAAGATCATCGCCGCCATCGTGGCCGCGAAACCGAAGATGTCCGAACGGGCCGTCAGAACCCCGCCGAGAAACTGCTCCGGACTCGAGTAGCCGGGATTGCCCGAGCCGACCTCGGCGGCCACGCCATCCTCGGTCGCGTCGCCGAATCCGATGAGCACCGGAAAGTCCTGATGATCGACCACGACATGGCGAGGTCGAATCGAACCATGGACGTATCCCTGGTCATGAACGTGTGAGACGGCACGCCCGAGCTGCTCCATCACTTCGAGGATCGCATCACCATTCGTCGGCGTCCATCGATCGAGCGTCGGTCCGTCCACGTACTGCTGGAAGAGCCCGACCTCGCGGAGTCGAAATCGACTGCGGATCCGCTGGAGCCGGTGAACGCGCCGGACACCGGCATGGTCGAACCGGCGGACGATCTCGTGCTCGTCGGTCAGTCGTTCCAGAAGGGCGTCGTCGCTCGAGCTTTCCCGGACCGCATGCTTGAGGGCCCGGAGCGAGCCATCGACCGGATCCGCGACGAGGGACGTCGTCGACGATGCACCCTCGTTCAGAATCGCGAGCACCCGATGGCCCATCAACTGACCGCGGGACGCGGTCTGGCTGGACGCGGACTCGCCCTTCAGTTTGTTTCTTGGAATCCCCAAGTCGATCTCTCCCCGCCGCGAACCCCATGTCCACGGACCTTCCCGAAAGGGAATGTCCGAATCAGAGGGTGCAGAAGCAAGAAATCGAGGCGGGAGAGACCGGAACAGGGGTCCGGTCGCGCCGGTCGGTCCGTTCGGATCGATCGATCAACCGGAGACCGAGTGTGCCAGAAGGACCACCGCGACGTCGTAGAGGGCGTGGGTGGCGGCGACGACCCCGAATCCACGCAGGAGGTAGACGACCGAGAAATACACGCCACTTCCGAGGTAGAAGAGCGCCAGACCGGGCAGCAGACGCCCCTCCGGCGTCTGGATCGGGTGGTAGAGCATGAAAGCGATCGACGAGACCACCACGGCGAGGAACACCGTCGTCCTGTGCGATCGCTTGAAACCATCGACGAGGACGCCATGCACGATGGCGACGAGCGCCCAGCGGAAGACGAGTTCCTCGTACAGCCCGGCCCCGACCCCCATGGCCACGCGGTCGAAGAGGCCGTCGGGATTCACACTCGCCACCTGCAACTCGATGCCGCCACCCACCAGCACCCTGGCGAAGACCAGCAGCGGAAGGATGAGAAGCAGCGACTCCGCCCACATCAATCCCACGGTTCCCCAGTGCACCGACCACGATCGCCGGGAAAGGAACTGCCAGGCCACGAGCACCATGACCAGCAGCAGCCCCGGCAGCATCGGCCCGAGACCGCTGACGCCGAGGATCGAGAAGAGGTCGTGGATGTAGCGGTGCGCGAGATTCGTGACGGGGATCCCGCCATCAGGCCTCGCCGCAAGAAGCAGTCCCGCTTCATAGACCGCGACGAGCGGCAGCAACAGCACGAGGATCTCGAGCGGGCGCTGCGATCGCTCCCAATACGGTCCGGCCCAATGGGAGCCGGCCCGCACCTGTCCCGACGAATTCGAGGACGAGCGGGCCGGTCGCGCCATGGCAGCGGAACCTCTCTCTCGCATCTCCCGTGAAGGGACGCGAGGGGCGAGACGGATCGATCAGGCCGCGGCGGCCTTCAGATCACGAAGTCGTCGTGAAAGACGGCTCTTCCGACGGGCGGCGGTGTTGCGATGCATCGCGGGCGTGCAAGCGACCTTGTCGAGCACCGAGCAGACCTTTCGGAATTCCGTCTCGGCGTTGCCAACATCCTTGTGCTGGACGGCTGAAAGGAAACTCTTGATCTGGTTCTTCACGCGACGCTTGCGCCAGTTGTTGAGGGCGCGACGCTTGGCGCTCTGTCGAACGCGCTTCTTGGCTGATTCAGTATTCGGCACGAGCCCTGTCTCCTGCGAGGATGCGAACCGGGCATTATCGCCAACCGCCCGCCGGATGCAACCCCGATTCCGATCAATCAGGGGGAGATTCGTGATTCTCGACCCGCTAGGATCCATTGAGATGCATGCCCCGGCCACGAATTTTCTCACGATCGCCGCTTCCGACCGGCATGCGGACACCCGGACCGCCGCCCTCGCCGTCGCGGCGACCCTGCGAGAGACCCTCCCCGCCCCCCCCCAGGCGGTCCTGGTCATCGCCAGCTTCCACCATGCCGCGGTCGTTCCGGAAGCGGTTCGGACCATCCGAGAGTCGCTGGACGCGCCGGCGACGGTCGGATTCACCGCCCGTTCCCTGATGGAGGGATCCGAGGAGTTCGATCGAGGTCCGGCCCTCGCCGCGATGGCGGTCGCCGGCCCCGGCATGCGGGCCCGTGCCTTCCGATTCGATCACCGCGACGGCCCACCGGAGGCCTGGTCCCGCGAGCTCGTCCGGAGCCGGCTGCGACCGATGTCCCCGCCCCGGGGCGTGATGGTGTTCGGCGATCCCTTCAGCACCGGATCCAACGCGCTCCCCACCCGGCTCGCCGATGCGGTCCTCCCCGACGTTCCGATCTGCGGCGGCCTGTTGAGCGGTGCGAGCCAGGCCGGCGCCAACGTGCTCGTCGCCGACGACGAGGTCTCGAACTCCGGGGCCGTGGGACTCGTGTTCGAAGGCGACGTCGAAGTGGAATCGGTGATCTCCCACGGTGCGCGAGGCGTGGGCCCCTCCCTCGTCGTGACCAAGGCGGATGCCACTGGAATCCTCGAACTCGGCGGACGCCCCGCCGCGACGGTGCTCGATGATCTGCTCGCCGATCTCTCCGCCCAGGACCGGACCACGCTGGGAAGAACGCCGCTGATCGGCATCGCCATCGATGCGACCAAGTCCCAGCAGGGCCGGGGCGATTTCCTGGTTCGCCCCATCGCCGCCGTCGACCGACGTTCGGGCACGCTCCTGACGACGGGACGCATCTCCCGTGGATCGACCATCCAGTTCCATGTCCGGGATGCGGCGATCGCCGCAGACGACCTCGACATGTCGCTCGACCTCGCGATTCTGGACGATCGTCCCCCCGCGGGGATCCTGCTGGCGGGCTCGGCCGGCCGCGGGGCGTCGCTGTTCGGCGCCAGCGGGCACGACTCCGGCCGGATCCACGAACGCCTCGGCGGACCTCCCCTGGTCGGATTCGAGGCAGCGGCCGAAATCGCGTCGATCGGCGGTCGACCGAGGATCGCGGGCCTCGGGCTCTCCGCGATGCTCCTTCGAGGCCGGGAGCCGCGGGGAAACCCATCCCTCGGCGACCGGTAGGACGCAGGTCGGCTCCTGACAGGAAATCGCGCTGATTCAGCCCGATAAGGTCGTCGCGTCGATGAACCAGAGGGAATTCACCCCCGGATCGCCACGGAATGGATGAAGCGCGCGGCCCGGGTCGCGAAGATGGAACACACTCACCGCGTCGCCGAAGCCCGAAGGCGAGCGACGCGGGAACACACGGGTCCGGACGGACTTCCACGAGAAAGCACCGCCCATGGGTATCGGCACCATCCTGGTCGAACGAGGCCTGATCACCGAGTCGCAGCTCGACGAGGCGATCGCCGATCAGAAGCGGACCGGCGAGCGACTCGATCACGTGCTCGTCCGTCTCGGATGCGTCGACGCCGACAAGGTCCTCGAAGCCATCGGCCGGCAGTTCGACATGGAGATCGTCGATCTCTCCGAGATCGAGGTCGACGACGAGACGCTTCGGACCCTCCCCTCCCGGCTGGTCTTCAAGCAGCTCTGCGTGCCGATCCGCCGCACCGCGACCACGCTTCACATCGCGACCTGCGACCCCTTCGAGCTCAGCGCCTTCGACGAGCTCCGCCTGCTCACCGGGCTGGGTGTCGAACTCGTGCTCGCCGACGAGCGTGACCTCCGCAAGTTCATCCGCTCGCACTACGGCGTCGCGGGCGACACCCTGGACGCACTGGCGACCGACGACGATGAAGGCACCGACCTGCTCGCCGATCCGTCGAGCGGCGAACTCGACGCCGACGAAGAGGCGAGCGTCATCAAGCTCGTCAACGATCTCCTGCTCGAGGCGATCCGGGAGCGGGCGACGGACATCCACATCGAGCCCTACGAGGACGAACTGACGATTCGCTACCGGATCGACGGCGTGCTCAGCGAGGCGGGCGTCCCCCAGACCGTGAACCGATTCCGAAACGCGATCGTGAGCCGGCTCAAGATCATGGCGGGGCTCAACATCGCCGAGAAGCGAAAGCCCCAGGACGGACGCATCACCCTGCGACACAAGGGTCGGGAGTTCGACCTGCGGGTCTCGATCATTCCCATGATCAGCGGTGAGGGCGTCGTGCTCCGGGTCCTCGACAACAGCGTCGCCCGCATGGGTCTCGAGGACCTCGGGATGCCGTCGGCCATTCTCGAACGATGGGACACCGTGATCACCCGGCCCCACGGCATCCTGCTGGTGACCGGCCCCACGGGGTCAGGCAAGTCGACGACGCTCTACGCATCCCTGAACCGGATCGTCAGCGATGCGGTGAAGGCCATCACGGTCGAGGATCCGGTCGAGTACCAGGTCGACGGCGTGAACCAGATCCAGGTGAACAACGCCACCGACATGACCTTCGCGGCGGGGCTGCGAGCGATCCTCCGGCACGACCCCGACATCATCATGATCGGTGAAATCCGCGATCTCGAGACCGCGGAGGCCGCGGTCCAGGCCTCCCTGACCGGCCACCTCGTCTTCTCGACCCTCCACACCAACGACGCCGCCGGTGCGACCACTCGACTCCTCGACATGGGAATCGAGCCGTTCCTGGTCGCCTCCAGCGTGGAAGGCATCCTCGCCCAGCGGCTCATTCGTCGCGTCTGCGAAACCTGCGGCCAACGCCGCGAGATGACCGCCTCCGAGCTCCCGGAAGGCCTCCAACCCCCACCGGACGGGATGGTCATGGAAGCACCGGGGTGCCGTGAGTGCCGACGAACCGGCTTTCGGGGCCGCGTCGGGGCGTTCGAACTGCTCCGAATGACGGATACGGTCCGTGATCTGGTGGTTCGGCGGGTCGATGCGACGAAAATCCGTTCGACCGCCGCGGCGGAAGGCGAGTTGAACCTGCTTCGCGATGCCGCGTGGGAGCTCGTTCGCCGCGGCGTGACGACCCCTGCCGAGGCGATGCGGGTGATCCGCGTCTGATCGATGAGACCGGTGGCGGACCACCGTCAACCCGGAAACGACGTTCCGCGGTTCACCCTCCGATCCCTCCACACTGGAACCGTTGGTCGCCTTCAGCCGAACCGGACGGCTTGACGGCGACCCCCGGTCGGCCGACACTACGTGATCGAACCGCGGGCGAGCGCCCGCAACCCCGGCACCGTCGCTCGCCTGGCGGCCCGGAAAGTTGATTCGCAAGAGCGGAAATCAGGTCTTCGCGGAAGCGGAGCCATGGAGAATCCCCAATGGCGCGAGGTTCTGGTGCCGGTACCGGCGTGATCGTTGCTCTGGTCGTCAGCGTGGTCTGCAACGTCGGCCTGTTGACCATCACGTTCATGATGTACTCCGGCAAGGCGGAGGCACTCGAGAACGAGGCCAAGGCGGAGGCGGAGATGACCCAGTTCGTCAAGTCCTCGGATCGAACCAACGAGTTCGAACGCCAGATGGACGCGGCGAAGAACAACCAGCAATCGCTGTACAAGTATCTCCAGGCGCAGCGGGGCGACGTCGCCCAGTTCGTCGCGGGGAATCCCAACGCGGACGTCACCGAGATGCGAAGCAGTCTCGGCCTCGCCGAAGGCGACGTGGTCCGCAACGAGCTGGGTGACCTTCGACGACAGCTCGCCTCGGCCAAGGTCGACAACGACAGCCTCCAGCGTCAGCTGGCCGATGTCCAGTCCGGCAGCGTCGAACTCGAGCAACGCGTCACGAAGATCGAGAAGCTCGCTCAGGACAAGATCACCAAGGTCGAAGATGAGTTCGACGGGTACAAGACCGCCGCGGTCCGTTACCAGCAGGAGATCGAGCAGGCGATCCAGAGCATCGAAGAGAGCCGGGTGAAGCTCGATCGCGACTACCGGAACCGCATGGCCGGCCTGCAGAGCCGGCTCGATCGCTCGAACCAGGACAACAGCGTCTTCCGAGCCCAGATCGAGGAGCTTCGCAAGAAGACCGAGGCCTACCGCATCAAGCCGGCGAGCCCCGCGGAGCTCGCCGACGGCCGCATCATCAACGTGCCCGGCACCAACGGCCAGGTCTTCATCGACCTCGGACGCAACCAGCGAATCGTTCCGGGGATGACCTTCGAGGTCTACCAGGACGTCTCGGCGATCCGGCCCGATCCCCGCACCGGCGACTACGTCCGAGGCAAGGCCAGCATCGAGATCATCAAGGTCGGTACCGACACTTCGACCGGCCGGATCACCCGCGAGCTCACCGGCCGCCCGGTCGTGAAGGACGACGTGATCGCGAATGCGGTCTTCAATCCGGACTACCGATTCAAGTTCCTGGTCCACGGCCTCTTCGATGTGAACGGCGACGGCCGTCCCAACGAGGAGGAGACCGACTACGTTCGCCGTCGGATCATCGAGTGGGGTGGCGAGGTCGTCGAAGGCGACACGCTCCCCGGCGACCTCGACTTCCTGGTCCTCGGCGCCCAGCCGCCGATGCCCGCCCCGCTG
>NYVS01000109.1 GCA_002684755.1 Phycisphaerae bacterium
ACACCGCAACGAAGACGGTGGATTCGGCACCTTCGATCCGCTTCTCAACAACAGCCTGGCCATCCTGACGCTCGCCGAACTCGGCGTGCTCGACCGAGCGGCGACGATCGCACAACTCCAGGTCCTGGACGCCTGGGAACAACCCGAGACCGTCGAGACACCGTTCCATTCGACGCTGGCGCTTCCACGCGCGACCACGATCGAAGAGATCTTCAATCAGCAGCAACTTCCCGCGGCGGCGGTTCTGCATGAACACGTCCATCAGGCATCCACGTACGAAGACCCCCATCGCCTGATCGGTGCGGCCGTCGCATGCCTCGCCTTGCACGTGGATGCGGATCCCGCGGTTCGAGATCGATTCCTTGATGCCAAGCGCGCCCCGGCGGCGTTCCACCGACCAACCACGCCGGTCGAACAGGCGATGCGCCATGTCCGAGGCTATTGCCAACCGAAGATTTCGAGCGGTACCGACCTGAACGACCCGTTCTGCGTTCCAGAAACACGCGCTCCACTTCTGGAGGCGATGACGTCGGGACTCGACCGGCTTGGCCCGCTCCTCGTCTCCTCCTCGGCGAAAACGCGGCTTCTCTCTGCCATCCGCAAGACCGAAGACGACCACATCAAGTCAGGCACCTTCGGCGTCGAAGTTCGCCTTCATGCCGGCGACGATGCCATCGACTTTCTCTGGTGTGCATCTCGGGGTTCTCGAAATCTCATCGCACTTCTGAACCAGCCCGACCCGACATCGCGGCTCCGGCACCTGGCGAGGCTCTGGGACGTCCTGCCAGAAGAGAACAAACCTTCGATCGCGTTCATCGACAACATCTGGTTCGAATTCGATCTCGACGGTCCCAACGACCTTCCGCCGGCGTTCTTTTTCGGCCCCTCGAAGATCCAAACGGACCTTTCGGCCGAGTACGGGGTCGAGGAGGTCGGCGTCAACGCCCGCCGGATCACCCGGGCGCTGGACCTGGACCCGGGGCTTGCTGACGGATTGATGAGAACCGCGGACTTTCTGGACCACCTCGACGGGCTCGGGGTCAAGACCGAGGTCTTTCAAACCGGACTGATGTTCTCAAGGCCGGATACACCGATCCGCCTCTGCTTCAAGCCTCTGAATGAACCCGAGTCACGAANACTCCTCGTTCGGTTGGGGTTGAAACACATGGTCGCTCGCTGCGAAGCGATCTTCGCGGCGGCGGAGTCCTGCGAAACCAAGACGGCGATCTGCGTGGACGTCACCCCCGACGGCGTTTCAGATCGAGTCGGTCTCGAGTTGCATACCTCGCCTCGGAACCCCGAATCGACGAAGCAGGAGGTCCGAGCCCTCGTCTCGCGACTCCAGACGATGGGTGCGCTGGACGCCGACCGATCCCGTGCCTTCCTCGAGTCCGAAGGTTGGGACGAACTCTCGGGAAAGGGCGGCTGCAATCGACGCATCAACCATGTCAAGTGCGTGGTCCGGCCGACGGGCCCCGTGGAGACCAAGGGGTATCTGGCATTCTCGCGGGTCAAGCGGCCTCGAAACTGACCCGCAGCAGCGTGGCGATCGATCGCCGACCGGAGAAAGACGAAAACGCCCCCGGTCACCAGTGGTGACCGAGGGCGTCTTCAAATGGGCCCAGGAGGACTCGAACCTCCGACCTCACCCTTATCAGGGGTGCGCTCTAGCCAGCTGAGCTATGAGCCCCGAACACCCGGATATCCCGGGCCGAACAGTGTACCGGCTATCTCGTACGCGGCAACCGCTCGAAACCTCCCAACGAGGGCAAAATTCGCCGCCCGCGACATCACCACGCTCGTAGATCACCAAGAAGCGGCTCGACGAGGTCCTTGAGGGTGATCACCCCGAGCGGCCTCCCATCCGTGCCCTCGACGATCCCGATCGGTCGACGATCGACTCGGAGCAACTCGAGCGCCGTCATCGCCGGGGTTTCCGGACTGAAACGGATCACCGCCCGATCCAGCACGTCCTCCACCGGGCGACCTCCGAGGAGGAGCTCCTGGACGGCGGCGATTCCCACCACGCGTCCGTCCGGTCCGAGGACCGGTAGTCGACTCCGACGCGTTCGTCGTGCGAGCCGACTGGCATCTCGTTGGATGTCGGATTCGGTGGCGGTCACCACCTGACGCCAAGGCGTCATCTCCCCCGCCACCGTGAGCCGGCGGAGCGACATGACGCGATCCGCGAGGTCCAGCTGCTCTTCAGTCAACGCCCCGGACTCGGCGCTCTCCCGGAACAGTCGCGACACCCGGGCCCGGGCCGTGGGATCGATGCCCTGCGGGCTGCGAATCAGCGACTGGACGATCTTCGCGACGATGCCCAGAAGCGGTACCAGGCCGACGATCGTGAGCACGCGTCGAATGAAGACGAGCGTCGGGGTGAAGGCGAGCATCCATTGATCGGCGCGAGTTCGAAAGAGATCCTTGGGGATCGTCTCGCCGAAGATGAACAACAACGGCACCACGACGATGGTGTTCAGGACCACGACCCACCAGTCCGAGACCACGAAGGTGCTGAGAATCGCCGCCACGCCGAGACTTCCGGCGAAGTTCGCCGCATTGTTCGCGATCAGGAGCGCAGAGAGCAGTCGCTCGGGGCGTTCGATCTCGGCTTCGAGCGCCGATGCGTTGCGAACTCCACGCCCCGCCCGAACCGCGAGCCGGACCCGATCGACCACGTAGAGACCGGTCTCCAGTCCGCTGAAGATCGCGCTTCCGACGACGCCGATCGTGGCGATCACGATGGAGAGGACGAGGCCGGTCATGCGCCATCCTCCACGAGATCGACGATCGCCGATTCGACCCGTCCGGATTCGACGCGTTCCGCGACGACGCGGACGTTCGCGAGCCGGATCTCGTCGCCGGGACGTGCCAGCCGTCCGAGGCGGGCGAGGAACAGGCCCCCCACCGTCGAGACCCGGCGATCGTCGATCGAAGGACCGAAGACCGCCTTCCATTCGTGCAGCGGCATCAGGCCACCGACCCGCCATCGAGCATCCGCGAGACGCACCGGTTCGATGAACTCCGCCTCGTCGACGGTGCCGATCTCCCCGACCAGCTCCTCGGCCACGTCTTCGATGGTGACGAGTCCAGCCGTGCCCCCGAACTCGTCCACCACGATCGCGAGCGTGGAGCCCTCGGCCCGAAAACGAGCGAGCAGCTGTTCGACCGAGGCGAGCTCGGGGACGAACGACGGATTGCGACACAAGGCGGCCATCCCGTCGGAATCCGGATCGACGTCGGGCCCATCGAGCAGGAAGCTCCGACACGGAAGGATCCCGACGATCTCGTCGAGGTTCCCGGCGTGAACCGGAATGCGCCGAAGGCCGCTTTCCGCGATGAGGGCCCGGACTTCGGCGGGCCTGGCATCCACCGCGGTCGACAGCATCGAGACCCGGGGCGTCATGATGTCCCGAACTCGCAGGGTGCGGAAGGAGACGACCTCTCGAAGAAGCGTCTCCTCACCCCGATCGATGACGCCCTGACGCGCCGACAGATCGATCAGCGCTTCGAGTTCGTCGGAATCGAGCACCGTCGCGGGAGAACGGCCGAGGAGGCGTTGCAGCGGTTCGATGACGAACGTCGTGACGATCCTGCCGATCGGAACCAGAAGTCGGTGCAGGACCGCCAGGGGTGGCCCGATGACCGCGGCGGCGCCGACCCGGTGGGTCTGGCCCGCAAGCTTCGGAGCGACCTCGCCGAGCACGATCACGATGAGCAGCGTGCCGAGACCGAAGATGGCGGCGGCGAGCGGCACGCCCTCGTGACGGAGAAGCAGCACGGACGTCACGGTCATGTAGAGCGTGTTGATCGTCATGTTGCCGAGCAGAATCGTCACCAGGAGTCGGCGAGGATCCCGCAACAACGCTTCCGTGGCGACCGCGACGATTCCGCCCCGTCTCCGGATGGCGGCGCGGTCATCGGTCCGGAGTCCGAAGAACACCGTCTCCGAGGCTGAAAAGAAGCCACTCGCCACCAACAGGGGGAGAAGCATCGCCAGGAGAACGTAGTCTGTGAAATCGAGCGTCGGCACCGGATCAGAGGTCCAGGGCATTCACGTCAGGGTCGATCTGTTCAAGCATCCGCTGGGCATACCGCCAGCGGTTGAGCTCGAGCCGCACCGCGGCCAACGCGGCGTCGTCCGGCGTTCGGTCATCCTCCATTTCGAGCAGACCGGCCACGGCGGAACGTCGGTCGTTCCACTCGGACCGTGCCCAATCCTCCAGTCGCGACCGATCCCCTTCATCCCCCGACGCATGGGCGGAGGCGAGTTCCATGCGGACCTCCAGCATCGATTCGAGAAAACCGTCGGGTAGGGATCGATCCTCGGACGGCGACGGTCCCCCGTGACGTGCGAGGACCAGCTCGGCACGGGCGAGGTCGTCTTCGAGGGATTGCGCCGCGGCATTCATCGCGGCGAGCCTGGCGGTGTTTTCGGAAGCTTCGACCGGAGATGATGCGCGGTCCGGATGCAGCGAAAGCGTCGCTCGCATCAAGCGGCGGCGGACATCCGCGAGATCGAGGTCGAATCGAACCGGGAGATCGAGTACTGAGAAGGGGTCGTCGTTCATCGGCGAGTTCATCACCCCGGAAGCGTTCGTTTCAATCTCCCTGCCGGATGGCGGTGTCCGTGACCGGCGTGTTCGGCGGATCGACGAAGAACACTCACCTTCGAGGGGCGACCCGGGCCTTCAGCCCCGTCGAGGGTTGCGACCTGAACGCCGCGGCCTCGCCTCCGTGTTTCTTCTGACTCGACGAGGAAGGGCTCCACCCGCGCGGCTTCCGGACGTGACCGGCGTCGCCTCCTCCTTGGTGAGCTTGGACTTCTTGACCGCCATGTTGACGACCAGTCGCCGGCCTCGAAGTCGGTGACCATCGACGCCGGCGATCGCCTTCGCCGCTTCTTCAAGGTTCGGCATCATCACGATCGCGAAGCCCCGGAACTTCTCCGTCTCCTTGTCGATCGCCATGGCGATGTCTTCGATCGTGCCATAAGGCTCGAAGAGCGATTGGATCTCCTCGAGCTCGGCGGCGTACGCGATGTTCCCGACGTAGATCTTGTTCTGTGGCATGTGAACCCCCGCTGACCGATCACCCCCGGCGTCGATGCAAAGAACATCACGTCCGGCTCAAGGGAGACAAACGCTCGCTCCCCGTACTTCGCTTCTGTAAAGGATATCCCGTCGACGCCCAACGGGCAAAATAAGCTGTTTCCCCGCCCGAAATCCGCCACGGTCGATCAGGAACCCGGGGTGGTACCGGAACTCGGCCCCCATCCCTGGTGAACCGCCTCGCTCCGCCAGGCAGACATTGCTGAATCAACGGGACCCGAGCAGATCGACACCACTCAGCCGGACTCACCCGATTCCATCTCAATCCGTCGATTGCGAGCTTTGGTTTCAACCGCAGGAAGGGGCTCGGTGCCGGACCCGATCTTTCACCGCCAACGGCATGACTCACGGAGACCGGTCCAGGTCCGATCTTCTGCCGCGTCGGTCTCGCGTTTCATCTCCGTCGAAGATGATTGGCTTCCGCATCCATCGCGCTTTCGAATCGGCCGATCGCCCGATGAAGGCCGCGACGGATCGACTGAATCATCTGCATCATCTGGATCATCTGGATCATCGATCAATCCGTGGCGCTCGCTTCAACAGACGCAAGTACTGCCTCTGATCAACAGGTGACCTCGTGCCGCCTTGATCCGTAATGACCGACGCGTATGTCATGGGTCATATGGGTCATGGGTCATGGGTCATGCACGCGAGGGCTTCCGCCCATCGCGAAGTTCGATTCGAAGACAACCGAGATCATTCCCGTCGCATACGGGATCCCTCGATGTCGATGCAATGACCGAACAGCCTGACACGCAGCCGCGCGAGCGATGCAGGCGGCGTCAAACTCCAGGACGTGTTCACAGCCCAAAAACAAGGACGGCCCGGTCNAGGTTTCCCTCGACCGGGCCGTAAAGTCGGCGATAACCTACTTTCCCGCTGAGCAGTATCATCGGCAGGACGAGCTTCACTTCTGTGTTCGGGATGGGAACAGGTGTTTCCTCGTCCTTATGATCACCGACAAGCGTCTGGACGGGTTTTCACCCGCCCAGACGGTATCGTGCAGATGTCGCGTATCGAGACCAAGTGACCTTCAGCTGGTTCCGTCCTCGGGGAACGGAACCGCCATGTGACCATCTTGCGTTTCGTGTCGCCCTTGCCCATCCAACTGGATGGGGGCAGGGTCGGCACGGTCAAATCTTCGACCGTTAGTATCGCTTCGCTGAATGCATTTCGGCACTTACACGTGCGACCTATCAACCCGATAGTCTTTCGGGGGTCTCAAAGCAATGCTCATCTCGAGGTGGGCTTCCCGCTTAGATGCTTTCAGCGGTTATCCCTGCCGCACTTAGCTACCCAGCGGTGGACCGAGCGGTCC
>NYVS01000110.1 GCA_002684755.1 Phycisphaerae bacterium
AGGCGAGATGCAAATTTCATCAAATATGGAAAACTCAGAGGGGCCAAGAATGCAATAGGGGTCACTCAAAATGCCAATTTTGGAACTCGCGGCGGGAGCCACGGAAGCCACCGGAGCCACCGGAGCCACCGGAGCCACCGGTTCCGGGCCACCTCGCGAGGCTTCCTGCTCGGACTTGCGTGCTTCGTCACGGTGGCCGGATGTGCCACCACCGGTGAACCGCCTTCGCGAAGCGGGACGGCATCAGCGATCGAGCAGGTCGACCGACGTGCGCGACTTCGTGCCGCCGCCGTCCAGGAGCTTGAATCGACCCCGGAGGTCGTTCGGGTCCTGCCACCACCGCCGATGCTCGCGGCCGAAGACACGACGGAATTCACCGGCGGAAGAACGGTCCGGTCGATCGCGGAGGCGCATCTCGATCCGGCGATCGTTCGGCTCGAGCCGCCCGAGGCGGTATCGAGGCCCGCTTCGGTTCGTGCGATCCGCGGGTACGTCCGCGGGCGAATGCAGCTTTCGGCGGGCCGACCCCAGGAAGCCATTCAACCGCTCGAATCGGCCGTCCGAGACGGTGCCGGCGACACCGCCTTGAGAGCGCTCGCGGTCGCGTTCGACGAGGTTGGAAACGTCGCGGACGCCCTGGCGATCCGGCGGAGGCTCGCTGCTCGAGGATCCGCGGACGATCGCGACCTTCGATCCCTCGGCCGTGAACTCGCGCGTCGACGTCGTTCCGAGGAGGCGCTCGCGGTGATCGCGGCGCGGTACCTCCGCGAAGTCGACCGAAGACCCCGGCTCGCCGCGGACGCGGTGCGGGATCTCATGCGGGCGGTCGAGGCGAGCGAAGGCGCGAGTGCCGCATCGGAACTTCGTGCGGCGGTGCTGGTGGAGGACGAAGGACGCCTGCTGGCGAATCTGCCGGCGGCGGTCGCGGCGGAGTGTCTGCTGCTGGCGGGGGACGACGCGGCGAAACGGGGGCGGCCGATCCTCGCGGATGAACGATGGAGCGCGGCGGCCTTGTCGGGCGAGATCGATTCCGCGGTGCTCCGGCCGAGACTGGTCTGGTCGTCGGCGTCGCTGGGGCGTGACGCGACGGTGCAGGAGATCCTGCTGGAGTCGAGCGTCGTACCGACGGGGGTGGACCGCGAGATGTTCGCGTTGCTCCGTGACGGCGGGGTCGAGCTCCCGGAACTTCGGGAGGCGCTGGTGGAGCGGATTCTCGCGACCCCGGACGATCTCGCGGCGTCGACGCTGCTGGTCTCGCTCGATCCGAAGCGTGCCGCGGAGATCATCGGTCGACTGGATGCCGCGGCGGTGCCCGCCGAGCTTCGAGTCGCGCTCGTCGATGCCGCGATTCCCGGCGGTCCGAGCGCCGGAGTCGTCGTGGCGGCGGGCGTGGTCGATTCGACCAGGTTGCTGGATGTGGCGGTCGATCGGCTGATCTCCGCGCCCTGGAGCGATCAAAGCCTGCTGGACGCACTGCTCGACGAGCGGGTGGTCGAGGGATCGACGGACACCTCGCTGATTCGCGCCGAACTGCTTCGTCGGTACGAGCGACCGGGGCTCGCCGCCGACGCGCTCGCGGCCACCGGATTCCCGGCCGAGGATCAGGTCCGCCGTGTGGTGCGGATTCGGATCGCCGGGGACGTCGCGGATCCCGCCGGCGTGCTCGCGGTCGCGGACGAACCGTTCGACGCGTCGATCGAGGCGGCCCGGATCGAAGGCCTGCTGGTCGCGGGTGAACCCGAGCTTGCGCTCGCCGGTGCGACCGATCTCGTCGCCAGGACGCCGAGCAGCGCCGAGTGCTGGGCGGCCTTCGGTGAGGCCGCGGGTCGATTCCGGGGCCGGGAGCTCGACGCGGCGGCGGCATACGCTCGGGCGATTCGACTGGGGGATCGACGGTGGTCGACGAGGATCGGGCTCGCGCGGACCGTGCGCCGCCTCGAAGGGGAGGTCGCCGCGGATTCCGAGATCGGAATGGTGGTCGCGATGGTCGCCGAGGAACCCGCGTTCAGGCCGCTGGTCGAAGCCGACCGCGCGATCGCGTCGGGTGATCTCGCGACGGCGTCGCGTCTGTTGGATGCGATGCTCGAGAATCCGGAGGCGCGGGAGGAGGTCCTGGTGAGACTCCTCGGCGTCTGGCAGGCCACCGGTCGCATCGCGAACGGGCGGCGCCGACTCGAATCGCTCCTTGATCTTCATCCGGCGGATCCCGTGCTGCAGGACGCGGTCTTCGCCCTGCGGCAGTCGGGCGCAAACCGGGCCAGGCTCCTCGAATCGCTTCGCCTCGAGTCCGCGGTGGCATTGTCGGGTCATCCGCGAAGGCGACTCGAACTGCTTCTCGCGGATCGACCGGAAGACGACGCGGAACGTGATCGGCTTGCGGGAATCCGGTTGGGCCATCGTCCGAATACCGCCTCCCGGAACATCGACGCGTTGGACCGCGCGATTCGAATGGAGGACGCGGCGGCGATCGATCGACTGCTGTCCGTCGTCTCCGGTCTCGACCCTTCCACGCTCGCACCCCGCCAACGACGCCGGCTCGCGGACGTGGCCGCGGCGGTCCCCGATCCACGGGGTGGAACGATCGTCGATCGCGTGGCGACCTGGTACCGCACCACCGACACGCCGGTCGACGTCGATGTCGCCTCGGCGATGGTTCGCACCCGCGGTGACGAAGCGGCACGGCCGGTGTTCGAAGATCTTCGTCCCGCCGCCGCCGCCACCTTTCTCGACCGAGACTGGCGGGCGGTGGGGCTGTCACTCTTCGACCTCGATCCGACGGCGTCCGCGGAACTTCTTCGGTTCGGGTTGCGAGCGCCGGATGCCGGAACCGAATCCGGGGGCGGGCTGCCACGCGCCGCGATCGCGGTCGCGATGGCCGCGGGGGGATCGGCGGACCTCGTGGTCGGGATGTTGGAGGCGGGAACCGAAGCCGGAATCGACTGGGCCGCGATCTACGAGGCGGGGGCCCCGAGGTGGGAGATCCTCGCCGCGGTCTCCGGGGACGCTTCGCTTCTCGGCCGGCTCGGATTGGCGAACGGACTCCTGGAAATCGCGGTGGCTGATCCCGAGGTCGATGCACCGACGATCAACAATCTGGGATTCGCCCTCCTGGACGGGGATGCCGCCGCTCGTGAACGAGCGTCGACGCTGCTCGATCGGGCCTACGAGGTGGACGCGGGGAATCCAAGCGTGCTCGATTCCCTCGGCTGGTGTCGATACCTCCAGGGCCGCAACGACGCCGCGGATCCCGGTGGTGCCCTGGCCCTGATCGGTCGGTCGCTCCGGGCGAGAGCGGCCGCGGGTCGACCACTCTCCTCGGAGGTGCTCCTGCACTACGGCGACGCCTCCTGGCGGGCCGGTCGCGAGACCGATGCGGTCGCCGCGTGGAGTCGGATCACGGAGGAGACGCTTCGAAACGAGACCCTTGCACGCCGGCTGGCCGCGTTCGCCGGATTCCAGCGCGACGTCTGGGGCCGGGTGCTCGTCGATCCGCGATCGATGCACGACCGGATCGACGGTCGGTGGGAGCGGGCGGCGGAGGCTCGACTGTCGGCGATCGCGGAGGACCGAGCCCCCGCGGTCACGCCCATCTGGGCGGAAGTCGGGGAGGGCGCGCAGGCCGCGTCGGAATGAACCACAATGGCGGGCTGCGGGATCGTCCCGGCGGTTCGGACACGCACATTCGACAGCACTCCACGGAACATACAGATGGCCGGTCACAGCAAATGGGCCAACATCAAGCATCGCAAGGCCCGCGTCGACTCCAAGCGGAGCAAGCAGTGGAGCAACTGCAGTCGCGCGCTCATCGTGGCCGCCCGTGATGGTGGTGGCGATCCGAAGTTCAACACGACCCTTCGGTACGCCATCGATGATGCCAAGGCCGTGAACATGCCCAAGGACACGATCGAGAAGGCGATCAAGAAGGGCACCGGCGAGATCGAAGGAGAGACCTACGAACCCGCGCGATACGAGGGCTACGGTCCCGGCGGCGTCGCGATTCTCGCGGACTGCCTTCAAAGCAATGCGAACAAGACGGCTCCCGAGATCCGATCGATCTTCGACAAGGGCGGCGGCAACCTCGGCACGCAGAACTCGGTCGCGTTCGGGTTCACCCACGAAGGGGTGATTCATCTCGACGCGTCGAAGGCGGACGAGGACGAGGTCATCGAAGCGGCGCTGGAGGCCGGGGCGAAGGACGTCGCGACCGAGGACGGGCTGATGACCGTGTCGACCGAGCCGACGGATTTCATCGGGGTGAAGGACGCGCTCGTCGCGGCCGGATTCGAGATCGAACAGGCCGAGCTGACCTACACGCCGGGCACCACCGTGCAGCTCGACGTGTCGGCGGCGAAGAAGTTTCTTCGGCTGATCGACACGCTCGAGGATCAGGACGACGTCCAGCAGGTCCACCACAACGCCGAGATTCCGGACGAGGCCTACGAGTGAATCACCCGCCGCGGGAGGGCCGCCGGCGGGAGCAGGTGACCTTCTTCGGCCGCGTCCAGGGGGTCGGATTCCGGGCCTTGGTCGCCCAGGTGGCCGCGGGCCGGCCGGTGACGGGCTGGGTCCGGAACGAATCGGATGGTTCGGTCCGAATGCTCGTGGAAGGCGTTTCCGGGGACCTGGACGCCCTGATCGAGGTGATTCAGGATCGCCGGGGGCCGGATCTCGAGGCGGTGCACCGCGAAATCATCCCTCCCGAGGCCGTGAACGGGGGTGCTTCGGGCCATCTCGAGGGCTTCCGCATCAAGTTCAACCCGCTTCCGGACCGATGAGGACGTGCAGGGCCATTCTCCCCGGCCCCCGAAGGATCCCCGTCGACATGCACTCACTCCGCCTTCTTCCGTTGCTCTTCGCCGCTCTGACGCTCGTCGGGTGCGGGAGCCGTACCGCGACGTTCCCCGGCTACAGCGATCCCGAGGTCTGGAACGCGATGGTGACCGTGGCGAAGAATCCCGAGTACGACGACTGGTTCGTGTTCGAAAACGAGGTCTGGACCGATCGTCCCGCGGGACGCATCGAGATCCACCGCTTCCTTCGTCGGGATCTCGTCCGGGTCGGCAACGATCCCGAACGACAGGAGGAGCGATGGAAGTTCGAGATCGCCTTCCTCAACACCGATCCGCCGACCATCGGTTTCTCCGCACGTCAGATCACGGTGCCCGCCCATCTCTGGCGTGAAGCCGACCGCTACTTCGCGGACATGCGTTCGATTCTCGGCGTGGAAGGCCTGGACGTCGTGGAGACCGTCGAGGTCGAGGTCGAAGTCGTCGATCCCGAACCGGACGTCATCGAGCTCGAGGCGCCACCGGCGGTCGATCTCAACGTGATCGACGGCGACGACTGAACCGCCCGGGATACGCCGCATCACCTCCTCGCAACAACCCTCGGACGCGTCCCCGGAGCGATCTGCGCCCGTGGTGCGACCGCTCGACGCCGACGAGAAACGAAGTCTGCGCGGTCTCGGCGTGCTCGCCGCGTGCTGGACGTTTCTTCCCGCGCTCGCCGGTTTCTTCCTGCTGGCGAAGCTCGGTGATGCATCGGATCTCCTTCGGACCATCGAGACCGACCTCGGTCGAATCGCCGCGATCGCCATCTTCGCGAGCTTCTTCGCGGTGACGTCGGGGCTGGGCGTGCTGCCGACCTACGCACAGGCGATTCTCGCCGGTTGGGCGTTCGGTGCCACCGGCGGCTCCGTGGGGGCCATTCTCGGCATCACCGCGGGCGCGATGCTCGGATTCGGTCTCGCGAGGCTGGTCTCCGGCGAACGCGTGCAGGCCATCATCGATGCCCGTCCGGTGGTCGCCGCCGTCCGGGATGCGATCCTCGGTGCCGGCGCGATTCGGGCCACCTACATCGTGGGTCTGCTTCGCCTGAGTCCGAACAGTCCCTTCGCCCTGTCGAATCTCGCCCTCGGCGGCGCTCGGACGCCGGTGATGCCCTATCTGCTGGGGACCATGTTCGGCATGGCGCCGCGGACCGTCCTCGCGGCGGTCTTCGCGGCCGGCGCCGCGGCGGACGGATCCCGCGATCTGGCCGCGGTCGTCCGTGAACGCGGGTGGTCGGTGACCCTCGCCGGCGTCGTGGTGCTGGTGATCGCGATCGTGGTGATCGGATCGATCGGCAAGCGGGCGCTCCGTCGGGCGCTCGATGCTCAGGAAGCCGCGAGCGAATCGAGCTGACGGCTCAGCTTGTTCTGAAGCGGTCCGCCCGAGCCCTGTTCAAGAGACAACTCGAGAAGTCGTGAGGCTTCGGTGAGGTCCTCGCTCGCCGCGTCGTCCTCCACACCGGGCATGCTCGCTCGGTAGGCGAGACAGAGACCCACTTCCGCGGTGACTTCGGAATCGCGGGTCTCGAGGTCGAGCAGGGCGCGACCGATTTCAACCGATCGGTCGAGTCGGTCGCGGATGTCCGCCGTCGCGGACCCGACCGCTTCGGGATCCAGCCCCTCCGCGATGGCGGCGATCGCGACCTCCGCGAGGTAGCGGTCCGCACGGATGGCCAGGCGTCGGGCGTCGGCGTCCGGCAGCGTCCGCAGCCGGGGTTCGATGATCGAGTCGCGGAACCGACGAATCATCTCGGCGAAGGCCGTGGTGTCACCGCCGTCGAACCGGATCAGCCGGGCGGAGATCGACATCGCCTTCATCACGTCCGACACCCCGCCGCGACGATCGATCGGATCGAGCCACGCGACCTGCTGGGTGAGTTCGAGATGCTGTTCGAGATGGCGTCGAGCGGTGGCGGGGGCGTCGTCCGCGAGGAGTTCCTGCAGGTAGAGATGGATCTTCGCGAGATCGCGTCGGGCCCGGTTCGATTCGATTCTCGCGGCGCGATCCGCGAGTCGCTCTCGGCGTTCGAGGGACCGCTCCAGCAGGGTTCGGGCGGTGACACGATCTCCGAGTCGCCGGTGCCCGTCCGCCATGCGGGCTTCGAGAATCGCGAGGTCGCGATCGGCGTCCTCGCCGTGTCGAGCATGAAACGCATGGGACGCTTCGTACTCCGCGATCGCCCCTTCGAAGTCCTCCGCGACGATCAGCAGGTCGGCGCGGTCGGTTCCCAGCATCGCGAGCTGGCGTCCGAAATCCTGTCCGGAATTCGAACCCGCCTCGGTGAAGAGCGCGATCGCCCGTTCGAGATACGGCAGGCGTTCGGCTCGAGGGGTCGCGTCGGCCTCCTCCATCGCGAGTTGGGCGGCGACCAGCAGCAGGTCGATCGAATCCGGATGCTCGACGCGGGCCGATTCGAGTTCCTCGGCGATCGCCGACCGGATGGCGGCGGCGGCGGCGGTGTCGCCGAGCGAGGGATTGCGGCGCTGCCACTGGATCCGCGCCTGTTGGAGCTGGAGCGCGAGCTTGCGGGCCTGGATCGTCGCATCGTCAGGCACCGCCCGGCTCACGCGTTCGAGTCGATCGAGCATCATCGCGCCGAGGGAACTGGCGGTGTCGAGCTGATTCGCCTCCTGCAGTGAACGAATGAGGCTCTCGGTGCCCGAGGCGGCCGCTTCGATCTCCAGATCCGCGAGCGCCGCTCGGACCTGTTCGGCCGCTTTGGCCCGGGCGGTCTCGGCGTCGGCCCGGGCGGTCTCGGCGTCGGCCTTCGCGGAGGTGATCTCGAGCGCCTGCTCCGACGCCCGTGCCGTCAACACCGCGACGGTCGCGAGCGACGCGAAGGCGATGGTGAGCAGGCAGGCGACGGAGACCGCGAANCCNGCNCGNTGTCGGGCNAGGAACCGGGTGGTGACGTANGCGATCGATTCGGGNCGGGCTTCNACNGGNAGNCCGTCGAGGTGNCGCTGNAGATCCTCGACGANTTCCCGCGGCGAACCGTANCGGCGGGAGGGTTCCCGNCGGAGNGCCTTCAGGATGATCACGTCGATGTCGCCGTCGAGGCGACGCCGGATCCGATCGATGCCGCTGTTNCGNCTGGTCGAGATCCGTCTCGCCGCCTCCGCATCGATCGANGCGGTCGATACCGCTTCGCTCGGNCGGAGCGGTTCGGTCTCGAGNTTCGCGTCCCGGATGTTCACGTATCCGCGGTCGACGTCCGCGAAGGGAAGCCGGCCGGTGAGGAGTTCGTAGAGCACNACCCCGAGGGAGTAGACGTCGGCCCGGGTGCCGATCGATTCGCCCGTGAACTGCTCGGGTGCGGCGTAGTCGGGCGTCAGGACACCTTCGCCGGCCTGCGTCACCCGGCTGCCGAGTCCGCCGAGATCGGGGTTCACGATCTTCGCGATGCCGAAGTCGAGCAGTTTCGGATCGCCGTTCGGCGTCACCATGACGTTGTCGGGCTTGATGTCGCGATGCACGACGAGATTCTCGTGGGCATGCTGCACCGCCATCGCGACCCGCATCGTCAGCCGGATTCGATCCTCGATCGACAGTCGCTCCCGGTCGCAGAAGGCGGTGATCGTCGTGCCTTCCACGAACTCCATGGCGAGCCAGGGCCGATCGTCCTCGAGCGTTCCACCGTCGATCAGCCGGGCGATGTCCGGGTGGTCGAGCGACGCCAGGACCTGACGTTCGAGTTCGAAGCGCTTGACGACCGTCTCGTCGCTGGTCGATCGCGAGAGGATCTTGATCGCGACCCGTTGTCGGAATCCGCCTTCGGCGCGGCTGCCCTCCCAGACCTCGCCGAATCCACCGCGGCCGATCGGCATTTCCGCGTCGATCTGGAACACGCCGACCCGATCGGGACGGCGAAACCGGCCGCCCCGGTGGGATCGCGGTTTCGAGTCGGCGTCGTCCGAGCCGCGGCGACTCGGAAGTGGAGGCACGTCGGAGATCGGCGTGGCGACCGCGGTCTGCTCGACGGTTCGGTCGAGATCGAGCTCGACGGTCGCCGCTGCTTCGCGGGTCATCGATTCGACCGCGGCGAGCACTTCGGCGAGCAGATCGNCGTCATCGCCGCAGAGACGGGCGGCGACGTCCGCGGGGCGCTGGTCGGGCTCNGCCCGGATCTTCGCGAGGATGTCGGCGACGCGTGCGTCCGTGCTCATGGTGGTGTGTTCCGGGNTTCCGCGACGGGGTCCGGCCCCGTCGGATCGAGCGTAGCACGCCACNGCCGATCCGTGACACCACGGCTCGGATCAAACGCTGGATCGGGGGGGCGGGGGCGGCGGCGGCGTGGATCAGGGGACGATGCACGGCCCCCAGAAGCCGAGGAACAGACCGAGATCCGCCGAATTCGTGGTGCCGTCGTCGTTCAGGTCCGTGGCGCACACCGTTCCGCACGGTCCCCAGTAGCTCAGGATGAAGGAGAGATCGGCACCGCTGACCTCGCCATCCCCGTTGAAGTCCGCCTTGTTGCAATCCGGGACGTCCTNCGTGATCAGGCCCAGCAGNNTCACTTCGGGCGTCTCGCCGGAGCCGGCGCCGACACCGACGCTGAGCGTCGGCTGGGCGGGCAGGCCCGTGAAGGACGCGGANGTCTCGCCGATGCCGAGGGCGAGCGCGGACGCGGCGGTNTCGAGCGAGATCTCGTTGATGAGGTCGAGCTGGATGACGTTCAGGCCGCCCGAGGTTCGAGGACGGTAGACGAGCAGCGCCGGATCGGTGCCGTCCGAATCGACGACGCCGACCACGATCTCCGAGCCCGGCTCCGAATCGAATCGGCCCGCGGTGATGGCGGTGGCCGTTCGAGGCGCCGGCAGNGGAATGGTGCTGCGGCTGAACGAAGTCGTTCCGCTGATGATGTCGAGCGTGCCGAGGTCGGTCGCCACGATCGACTCCGCGGCACCATCGCCGTCGAGGTCCGCGGCGGCGACGCCGACCGGCAGTCCCGAGAGGCCCACCGTGGCGGTGACGTCGAGGCCACCGGTGGNCGGGTTCGGCTGGACGATGGACAGGATTCCCGAGGTCTGGCCTCGGATCCCGGAGGATCTTCCACCCACGCCCAGCGGTGCGTCGGGATCCTTCTTGTTCTCGTCGTCGATCGGGGCGGACGGGCCGGGTTCCTCGCCCACCTGCACGTCGGCGCTCTTGACGAAGAGTCCGCCGCCCTGNGATCGATATCCCGTCGCGGTGCCGCTCGACTTNGACACCACCACGATGTCGTCGCCGTCGGCGAACAGGAAGTTGCTCGATCCGGCGGTCCCGAGATCCGTGGTCAGCACCGCGGAGGGACCGGTGTCCACCGCGAGATTCGCCGCGGTTTGAAGGTCCGAGGGGTCGGCCGACGGATTCAGCAGGATGGTCAGGTCGTCGTCGCCGAAGTTCGAGATCGCGAGGTCGTTGGTCCCGTCGCCGTCGTAGTCGCCGCTGGCGATGTCGGTGGGCGAGTTGCCCAGCACGTAGTCGAACGGACCGGAGAAGCCGCCGCTCGCGGTCGGACTGTAGATGCTGAGCTTGCCCGCCTCGGTGGCGATCACGATCTCGTCGAACCCGTCACCGTTCAGGTCGGTCGCCTCGATCGCGAAGGTCGCGGCGCCGATCCCGAGGTCCGTGATTTCTTCCGGGACGTTCGTGGTGTCCTCCGCGACCACGACGCCGACGAGGAGATCGGCGGCTCCGAACCCGNTGGAGCCCTNGAAGANCGGATCGATTCGTCGGCCCGGTTCCCCCGACGTGACGATCGTCGAGAACGTGCTGGAGAATCCGCNGAGCACCTCGATGAGGGAAACCGTNGTNCCGAGCGGGGGCAGGGCGGCACCGTCATCCGGTCCGATCTCGAGCGTGCCCAGCAGGCTGGCGCTGCCTTTGCACAGGATCATCGGAACGAAGCCACCGGAGAGCGCATCGANGTCGAGGCGAAGGGTGGACGCCGCCCGGATGTCGAGANAACTCGTTTNGATCCGTGTCGAAGGCGAGAGTTCGAGCCTGCTCGCGAAGCCGGNCTTCCCGACTTCGATGGNNTCGAGAAACGACGAAGTCTCGGTGGTGAGGTCGATTCGGAGGCTTCCGGGGCGAAGTGCGGAGGTGGTGTTCCGGCCGCCGATCGTGAGCCCGCCCGCGAACAGGCTCGACACGGGCCCCTGAAGGCTCAGGGTCACGTCGTCGCGGCCGAAGATGAGCTCGCCGACGTTGACGTCCGTTCCGAACACCTCGTATCCAAGCGTGGCNCCGATGTCGAAGACGGCGGTGTCGATGGAGCCCGGAACCGACCCGGTGGACCAGTTCGACGAAAGGTCGAAATCGCCTCCGCCCGAATTGATCCAGTTGTTGTCGCCCTTCTGTGCGAAGGCGGCCGATGCGGGCAGGAGAAGAAGGAACGTGGTGGCGATGGCGGAGGTTGAAAACTTCATGAACCTTGATCCTAGCTCGGGCGTTTCGGGTGTGACGTTCCCCGGAGGGAATCGTGAGGGGTCGTCGTTGATTCTGAATGGAGTCATCGAGTCGGACGGATCGGGGGTTGGTGCCGTGCCTTCGATGTCGGTGGTCGATCTCGTTTTCGTCGAGTCGTGGAGGGCGAGGGCCAGACGCGTCACCGGCGCGACGCGGTCGCCGAGTGAAATCAATGGAATGGTCCTTCGTCTCGTGCGGGTCGCTCGTTCGTCCTTCGTTTCATGTCGCTCACTGGTCGTCCGTCCTGTCTGCGACGAAAGTGACTGATGTTCGGTCTCCCGGTCAGATCGAGCACGGGCCCCAGAGGCTGAGGAAGAGGCCGAGATCCGCCGAATTCACGACGCCGTTCTGATCGAGATCCTGGGCACAGCCTTCACAGGGGCCCCATGCACCGATGATCGAGCCGAGGTCGCCGCCGTCGACCACACCGTCTCCGTTGAAGTCCGCCTTGCTGCAGGCGGGCGTCTCGATGGTCTGCAGGCCGAGGAGATTCACCGCAGGGTCGCCACCCTTGAGCGGCAAGGCGCCGATGCTGAGCGAAGGTCGCTCGGACGTCGGCGTGCCACCCGTCCCCAGCGCGAGCGCGCTGACCGCATCTCCGAGCGGAATCACGTTGACGAGATCGATCAGGATCCCGTCACCCGGTCCTTCGATCGGTCGTGGACGGAGGACGAGGAGTTCGGGGTCCTGATTGTTCTCGCCGATCATCGCGATCAGGATCTCGGGGCCCGGCACGTCGTCGAACTGCCCGGTGGTGATCGCGGTGGCGATCATGCCGGCCGGAAGGGGGATCGAGCTTCGACTGAAGTCGATCTCTCCACGAATCAGATCGAGGTTGCCGGTCGTCGTGATGACCAGGGTCTCCGGTGAACCATCACCATCGACATCCGTCGACGCCACGCCGTTGGGGATGCCGGACAACGGCACGGTGCCCACGACTTCGAGGCTGCCATCGACCGGATCGGGCTGCACGATCGTCAGGATCCCGGTCGGGGAACCGCCGCGAAGTCCGCTCGCCGTTCCGCCCACGCCGACGGGTGGATCGGGGTCCTTCTTGTTCTCGTCGTCGATCGGTGAGGATGGGCCGGGCTCCTCGCCGACCTCGACTTCCGAAACCTTCTCGAACGTGCCGCCGCCGCGCGACTTGTATCCGGTGGCGGTTCCGGTCGTTCGGGACACCACGAAGAGATCCGCGCCGCCAGAGACCAGGTTGCCTTCCGCCTCGCCGAGGTCGATGGTCGCGATCGAAGCCGGACCCGCGGGAACGACGAGATTCTCGGCGGCCACGAGCGCGTCGGGGTCCTCGTCGGGATTGAGCAGGATCGACAGGTCGTCGTCTCCGAAGTTGGCGATCGCGAGGTCGATGGTGCCGTCACCGTCGTAGTCGCCGCTGGCGATGTCCACGGGGATCAGACCGATCACGTAGTCGAAGGGGCCGGCGATTCCACCACTGGCGGTCGGCTGGTAGATGCGAAGCTTGCCCGCTTCGGTGGCGATCACGATCTCGTCGATCCCGTCTCCATCGAGATCGGCGGCCTCGATCGCGAAGGTAGGTGATCCGATCTCGAGCGATTGGCCCGGCACCGCGACGTTCGTGGTCTCCGCCGTCCGGATCGTGCCGATCAGTCGATCCGGGGTGCCGTCACCATCGGTGTCGATGAACTCCGGCGCGATTCTCCGACCCGGCTGGGCGGCCGTCACGATCGCGGGGACCGAGGCGTTCTGGATGCCCGACGGCACGAAGAGAAGATCGATGGTGGTTCCAAGCGGAGGAAGCAGCGCCCCCGGCTGGCGGATGATCTCGATGGTGCCTTCGAGCGACGCACCCTTCTTTGCGAGGAGCACCGGGTCCGACGTCGAAGTACCGGAATCCTGGTCGAGTTCGAAACGGACCGTGGCGCTCGGTCGGAGGTCGAAGAACAGCGTTCCGATCCTCGAGCTCGGTGCGATCGCGAACTGGCTGGCGAATCCCTGATTGCCGACCTCGATGAAACTCAGGAAGGCGGGACTCCCGGGATCCAGCTGAAGCCGGAGCCTGCCGGGGCGAAAGTCACTGTTGGAAGGCCGTCCACCGATGTCGAGGAACTCGGCGAAGAGGACTTGTCCGACGCCGGAGAAGCGAGCATTCACGTCGTCCCCACCGATTTCGATGCCGCCTATCTGGCCACTGGTGCCGAGCACGGTGTACGGCTGGGAACCACCCACCTCGAACACCGCGGTGTCGAACGGTCCCGGAATCTCCTGGAGCGACCAGTTCCCGGGATCATCGAGATTGCCGCCCTCCGGACGCAGCCACTGATTCTCGACCTGTTGGGCGAGCGCGGTGGTCGTCGAGAGAAGCAGGGTGGAGATCAGGATCGAAATCGAATGTTTCATCTGAACCAGACTCCCGGGGGGTGAGGACCCGGACGGCCCCGATGTTCGAGGACGCCGCATCTTCATTGTCCAAGTCGAAGCGATCGAACTCAACGCCAAATCGAGAAGTACGGAAGTGGGACGGTGGCATGGAAAACGCCATCCACGCCGCTCCGGGGTTGGTAGCGATCGAATCCGAGGTTTGTGACACCATGGCGGTGGATCTGCGTGTTTCTCAGCCGGTCGTTCGTGAAATTGAAGTGTGTTATCAGGCACCGCAACGGTCCCGTGCAGCGTTCTGGTGCGATGCGGCGGGCGTAAAAAAGTACCCCCGGCCGAAGCCGGGGGCGGAGGGAGGGAAAAGGGCTGATTGAACGAGGTGAGGAATTGATTCCCGGACCTCGGAGTCCCCGAAGGGGCTCTCGATGATTGCTCATCGATGTCTAACTATGGCATCCGGTGGAAGAAATGCAAGAACATAGCTCCGAAAATGGGCCTTTTTCCGGCCGTGCCCTCACCATCGGACGCCGGCACGACGATGTGGTGATGGCGGGCCTCGGTGCTCCAAAAGACCGCGGAAAGGGGCCTCGGTGCTACCATTCCCTCCTTCTTCGACCACCAGGAGCGATCAATGCGTTCATCCACCGGCCTGACTTCCGTCATTCACCGTCACCGTTCAGCCTTGCTCCTCGCCGTCCTTGCGGCGCTCGGCGGCTGTGGAGACGGGGCGGCGACGAACCCGCCCGAGAAGACCGCCGAAGCGACCGTGGCCGCCAACAAGCCCGCGAATCCCGATGCCGTCGTGCTGCCGGAGGCCCGTGGCACGGCGGACCCCAGCATTTCGCAGACGTCGCTCACGGATTCGCCGCCGGTCGAGATCGTTCCCAACATCCTCGACTTCGGTTTCATCCCGCCCAATCAGGATGCCGAAGGGTCCGTCAAGATCTTCAATCGCGGCACCGAGCCGTTGATGATTCTCGCCGCGGAGCCCTCCTGCAAGTGCACGACGCTCAGTGATCTGGGGGGGACCACGATTCCGCCCGGGGAAAGCGTCGATCTCGCGGCCGTGCTCGAAGGCGCCCCGAACACCGGCCCCAAGACCGCTTCGATCAAGGTGCTCTTCGATGGCTACTCGGTGGTCGAAGTCGTCGACCTGAAGGCGGAGATCACGCTTCCGATCCGGGCGATTCCCCCGCACATCAACGCGGTCCGGAACCAGAATCGCCAGGGACGGATCGTGGTCGAGGCGATCGACGGCGAGCCGTTCTCGATCTGCTCGTTCCATGGACTCCCGCCGACCTATCTCGGCTTCGACCCCGCGACCGACGAACCGAGGAGCCAGTACATCCTCTCCTTCGACCTCGATCGCCTCCCCGCGCCGTATCCGAGATATCTCGTCATCGAGACGGATCGTCCGGAGACGCCGATGATCGACGTCTATCTTCGACACGAGACCACGCTGCCGAAGCCGAATCGGAATCTCCGGATGGCCGGCGGCTTTCGATTCCCGCTGGGCCTGATCAAGCAGGGTTCGTTCGTCGACTTCGAAGTCCGATTCGACACCGTCTCGTCGCCCATCGCCACCGTGATCAGCGAATCACCCGACTGTCGGGCCCAGATGCTCGGCATCACGACCGAGGAGACGGAGGACGGGATCATCACGCTGGTGAAGATTCGCGTCACGCCCGCCTCGGACTACGTCGGCGTGCTCTACGCCTCGCTCTCGGCGATGACCGCCGACGGCCAGACCGCACCGTTCCACGTCTTCGGCGTCGTGTCGCCGGATGGTGAACCCTGTGTCGGTCCGACCCGCGAGCCGCTGCCGCCCTCGGCGGGCCCCGGTCCCCGCCCGGCATCGACCTCCGGCTGACCCCGGTTCGGCGCTTCGAACATCAAAGGCCCGGCGGCACGAACACGTGCGGCCGGGCCTTCGCTTCTCACCGGTCCGTTCGATGCCGGGCGCGTCGGTCAGATCGAACCGATCATCCGAATCCCGGCGAAACCCATCAGCAGGATGAATGCGATTCGGATCGTGGTGATCGGAAGCCGGCGAACGAGACGGGCCCCGAGCCAGCTGCCGAGAACCGCGGCGGGCACGATCGCCGCGGCGATGAGCAGTGAATCGGTGGCCGAGAGCGATCGGCCCTCGGCGTCCACGAGTTCGCTCAGGCTCAGGTTCTTGTAGATCGCGCCCATCAGGGCCATCGGCAGCGTCACCGCGGCCGAGGCGACGATCGCGGTTCGCAGCGGAACCTTGGCCAGAAATCGAAGGCCCGGAACCGCGACGAGTCCGCCGCCGATTCCAAGGAGTCCACCGAGGAAGCCCATGAAGCCGCCGATGCCGGCGAGGATCAGGCGAGAGGGTGGACCCGCGTCGGCCTGTTCCGTCGTCGACGGATCCGGATCCGTTTCGGTGCGGCTCCGCAGGAGTCGGAACGCCTCGAGTCCCGACATGAGGATCAGAAAGCCGCCGAAGACGCCGGCGAGGATCTCGGCGTCGAGGTGGTTGCTGGCGAGGACGCCCAGCAACACCATCACGACCGCGGCGGGGAGCATGCGAAGGACGAGTCCTCGGTCGATCGCGCCGGCCCGGTGGTGGGTCAGGGTCGCGGTTCCGGCGACGAACACGTTCAGCACCATCGCGGCCGCCTGGTAGATCTGCTGGTCGGGGCCGATCAGGAGCGTCGCGGCGGGAATGAAGACGGTGGAGCCGCCGATGCCCAGCAGGCCGCCGATCAGTCCGGCGGCGAGTCCGATGCCACCGAATGCGACGATCTCGAGGAGAGCCATCGCCGGAGTGTACGCAATGCCGACGGTGGTGCGGTCTGTGCGGGTCGGGCCGGTCCGGAAACGACAAAGTCACGAGCGAGGCGACGAACACCGTTGCGGGGATCCCGGAATCGCGCAACCTCGTCGTTCGATCGCACCGTGGGTTGAATCACCGTCGTTCAGCGGTGGAACACCACGGCGCCGGAGCAAGCCGACATGCGAAGACCGGGACCCATCATGACGTTCCTGCTCGGGCTGGTCCTGGTCGGCGGTGCGGTGCTGACCGGCACCGGGCTCCGCGACTCGATCGCCTCGGATTCGAAGTCGACGATCCGGTTCCACGACGGTCGTCCGATCGTTCCGGTCAAGTCGGTTCGAATGCGGGTGACCGCCTACAGCCCGGATCATCGCTCGTGCGGCGATCAGGCGGACGGCATCACCGCCAGCGGATACTCCGTCCACACCAACGCGGGACGACTGGTCGCCGCGGATCGCAAGGTCTTCGGATTCGGACAACTCCTGTCCATTCCGGGGTACGCGAACGAAGGCGTGGTGCCGGTGCTGGATCGCGGCGGGGCGATCAAGGGCAACCGACTCGACGTGCTCTATCCGACCCACGAACGCGCCATGCAGTGGGGCGTGAAGCACCTGGTCGTCACGGTGTGGGCGTATGCCGACGGAAAGCCGATCGGCTACAAACGACCACGCGGCCGCTGAAGTCGAGCGGCCGCGGGAAGCGATCGGCGACGTCTTTCCGGCGTTTCCGCCGTGGTTCTGGAAATCGACGACCCCTGCACTACCGTTGCGCGATGATCAGTCGCGTCACCAGTTTCATCCTGCACGGCGTTCGAGCCGAGACCTGCCGAATCGAGGTCGATCTCTCGCCGCACGGGCTGCCCACGATCGGCATCGTGGGACTTCCCGATGCGGCGGTTCGGGAATCGGCGGAGCGGGTGCGGACCGCGATCCGNAACGCGGGATTCCCNTGGCCCAGATCCCGCCTCACCGTGAATCTCGCGCCGGCGGATGTTCGCAAGGAAGGACCGGTGTACGACCTGCCCATCGCCGCGGGCGTGCTCGCCGCNTCGGGATCGATCCGGGACGCATCGGCCGGAGGTCGTCGAATCGAGGACTGGCCGATGGCGGGGGAGCTNGCCCTCGACGGCACGGTGCGGCCGGTGCGNGGGGTGCTGGCGCTGGCGGAACTCGCGGCCCGCGCGAACGCGGCCGGCGTGATCGTCGCGTCGGCTTCGGCGTCCGAGGCGCGGCTGGTGAGTGATCTGCCGGTGGTGGCCGTCGACGACCTTCGAGGTCTGGNGTCNTTNCTCGGCGGTCTCGATCCGGTTCCGNCTTCAGTCGNAGAGTCAGGGNCGTCGACGAGCGATCCGCACGATCGACACCGACCGACGACGCTCGATCTCTCGAGCATTCGCGGTCAGTCGGTGGCCAAGCGGGCGGTCGAGATCGCGGCGGTCGGCGGACACAACCTGCTGCTGGTCGGGCCGCCGGGATGCGGCAAGACGATGATCGCCCGGGGGCTGGTGGATCTTCTTCCCCCGCTCCGGCGGGACGAGATTCTGGAGGTGCAGGCGGTCCGTTCCGCCGCGGGACTTCCGTTCGACGCCGNGACGCTCTCCCGCCCCGGTTTTCGAACGCCGCATCACACGTCCAGTGCGGCGGCCCTGGTCGGAGGCGGCAGCAATCCTCGGCCCGGCGAGGTCAGTCTTGCGCATCACGGGATCCTGATGCTCGACGAGCTCCCGGAGTTCTCCGCCGCCGCGATCGATGCGTTGCGCGAACCGCTGGAGGATGGCGTGGTGACCGTCGCCCGGGCCGCGGGAACGGTNCGGTTTCCCGCGTCGGTGGTGGTCGTCGGCACGATGAACGGATCGCGGAGCGGTTCCGCGGGACCATCGTCCGGGGAAGGCGTGGATCGACGCGTTCTTGAACGGATCGGGGCCGCGGTGCTCGATCGATTCGATCTCCACGTGATCATGCGGGCCACCCCGGTCGCGGCGTTTCTCGACCCGCCGGACGGACCCTCGACCGAAGCGGTGCGTCGGCGGGTGGACTCGGCCCGCAGCTTCGGCGCCGCGCGTTCCGGTCCGCTCAACGCGCGGCTCTCGGGCGAGCGACTCGACACGGCGTGCGCCCTCGACCGANCGTCCCTGCATCGACTCGCGAAGATGGTCGAGGAGCTCGGACTGAGCGGGCGGGCGTTCGATCGGATCCGCCGGGTCGCNCGCTCCATCGCCGACCTNGACGGATCGANNCGGGTCGGGTCGACGCATCTCGAGGAGGCGGTGGGNTATCGGGTGCTCGATCGATGCTGAACTCNGGGGCGGCATCGCGATTATGCTCGCCGGAACGTGACCACCTCTGAACTCGAATCCCCGCTCCAGCCCGGTCGTTCCGGGATTCGCGAGGTCTGGTCGCAGGCCTGGCCGACCGTCGCGACCATGACGAGCTACACCGTGATGGGGTTCGTCGACGCGTTGATGGTGGCCCGTCTCGGGCCGCTCGAGGTCGCGGCGCAGGGCAACGGCGGCATCTGGTCCTTCAACCCGATCGCGTTCGTCTTCGGCATGTTGACGGTGGTGAACACCTTCGTCGCCCAGAACGTCGGGGCGGGACGNCGCGATCAGACCGCTCGATACGGATGGGCGGGGGTCTGGCTCGCGGTCAGCGCCTGGCTGGTGCTCCTGCTTCCCTGGGCGATGGTGCTCCCGTTCATCTTCGATGCGGCGGGGCACGAGCCCGAGCTCGTCGCGCTCGAGACCGAATACGCGACGATCCTGCTGCTGGGCGGCGTGCTCCTCATCGCGGGCAAGGCGATGAGCCACTGGTTCTTCGGCTATCAGCGTCCCGGCGTCATCACCATCTCCGCGGTCGCGGCGAACGTGGTGAACGTGGTCGCGAACGCGATCCTGATCTTCGGAGAGGCGGGCATTCCCGAACTCGGCATTCCGGGAATCCCCGGAACGCCGGCACTCGGGCTCGCCGGCGCGGCGATCGGCACGGTGATCGGCACCGCGGTCGAGGTGATCGTGCCGATGGTGGTGTTCCTCGGACCACGGTTGAATCGAGAGGTCCGAAGTCGTGGGAACTGGCGGCCGGATCTTCGGGCGATGCGGGACCTGCTTCGACTGGGCTGGCCGGCGTCGCTCCAGTTCGGCAACGAGATGATCTGCTGGGGTCTCTTCGTGACGGTCCTGATCGGCCGATTCGGAACCGACCACCTCACCGCCGCGTGGGCGGTGATCCGGTACATGCATCTGAGCTTCATGCCGGCGGTGGGCTTCTCGGTCGCGACGACGTCGTTGGTCGGCAAGTGGATCGGCGCGGGGCGGCCCGACATCGCGGTGAGCCGGGCGCGGATCGCGCTCGGGCTCGCGGTGGGCTACATGTCCGTCTGCGCGCTCGGCTTCCTGGTGTTCCGTGATTCACTCATCGGGGTCTTCGTGGGCGGCGACGCCTCACCGGAGGCGAGGGCGGCGATCGTCTCCATCGGCGCGACGATGCTGGTGTGGGCGGCGTTGTTCCAGACGATGGACGCGGTGGGAATCGTGTATTCGGGNGCGCTTCGNGGCGCCGGAGACACCGTCTGGCCCGGGGTGGTCTCGTCGATCCTCGGCTGGATGCTGCTGGTCGGTCTGGGGTGGTTCCTGGTCGAAGCGGCTCCCGGCCTCTCGTCGGTGGGGCCCTGGATCGGGGCGACGGTCTACATCCTTGCATTCGGGATCGTGATGGCGGTCCGATTCGAACGGCAGGCCTGGCGGGGGATCTCCCTCGTGACGGAGGGCGGAATCCCCGGTCCCCACCTCCCCGCAGGCCCGGCGGCGCCGGCGCTGGATGGAGCCTCCGCGTACCGGGATCTGGCGGATGACGTGGCCGATTCCGCTCGGACCGGCGTTTCCGACGCCGCTCGCGAGGTTGAGGACCGGTCGCGGGGCGAGTAGAATCATGGATTCCGTTCGACCGGACCACTTTTCAGCGGAGCACTGAGCACATGAGCGAAGGACTCGACACCGTCATCGGAGGCGGCGCGATCGACGAGGCGCGAGCCGACGCGGTCTTCAAGCAGGGACTCGACTGCGAGTCCGCGGGCGACCGGCTCGGTGCGATCGTCGCATACCGTGAAGCGGTCTCGCACTGCGGCAAGCCCGAGCACCTCCACCGACTCGCCTATCTGCTCGACCTCGTCGGGGAAGAGGAAGAGGCGATGCAGATCTACGAGGCCGCTCGGGAGTCCGGTTCGCCGAAGCTCCAGACGCTGGTCAACCTCGCGGTGATCTACGAGGACTCCGGCGACTTCGCCAAGGCCGAGTACATCCTGAACCAGGTCATCGAGAGCGACCCGAACGAACCCCGGGCCCGGCTCTTTCTCAAGGACGTCCAGGCGTCACGCGGCATGTACTACGACGACGACGAGGATCGAACCTCGTCGCGTCACGACGCGATCCTCGACATTCCGGTCACCGACTTCGAACTCTCGGTCCGGGCGCGGAACTGCCTCAAGAAGATGCAGATCCGAACGCTTCGCGACCTCGTTCGCGTGGGTGAAGCGGAGCTCAACAGCTACAAGAACGTCGGTGACACGACCGTCGCCGAGATCAAGCAGATGCTCGCGAGCAAGGGGCTCCGGCTCGGGCAGGACACCGCGGGCGGACCGCGACTCCGGCAGGAGGACATCGATGAACTCCACGAACGTGGCATCACCGACCAGATCCTCAACAAGCCGATCTCGGTGCTCGATCTCTCGGTGCGGGCCCGCAAGGCCCTGCAGATGCTCGGGGTGCTTTCGCTGGGTGAACTGGCGGCGCGAACCGAGGCCGAGCTGCTCGGCGTGAAGAACTTCGGCCAGACCAGTCTGGACGAGATCAAGGAACGCCTCGGCGACCANGAACTGTCGCTCAAGACCCTNGATTGACCGAGCGTTTCACGCATTTCATGCATATCATGCGGACCATCCACCGCCCGTCCCGATTTCGGGGCGGGCGGTTTTCTCATGACGGCTTCCTCCGCCTACACTCCTGCGANCGTGGCGCCGTGGGGCTCGACCTTTCGACGCGTCCGGTCCCGGTCCAGGGGGTGTGGCATGAGGAATGAAGACTCGAATCACCGCGACGGCGATGCACCGGTGTGCATCCCCCGGCGTGCCGTGCTGCTGGCGGCGTCGACGCCGATCCTGCTGCCCTTCGCCTGTTCGAGAACCGATGGAACGNCGGACCAGGCGGCGGGTGATCCACCGGTCGCGGCGCCCGCCAGGACCGAAATCCCCGATCTTCGACCGTTTCCGCCGAGTTCCGAGCCACTCGTCCGCATCAAGGTCGCGAGCACGTCGCGACGTACCGTCGAACTCGGGCGGGTGGGGCAGCGTCTGTGGATCACCCAGCCCGGGTCGAAGTCGGCGGGCCGGGCGGCTCGCGGTCCGGTGCGAATCGTCCGGGATGACGAGGGCTGGACCGTGCGATGGTCGCAGGGGGGACGGGGTTCGTCCGCTCGGTTCGCCGGCGGTGATCCGCTGGCGATCGCGAACGGAAACGAACAGGCCGANGGGATCGACTTCGAGGGGCGACGTCTTCGTGGAACGATCCGAATCGTTCCGATTCGGAAGACCGGTGGTGAACCGGAGCTCGATCTCGTGTGCACGCTTCCGATGGAGCAGTACCTTCCGGGCGTGCTCGAGAAGGAACTCTTCGGGTCGTGGCGACCCGCGACCTTCGANGCACAGGCGGTCGCGGCGCGNTCCTTCGCGGTCTGTGAACGAGCNTTCTGGTTGCGCCGGCGTCACTACGACATGGTGGCGGGACAGGCNAGCCAGGCGTGGAGCGGGGGCGCCGCCTCGCGTCGATCGAGGGAGGCCGTCACATCGACCGCCGGTCGCGTCCTGCTCTGGCGAGGGCAGGTCGTTCCCGCCTATTACAGCGCGGCGTGCGGTGGCCGACCGGCGAACGCGATCGAGGCGATCTCCGCGAATCAGGTCAACAAGATCGCGCCGTTGATGGTCGACGGCGCGGCGGCGAGACGTCGCTGCGGCTGCACCACGGACAGTCCGCACGCGGACTGGCGGATCAGCGTGGGCAAGGACGCGATGCTCGAGGCCCTCAGGGCCCACGGACGTCGGATCTCGAATCGGGCNCTGGCGTCCATTCAAGGTCCCGTCAAGGTGACGGTNCGTCGTCGCAACGCGGCGGAACGCCCCATCGACTTCGAGATCCGGGGGGCGAACGCCCCGATCCCGGTCGTGTTGCCGGCGGGTCGGGTGCGATCCGTGGTGGCGGATGCGGGNGGACGTCGTTCCTGGAAAGACGGCCCTCGATCGGCATGTCTCGAATTCAAGGGGACGAGCGAGGATTACGAGATCGAGGGTCGGGGGTTCGGCCACGGCGTGGGACTCTGTCAGTACGGGGCTGAATCCATGGCCGGGTCAGGTGCCTCGAATCTCGAGATTCTCGCTCGGTACTACCCCGGCGCCACCGTCGGCGTCGCCTGGGAATCTCAGGCNAGCGACCGAGCTGCGGCAGGCTGAGTGGAACGACGGGTCGGCTCGGAGTTCGCAGGGTCGGNTGNCTTGCGGGGTCNCCCGGGNTTCCACCGGNCNGATGCCTCCAGANGCACCCCTCGATTCNCAGNTNCCCATCNGGTGCCCATGAAAAAAAGGCCGGACGCGTCTTTTCAGAGCGCGTCCGGCCTTTTATGTTTCCTCGGCCTCAGCCTGGAGGTGGGTGAAGTCACTTTCGTGCCTCTGCCCCTTGTGATGCTTGTACAGGAGTTCCCTTTTCCCAGTACTCGCGTTTTTCCGCTGCGGGTAAGTGCCCTTTTCCCAATTGCAGCGGATCCCAAGGACCCTTTTCCAAGCTACGTCGGTGTTCCCGCACCAACTAAGCCGAAGTTCGGAAGGGGCATGCAATGCAAAGCCCTTTCCTGCTCCCTGTCCTCAGCGAAGGAGATACGCCGGGGACAACTGAAGTATGTCACCGAAATCGGGTCGTGTCAGGTACGTCGTCGTTTTTTTTGACAAATAAGCAGGCATGGGTTTGCCTTCCACGATTCGCCGAAACGTCCAAACAGCGCAAGTGCAAGCAAGAGAGGACCTTGCGCGTCCGGCGTTTATCCGCTTGGAGGGGCATTCTGACG
>NYVS01000111.1 GCA_002684755.1 Phycisphaerae bacterium
CTCGATCGCGAGGCGCTTGAAGCCGGCCGCCAGGCATGCCGACCGCTGCTCGAGGCCGCGGTGAAATGAACGCGACCGACCGCGGCATCGCCGCTTCATCTCCACCCCCCCTTCCATCCGATCACCCGCTCCACCCGCGGTCTCCCGGAACCGGGCGATACCACGGACTCGACGTGGTGCGGGCGACGATGATGCTGCTCGGGGTGGTGATCCACACCGCACTCGTCTATTGCGAGCCGCAGATCTGGGTGTACGAGGATCCCGACCGGACCGCCTTGGCTGGAATCCTCGTGCTGGCGATCCACATCTTCCGCATGCCCGCGTTCTTCGTGATGGCCGGCTTCTTCGGTGCCATGCTCTTCGATCGCCGTGGCCCCGGAGGATTCGCGAGTCATCGCTACGACCGGATCGTGCTTCCGCTGGTGATCGGCTGGTTCGTCATCTTTCCNCTCGTCGCCTGGTCACTCAGTTTCGCCTTCACCTGGGCGTACCTGCCCACCGAGGAACGAACGATCGGATTCGCATACGAAAAGATGTCCCTCAACGCGGACTTCGCCGACGCCGGGCCGATGCACCTCTGGTTCCTCTATTACCTCGTCTACTTCTACCTCGCGTTCGCGACCGCGACCTTCCTGCTCCGCCGATTCGCCGCCCCCGTCGCCGGGTGGTGCCGGACCGCGTTTCGCAGTCTGAGTCTCGGACGACTCCGCTGGATCGGGCTCCCCGCGGTGATCATCGTCACGTCACTGCAGATGCTCACGATGGAAGAGCCGGGGATCGACACCACCGAATCCTTCTGGCCCGCCTGGCACATCATCTTCCTCTACGGCCTCTACTTCGGCGTCGGCTGGGCGGCGTTCGGGAACCGCGAGATCGTCGAACGCCTGAAGGACTGGGCGTGGCTCCGACTCGGGGTCGGCGGCTCGCTCCTGATGTGCGCCCTGGGAATGTCGGTCACGACCAGCCTCGCGATCGACGGCGAAGCGGAGCACGCCGATGCGATGTTCATCGCGAATCAGTGTCTGCAGGCCACCACGTGCTGGATCCTGATCCTCGGCATCACCGGGGTGAGCGAACGACTCTTCACCCGCGCGAATCCCGCGGTGCGCTACATGGTGGACGCCTCCTACTGGATCTACCTGATGCACCTGCCGTTGACCTTCTTCATTCCGGCCCTGTTCCGCCACTGGAACATGTGGGGCCTCGTGAAGATGCCGGTCATGATCGTCCTGGTGACGGTCGTCCTGCTCGTCGTCTACCACTTCGCGGTTCGCGGAACGGCCCTCGGTGTGCTGCTGAGCGGAAGGCGGTACCCGGTCTGGCCGTTCACGCGAGCCCGCGGGCCGGAACCAGCGCCGACCGAATGAGCGGGGTGTGATTCACCAGTTCGATCGAACGAGCCGGCGGAGGCCGTCGTCGGTCGCGAGGTAGCGAAGCCGAAGGCGTTCCCCCATCGATCCCAGCCAGACCGCTCGACCGGAGGCGCGATCGATGCGTCCGAGCGCTTCGCCGACCGAGTCGAACGTGACGACCGCTTCGCCCACCCCGGCCGCGTGGGCGCGAGAAAGCCAACCGACGCACGCGAGATTGAGCGCCAGCGCCTGCACCCCGTCGGCGATGCTCCAACCGTAGTAGCCGCTTCCCCAGGCACGGCCGCCCCGAATCGTCGAACGCAACCATCGGACGACGAGGTCGGCCACCGCCTCGTTCCCGGGAACCTTCGGCATCGCCTCCACCGACTCGAAGTCGTCGGGGATCGCCCAGCCCCGGGCCAGGCCCGGGATCGAGCCCCGCCCCCGCGCGAACCGTCGACTTCGACGCCACTGATCGAGCTTGGCACCGAGCGTGGGACGCGATTCATCGTCGGTGAAGCGCGGATCCTCGATCCGGGCGAACACCGCCTGTCGAAGCTGCTTCCGCTGACCACGCCCCGGTGGATCGACGGGCAGGTGCAGAAGTTCGTCGGGGAGCGCCGAGACCAGGAGACCGACGAGCTCCGTGATTCGTTCGCCCCTGACCTCGGAGAAGGAGGCAGCGCCGATTCCCTGCGCAAGCCAGGCGAATCCATCGAGCCGGATGGTCAGCGGCACTTCATCGCGACCGAGCCACCGATCGATTCCGGCGGTCAAGGCGTTCACTTCGGCGGGTTCGGCCCGCAGGTCGCCGGCGAGCAGCGGCGGGGCCACCGCGATGGATTCGGGCACCTCGCGCAACGCGCGTCGAAGATCGTCTCGATGCGATTCGAGCGTCGAGCCGCGATTGGCCCGCACGCTCTGGCATGCGAAGTTGAGTCCCGCGCGGGTGCCGCCGGAATCCGGCGCGAGATTGAAGGGGAACAGACGGCACGCGACGGGCTTCTCATGGAAGCCGTGACGGGCGTGGATCTCGCACAGCCCGTCATCCTGCAGGAAGAGACACCCGCCGTCCGGACGCTGCCGGAGGTACCGCCGGCCTCGGAACTCGACCGTCACCGGTTCCCCACGCTCCTGCGCCCAGCCCTGCGACTCGAGCCGTTCGAGGTCCTCGTCGCGAAGCTGCACGCTGAAGTCGCGACAGCAGTCGCCGCACCCGTGGCAGGTGTAGCGTTGATCGGGCAGGTCGAGGATCTCGAGGGGAACCCGCTTCGCCATGTCAGGATCGTTCCAGGGCCTCGATCAGCGGCGCCATCGCGCGGGTCGCGACGCCGCGATGACTTCGAGCGTTCTTCTCGGCCGGCGACAGTTCGGCGCTGGTGCGTTCCTCCCCGGGCAGGAGCAGGTACGGGTCGTAGCCGAAACCGTTCACCCCTCTCGGCTCGAGGGTCACGATGCCGTCGAAGGTCCCGCGGGTCTCGGCCAGCACGGTGCCGTCGGGAGCGGCGAGACACATCGCGCAGACGAAGCGGGCGGCGCGATCCGCCTCCGGAACCGCCCGAAGCGATTCCACGAGCTTTCGATTGTTCGCCGCGTCGCGAACCTCGCGTTCACCCTCGACCCCCGACCAGCGGGCGCTTCGCACGCCCGGCTCGCCGCCGAGGGCATCGACCTCGAGGCCGGAATCGTCGGCGAGGGAGACACGACCCGTGGCACCGGCGTAGGCGATCGCCTTGATTCGGGCGTTCGCCTCGAACGTGACGCCGTCCTCCTCGGGCTCTTCAGGCACCGTCTCCAGCTCGTCGAGACCGATGACGCGAAGACCGATCGGCTCGAGGACCGACCTGACCTCCTCCAGCTTGTGGGGGTTTCCGCTGGCCAGCAGGATTTCGTCCACGACATCCGCTCCGAGGGTTCAAAGAGTCCGTGAGCCCGCATGGTATGGACGATTCGGACCTTGAACGCGGGTTTCGGATCGAATTTCGCATTGCCGGCTGGCGATCCACCGGTTCTGGGGCATGGTCTGGAACACCCCGTACCAGGAGTTCCACGCCGTGATTCCCAAGATCCCNACCAAGCAGTTCCTCGTCGGATCCGTCGCGATCCCGACCCTCGTCGCCCTTTCCCTCGGCTCGTTCGCCGGATCGGCCTCCGCCGACCTGGTCACGCTGCAGTCGGACCGAAACGGCACCTTGTACGAGACCAACGGCGAACCGCGTGCGAACGGCCTCGGACAACACCTCTTCACCGGCGTGACGAACCAGGGATTCCGCCGTCGTGGACTCCTCGACTTCGACCTCGCCCCGTTGCTCGCCGGCCCGGTCACGATCGAATCCGTGACGCTTCGGCTCCACGTCTCGCAGACGAATGCCGCACCGGCGAACGTCGGCCTGCATCGACTGCTTGCGGACTGGGGCGTGGGCACGACCGACGCCGGGGGCGGCGAAGGCGGCGGCGGTCCCGCGACGCCCGGCTCCGCGACCTGGGACAGCGCTTTCTACGACACCGTGGCCTGGGCGAACCCGGGCGGCGATTTCGCCTCCGAGGCGTCCGCGTCGAGCGTGCTCGAAGGCACCGGCTGGAAGTCCTGGAGCGGCGCCGGACTCGTCGACGACCTCCAGTCGATGGTCGACGGCGACATGAACCGCTTCGGCTGGCTGATCCTCGGGGACGAGACGGGCAACGGAACGACGTTCCGATTCGACTCGATGTTCATCGGCGACGCATTGCTCCGACCCGAGCTGATCGTGGAATACGCCTCGGTCCCGGCACCGGGCGCAATCGCCCTCCTCGGCATCGGCGGACTTCTCCGAGGCCGACGCCGGGCGGACTGAACGAACGGCGTTCCCGGCGCGGATCAGGTCTGGAGCACACCGGTCGCGAACGGCCTCGAGGTGTCGCATCCATCGGCGAGCATCAGGGCTTCGCCGAGTTCCCGACGCGTCTCCACCGGATCGATCATTCGATCGACCCAGCCGCGGGCCGCGCCGTACAGCACGTCCTGCTGTTCGGAATAGCTCGCGGTGATCGCGGCGAGGAGCTGGGCGTGGGTCTCCTCGTCGACCTCCTCCCCGCGCCGCTTCCGGGCGGCGAGGTCGATCTGGAGCAGGACGTTCGCCGCCTGCGCAGCGCCCATCACGGCGCAACGGGCGTTCGGCCAGGCCAGCGTGAGGAACGGATCGAACGCGCGACCGCACATCGCGTAGTTCCCGGCGCCGTAGCTGGCATTGATCAGCAGCGAGATCTTGGGGACCACGCAGTTGCTCATCGCATTGACCAGCTTGGCACCCGCCCGGATGATCCCGCCCTGCTCGCTGTCGCGTCCGACCATGAATCCGGTGGTGTCGTGGACGAAGACGATCGGGATCCGCTTCTGGTTGCAGTCCATGATGAAGCGGGCGGTCTTGTCGGCCGCGTCGTCGTAGATGACCGCCGGCATGTTCACCGCTTCCGACGGCCCGGCCTTGCCGCCGGGCATCTTCCGCTTGGTCATCATCCGCTGGTTCGCGACGATTCCGCAGGGCCTGCCTTCGATCCGGGCGTACCCGCACACCAGCGACCGCCCGAAGTCGGCTCGATACTCGTCGAAGGAATCCCCGTCGACGACGCAGCCGAGCAGATCGCGCATGTCGTACTGTCGGCCCGGATCGGGATCGAAGACGTCGAGGATCTCGGTCTCGGCACGAGCCGGTTTCGCCGAGGGGAACGGTGGTTCGGGCCGCGTCCGCGCCGACATGCAGGCGAGCATCAGCCGCTGCAGCCGGGCGATGCAGGCCTCGTCGTCCTTCTCGCGAAAGTCGATGGTCCCGGAGATCTCCGCGTGCATCGCGGCACCGCCGAGCTCCTCACTGTCGACCTCCTGACCGATGGCGGCCTTCACCAGTGCCGGACCGGCGAGATAGAGGCCGCTGCCCTCCGTCATGAGCAGGGTGTCGCAGAGGACCGGGAGGTATCCCCCGCCCGCGACGCAGTTGCCCATGATCGCGGCGATCTGGGGAATTCCACTCGCACTGATCACCGCGTTGTTCCGGAAGATCCGGCCGAAGTCGTCGGTGTCGGGGAAGACGTCCTCCTGGAGCGGAAGGAACACCCCCGCGCTGTCGACGAGGTAGATCAGCGGAAGCCGCGCCGACTGGGCGATGACCTGGGCCCGGATGATCTTCTTGCAGGTCATCGGAAAGAACGCGCCCGCCTTCACCGTCGCGTCGTTGGCGACGATCATCGCGGGCCGCCCGCCGACCTGGCCGATTTCGGTGACCACCCCCGCCGAGGGCGCTCCCCCGAACTCCTCGTACATGCCGGCCGCGGCGAAGAGCCCGCATTCGAAGCGCGGGGCGTCCGCGTCGACGAGTCGGTCGATCCGCTCCCGCGCCGTGAGCCTGCCGTGCCGATGCTGCCGTTCGATGCCCTTGGAGCCGCCGCCGAGCCGGATCCGGTCGGCCTCCGCGCGCATCGCCTCGATCGCCTGTTGGAGAGTGTCGGACGCCATGGTGCTCTCGAGTGCCTCCGAGGGCCTCTGCCACGGATTTCACCGCGGGCAAAGGTGGTTGCTGACCTGAAAAACGGGTTTCCGACCCGGACGGGCCATCAGGATACCGCCTTGGGGCCCCGGAACGAAGGTCCGGGAAGATCCGGGGTTGCCCGCCCCCGGTGGATCGCTACAATCTTCGATTCGAGAAATCAGCAGAGAACTCATCACACTGACGGCGGCCGAGACGGCCACCCAACGCAACGACAGGATCGAAGAAGCTCATGAGCATTTCACTCGCCCGCAAGGCCGACGTCCGCAAGGATCACGGTCGACACGATTCCGACACGGGATCGCCCGAGGTCCAGATCGCGGTCCTCACCGACCGGATCAAGACCCTTCAGGATCACTTCGCCGACCACAAGCACGATCACTCGTCGCGACGTGGACTCCTGGCGATGGTGAGCCGTCGCAACAGCCTGCTTCGCTACCTCCAGCGAACCAACCGCGACAACTACCTCGCGACCATCAAGAAGCTCGGCCTCCGCAAGTAGGACCGAATATGCCGCGGCGACCGCCTTCGGCGGCAGTCGACGGAGTGCAGTGAGTCGACACGCCTGCGCTCCGTCCTCTGCCCCAGGACGCGGTACCGCGATCCCGCGCGTGGTTCCAATCGATGGAACTGCGCCACCCCCCGCGATCACGGACCCGAAGTCCGCGATCAGCAATGCAAAAGAGAGGCAATCATGCCAGTCACTTTCGTTGAACGAGAGATCGGCGGTCGCATCCTGCGACTCGAGACCGGTCGCGTCGCCAGGCTCGCGTCCGGCGCCGTCATGGCGAGCTACGCCGATTCCACCGTCATGGCCACCTGCGTCCGGGCGAACCCCCGACCGGGAATCGACTTCTTCCCCCTTCAGTGCGACTACCGCGAGAAGCTCACCGCCGCGGGCAAGTTCCCCGGCGGCTTCCGCAAGCGTGAAGGCGCTCCGAACGAGAAGGAAGTCCTCACCATGCGGATGATGGACCGTCCCATCCGCCCGCTCTTCCCCGAAGGATTCATCGACGAGATCCAGATCCAGGCGTGGGTCATGAGTCACGACGGCCAGAACGACACCGACGTGCTCGCCTGCACCGCCGGCTCCGCCGCGGTCTGCCTCACCGACGCCCCGTTCATGGGCCCGGTCGCGACCGTTCGAGTCGGTCGGATCCTGACCGACGACGGTGAGGTCTTCGTGCTCAACCCGACCGTCGCCCAGATGGAGTACTCGGATCTGGACCTCGTCCTCTCCGGCCATCCCAACGGCATCAACATGATCGAAGTCGGCGCCGCCGAAGTCGAGGACGACGTGGTGCTCGAAGCGATCCGCTTCGGCTACGAGGAGGGCGTGAAGCCCATCGTCGAACTGGTCCTCGAACTCCGCGAGAAGTGCAACGCCCCCGAAGCCAACCCCGGCAAGCTCCACGTTCCCTCCGAGGAAGTGATGAAGGCCGTGAAGGACCAGGTCTACGATCGACTGGTCGAGGCCCGGAAGATCGCGAGCAAGAAGGACCGGAACGCGGCGGTCGGCGAACTTCGCGAGGAAGCGCTCCACGAGTGCTTCCCGCTCCCCCAGGACGCCCCGTACGCGGAATACAAGGCCGCCGAGGACAACCGTTCGCAGGCGAAGGACGCCTTCCGGACTCTCGAGAAGAAGATCACCCACATGCTCGTCGCCGAGCACGGCATCCGAGCCGACGGCCGGGGGCTCAAGGAGATCCGCCCGATCGAGATGGAGCCCGGGATCTTCAGCCGGACCCACGGTTCGGCCTTCTTCCAGCGTGGTGAGACCCAGTCCCTCGTGACCTGCGCCCTCGGCACCAACAAGGCCGAGCAGATCGTCGACGGCCTGCTGCCCGAGTACGCCAAGAAGTTCTACCTTCACTACAACTTCCCCCCCTTCTGCGTCGGCGAAGCCGGTCGCATCATGGGTCCCGGTCGTCGTGAAGTCGGCCACGGCGCCCTCGCGGAGCGATCGCTGCTCGGCATCATTCCCAGCACCGACGACTTCCCGTACACCATCCGGCTGGTCAGCGACATCACCGAGTCCAACGGCTCCTCGAGCATGGCGTCGGTGTGTGGTGGCTGCCTCGCCCTGATGGACGCGGGCGTTCCGATCCGGAACACCTGTGCGGGCATCTCCGTCGGCCGATTCACCTCCGCCGACGGCAAGGTGAGCCACGTCACCGACATCCTCGGCGAAGAGGACTTCTTCGGCGAGATGGACTTCAAGGTCTCCGGCACGCGAGAAGGCATCACCGGCATCCAGCTCGACCTCAAGGCCCTCGGCCTCGACGTCGACGAGATCGGCGTGATCTTCGAGCAGGCGAAGGAAGGCCGGTTCCAGATCATCGAACAGATGGAGTCCGTGCTTGCGGCCCCCCGCGAGGACATCTCCATGTACGCCCCGCGCATCATCACGGTCAAGATCGACCCCGACAAGATCGGCAAGCTCATCGGCCCCGGTGGCAAGACCATTCGCGGCATCCAGGAGCGAACCGGTTGCTCGATCGACGTGGAAGAGGACGGCACCGTCCTCATCGGCTCCACCGATGGCGAAATGGGCCTGCAGTGCAAGGCTGAAGTGGAAGCGCTCGGTGCGGAGATCCGCGTCGGAACGGTCTACGACGGCAAGGTGGTCTCGGTCAAGGACTTCGGCGCCTTCATCGAACTCGCCCCCGGCACCGATGGCCTGTGCCACATCTCCGAGCTCGCCCACGGCTTCGTGAAGTCGGTCAGCGACATCGTCTCGATCGGCGACTCGGTCAAGGTCAAGGTCATCAACGTGGACGACACGGGCCGCATCAAGCTGTCCAGGCGTGCCCTGATGGATCCGCCGGCCGACGGCGAAGGCGACGGCGACAGCCGCGGCGGCGGAGGCCGCCGAGGCGGCGGTCGCGCCGAAGCCCCGGCCTGATCCAGGCCCCATCTCGAATGCACGGACCCCGGACCACCAGTTGGTCCGGGGTCTTTTCTTGCGCCTCAGGGGAGGCCGACGGTCGGATTCTGAATCGCTTGTGGGCAATCACCGGAGAAGCCGCAAAATGGCCGCTGCGCGACGGAGTTCCGAGAATCTCGGAGAAGAAGGGTTGCGAAAAGTCCATCTTCTCCCGAGAATCAGGGAACCGGAGAGAGAAGTCGGTCGTCGGCGGGAAAGTTCGACGTCGCATCGACGACGATCCAGCCCGACGAAGACCACTCCCGGTGGATGCGAAGGCGGTCCGACCGCTTCGCGAGTAGTGCATCGAGCTCGGCACCGATCGAGTACACGCCCCACCTTCTGCTGCGAGAATTCCAGACATGGCTGATACGAACCTGATCGAAATCGAAGGCGAGATCAAGTGGTTCGATCCCCGGAAGGGATACGGCTTCATCGTCGGCCCGGAGGGCCAGGACATCTTCGTGCACTTCACCGTCATCGAGCAGGACGAGGGTTTCCGAACCTTCCGTGACGGCGAACGCGTGATCTACGATGCGAACGACGGCGCCAAGGGCTGGTCGGCGACCAAGGCCCGCGCAGTCGAAGCCCGAGCCACCCAGCCGTCGGTCACCGAGACCAAGCCCGACGTCGCGGTCACCACCGAGCAGCCGGCCGACTGAAGGCGTGGGGCGACGGATTCCCCGAACGACGCAGATGATCGAATCGACCCGTCGGCCCACTTCAGGCCCGCGGGTCGTTCTTCATGACGGGATTCCTGGAAGGCAGATGCGATGAATCCGTTCATCTGGGGTGTGATCACCGGTCTCGTGCTTGGAGCCGCGATCGTCGCGGCGACGGCCCGACGCGCGATCTCGATCCGCGAGGAACGGGCCCGACGGGCCGAACGCCGCGCCGCGGATGCGGAACGTCTCGCCGAACTCGGCTCGCTCACGGGCGGCCTCGCCCACGAGATCAAGAACCCGCTGTCGACCGTGATCCTCAACGCCCAGCTCGTGGAGGAGGCGATTCGAGACCTCGACGCCCCCGAGGACGAGACCACGCCGATGCTTCGGCGGGTGGACGCCCTCGTCCGTGAAGCCGATCGACTTCGAACGATCCTCGCCGACTTTCTCCGCTTCGCCGGGCGTTTCCAACTCGATCGGGAACCCACCGACCTGGTTCGCGTCGTCGAGGACGTCCTCGACTTCTTCCATCCACAAGCGGACGCGGCCGACGTCGTGCTTCGGCCCGACCTTCCCACGCACCCGATCGAGGCCGAGGTGGACGCCGCGATGTTCAAGCAGGCGTTGCTCAACATCCTGATCAACGCGGTGCATGCGATGGAGGGGAACCCCCCGGAACGTCCTCGGGAACTGCTGGTCAGGATCGCCGCGACGGAGACGGACGTCTCCGTTCACGTCATCGACAGCGGACCGGGCGTGCCCGAGGAGATGCGGGAGCGGATCTTCCATCCCTACGTCAGCGGCACGCTGGGTGGCTCGGGACTCGGCCTCCCCACCGCGCGACGGATCGCCGAGGAACACGGCGGCCGGATCAGCCTCGACGTGCTCGCGGGCCGCGGAAGCGACTTCACGATCTCCATTCCCCGGAACGTCCCGACCGACTCGACCGAGACCGGACCCGACGAGATCAGTCGATCCAGTCCTTCGCCTTGAGCCGCTCGGGAACGTAGGTCTCGGTGACGTACGAGATGTCCTTGGTGATCAGGGATTCGACTTCCATCTTGAAGCCGTTCGAGAGCATCCGCTTGATCTCCTTCTGCC
>NYVS01000112.1 GCA_002684755.1 Phycisphaerae bacterium
GTGGAAGTTCGAGAAGGGCGAGCCCGACTGCACGATCATGCGGATCACCGCCGAAGGCCTGCTCGGCCGGGTGCCCACGCGAATGATGTGGGATCTCGTCGACGACCTCGACCCGGCCACCGGATTCTCCAGCATGTCCAGATGCACGGCGTTCCCGGCGGCCGCGATGGCCCGGATGATCGCGGACGGCACGTTCAAGCGACGCGGCGTGTTCGCCCCGGAGCAGATCGCCAACGACAAGGGTCTGCTCGAACGAATGCTCAAGGAACTGAAGGCCCGCGGCGTCGAGTATCGTGCGACCGTCGAGTCGATCGACTGACCGGCCCCCCGGTCATCCGCGGCGGGGACCGCCGCGGCCATCCAACCCAGCACCCCCGACACGCCCGCACGGATCCGCGGGTGCGTCCGCCGCGCCCGGCCGTCACCGGACGGACGCCTGTCCCGTCGCCCACGGAGGATCGAATGGAATCGATCGAACACCTCGAACTCAAGCGGCTCGCCGTCGCGTGGCTCGCCCGNCTCGGATGCCGCGCCGTCGCGACCGAAGTCCGGTGTCCGATCGCGAAGTACCGCGTCGACGCCGCCGGCTGGCTCGATCACGCCGCCGGCGCACTCCTCGACGCCGGTGGACTCGAGGGGGATCGCCGTCGCCTCGATTCGACCCTCTTCACCCGCGATCGCGGCGACCGACCGCGACGCGGCCCGGCCCGGCCCCGCACCATCGTGGTCGAATGCAAGCGCAGCCGCGCGGACTTCATCCGGGACGACCGCGACGCCGATCGACTCAAGGGNCGGCTCGCGATGCTGCGNCGGACCCGCGAGAAGTTCGANCGGGACCTGCTCCCCGGCTGCGAGCCGCANCTCCGCGAGTCGGGTTCNTCGCTGTTTCGTGAACTGGAGACCTGGGACTTCGAAGGCAGTCGGACGGGCTCCTATCGACGGTGTCTCCGCGAGATCGAACGGATCGAACGACGCCTGCACGGCGAGACGAAGTTCCACACCATGCACCGGCACCGGCTCGCCGATCACTTCTACCTGTTCACGCCGACCGGCATGCTCAAGCCCGAGGAGGTCCCGACCGGATGGGGACTCGTCGAATGCGGACGGCCCACCCTCCGCCGGGGGGCGGGTTCCCTCACCGAGCTCGANGCCCTTCCGCTCCGCGAACGGATCGCCTGCCCGTCCGCGGAGGCACCCGACGAGCGAAGGCGGCGGCTGCTTCGCAACATCGCGGTCGCCGCCAGCCGTGCGGTGATCGAGCAGGCCACCCGCCCGCCGATTCCGCCGGACCGCCCCTCGCGAGACGACACGGGGAAGACCCGACCCGGGCGCGGGGGCGGACGACGGCGAGGTGACTCCACCGCCGCCGACTCCATCGACGCCAGACGTTAGGATCAGCGCACCTGCCCCGGTAGCTCAGTTGGATAGAGCAGCGGACTTCTAATCCGCAGGTCGGAAGTTCGAATCTTCCCCGGGGTGTTCTTCTGGCCCGACGCGTCGGGGACGCCCCGATCATCGGCATTGAAAGTCACGACCGAGCCATGATCGAGCCAGGATCGAGTCATGATCGACTCAGGATCGACTCGGGATCGGAGACTCGGATTTCCAGTGATCGGGAGCAGGCTCACCATGGACGGCCAACCCGTCTCGACGTTTCCAGACTTCTACGTGGTGGGCGCGGGCCGGGCCGGCACGACCTCCGTGAGCCGCTATCTCTCGCAACATCCAGGGATCTTCGTGCCGGCGTCGAAGTCTTCGAGCTTCTTCTACGCACGTGATCTGGCGGGGTCGCCGCTGGCGAAAGAGGGCGCCTCGATCCCCGAGTGGTTCGTCCGGAACGAGCCCGACTATCACGGACTCTATTCACCGGCGCCGGCGGATTCGATCCGCGGTGATGTCTCACCGGTGTATCTCGCCTCCACCCGGGTCGCGGAACGAATCGCCGCCGCCCGACCGGATGCGAAGATCATCGTGTTCATGCGGAACCCCGTCGATCGGGTCTATTCACGATACGTGGGCCGGCGGCGAGACGGTCTCGAACGGATTCCGACGTTCGAGGAACTCGTCGAACGGGAGATCGACACCGACCTCGTGCGGGATGATGCGCACGCGAGCTATCTCGCAAGCGGAATGATCGCCCATCACCTGCAAACCTACTTCGACGCATTTCCCCGCGAGAACATCCAGATCCACTTCTACGAGGAATTCTCGGGCGACACGCAGGGCGTGATGGCGTCGACCTGCAGGTTCCTCGGTGTGGATCACGAATTCCAGTTCGACGTGCGACGAATCCACAATCGCAGTGGAGGACGCATCCGGAATCCCGCCATCGGCGGCCTCTGGTCCTCCAGCCTGCCGGTTCGAAAGGCGCTGCGACCGTTTCTTCCACAGTCGCTTCGTGACGGACTCTTCCGCAAGGCCACCGCGAAGACCGAAGCCGTCCCGATCCGACCCGAGACCCGGCGCCGATTGATCGAGGTCTACCGGGAGGACGTTCATGCCCTCGAACGAATGACCGGCCGCGATCTGTCGGCGTGGTTGCGGCCGCCGGGCCCGTAGGCGAATCCCTTGCTCGTCGATCGTGCTCCCCGCATCGCACGTCTCTAACCGATAACGAGAACACCGCGTGGATTTCAGCGGAACTGTCGGCGATTGTCGGAAAGAGTCGGTAGTTGGCGATTATTATCGAGTTAGGACTTTCCCTCCGCCAGCGATGAGCAACCTTCTTACCGCGCTTCCCGAGCCCACTGGACGCCGTCACGCTTCCACAGGAAAGTCCTTCGTGTGAACCTGATCACAGACCAGTCCTTCCTTGCACTCGTCACGACGATCGTGGTCGCAGCCTGGTTGGCGTCCGTCTGCGGTTCACCCACGTTCACACGAACGTTTCCGCGCGAAGGCCGCACGGTGCGTCTGGCTTTCCTGGGCTGGTTCNGCGTGTCCATGGGCAGTTGGTGGTACCTGCCGTCGGCGCTTCCGTGGCTTCTCCTGGTGACGCTCGGCNTCGGGGGNATCGTCGCGCTGGTCGATTTCCGTTCCCAACGCAACGCACATGATTCACCTCCCGGCCGGCTGTCGGTGCTGCAGGGCGTTCGAGCACTCGCTCGACGCGACCACTACCTTCGCGAGTTCGATCGACACGGGGTCTTCTTCAAGATGTCCCAGTTCGGCCAACCCACCATCTGCGTGCTCGGGTTGGAGCGGATCGGAAGACTGATCAAGGGTCACTCGGACTATCTCGGCCCCAGCACGCTGCCGATCTCCAGGAGCGTCGAGGGGGCCTTTCTCCGATACATGCCGCCGGAGACCCATGCGATCTACGGGCGGCTTTTTCGCATCGCGATGTCCGGGCCGTTCGCATCGACGCATTCGGACCGATTGGATCACCTCTGCAGTCGACATCTCCAGCGATTCTCGATGGACGAGTCGAGTCCGTACCCGGCGTTGCAATCGATCGCAAGACGATCGTTGAACTGTCTGTTGCTCGGGTTCGACGCGGATACCGAGGAGGAAGCGAGATTCGACGAACTCGCGCAGAAGTTCTCGAAGGCGGGCATCAGCCGATCGCTGGTTCGGCGTGATCAGGAGACACTCGCCGAAATGCGCGAGATGCTCCTCGAAAAGGTCGATTCAAGCGAGATCGGGCCCGATGGCATCGCCGGAACTTCGGTACTGGCTCGCTTGCGACAGCAGGATTCGACCATGCCCGACCGAACCTGCCTCGACAACATGATCGTCATGCATCGGATCGCGACCGGAAACGTCTCGTCGCTCCTGAGCTGGCTGCTCCATCGATGGGCGTCGGAGTCCGCGATCACCGCCGAGATCCTCGCTGAAGATCCTGAAGAACGGGAAGCCTCCCTGCGACTGTTCCTCGCGGAAACGCTTCGAACCAGTCAGAGCGAGTATCTCTACCGGCGTGTGGCCAGGGAATTCGAATTCGAGGGCCACCGTTTTCCCAAAGGGTGGTTGATACGAGGCTGCGTCTGGGAGAGCCATCGAACGGCCGAGGGGCTCGAAGAACCCGCCCGATTCCGACTGCGACGGGCGGCCGCCAGTCCCAATCGACGACAATTCACACCACTCGGCATGGGCGCTCACGCCTGCAACGGCGGCGAAGTGAACGAATTGATCTGCCTCGCGTTCCTGAAGCGGCTCGCGCACACGCCCGATGTACGAGTCACCGACGCCGATCCCCTGCAACGACAGATGAGACACTGGAGTCACTGGCAGCCGAATGCCGCCATGCAGTTGAGGCTGGGAGTCGCCGAATGAGACATTCACGCGATTCCGAAGAACTGCACTGGCAGAAGATGGTCGACGACGGACTCGCCGACTTCTCCATTCCGCTGTGGCGTGACTTCTGCGACGGACTCTACCTCCGTCTTCTGAACAAGTGGCTCGGCGGACGGCGTTTCGAAGCAACGCTGAAGACCGATCTCTTCGATGAGGCCGTCGGCGTCGGCCTCGCCAACTGGATCTGTTCGGTCAGCTCGAAGATGGAAGGCATCGATCTGATGCCGGAGATCGCGAAACGGGCCGCGGATCGCCACCCCGAGATCACCACCCGCCAGGCCGATGTGAGGTCCCTCGAGGCCTACCCCTCGCCCTGCTTCGATCTCATCGTGTCGAACTCGACCCTCGATCACTTCGAGAATGAGACCGATCTGACCCGGTCGCTGAAGGAACTCGCGAGGGTGCTCCTGCCCGGGGGCCTTTTGTTCGTGACGCTGGACAACCCGCAGAATCCCATCGTCTCGATCCGAAATCGCCGATCGTCCGCGTCGCCGGGACGCTCGCCGCTCGTCCCCTACTTCATGGGCCGCACCGTGCCTCGTCTCGAACTGATTCGAATGGTGGAGGATGCCGGCCTGACGGTGGAGCGGAGCGATTATCTGATGCATCTCCCCCGCGTGCTCTTCCTGCATGCGAGTCGTCTCTTCGCGGCCGGATCCCCGTCCGGAAGAGGCGTGATGGAATTGATGAATTCCTTCGAACTCCTCAACAAGCTGCCGGCCAGAAGTCGAACGGGCCACTATTCGGCGGTGCTGGCGAGGAAACCCGACGCATGAGCGGCGCCGAGCGAAAACCGGCCTTCTTCCTGGTGGGAGGAAGTCGATGTGGAACCACCAGCCTCCACAGCGCCTTCGTCCGTCATCCGGGGATCTTCGTGCCGCGCGACAAGTCCCCGAACTTCTTCACGGCGCCGGACATGGCCGATTTTCCCGACGCGGCCGCGATGATCGCGATGAAGGGCCACTCGATCACCGATCGGGGTGACTACCTCGATCTGTTCACCGAGGCGAACGACATCCAGGTCCGTGGCGAGGTTTCGCCCGTGTACCTGCAGTCGATCCACACCGCCGCGAGGATCGCGGCGTTCGCACCGGAGGCCAGAATCATCGCGATCCTTCGCGATCCGGTGGACCGTGCCTTCGCCCACTACATCGGCCGCCGGCGGGATGGCCTCGACGACCGTGACACCTTTGAAGAGGCGATCGCCGCCGAACTCGTCGATCGCGCCCCCCGGGCGATCGCTTTCAACCGGTATCTGGCGATCGGCCGCTACGCCTTCTTCCTCGAACGCTTCTACCAGGAGTTCCCCGCGAATCGGATCAAGGTCGTGTTCTTCGACGATCTGGTGCGCGACCCCGCCCACGTGCTTCAAGGCCTCTTCGAGTTCCTCGAAGTCGAGCGGCTCGGCGATCGAATCCCGATGGATCATCGGAATCGCGGGGGC
>NYVS01000113.1 GCA_002684755.1 Phycisphaerae bacterium
GCATCTCGTAGGTGTACTTGAGGGTCTTCGTCCCGTCCCAGAATTCCTTCATGGGAATGGGGGTCTCGAATCCCCGTCGAAGTTCGGTGGTCGGCGCCGCCGCCGTGGTCGGGTTCGATTCGGGCGTGGTCGTCGCGTCGTCGCCGCATCCCGACGCGAACGTCAGGACGAGCGCGCCGAGGAGGGAACGCTTGAAGCCAGTGCGAAGGGGTGGGGAGGTGTCGGTCACGACCACAGGGTAGTCCAATGCGAGGAGGCGGTCCGACGCATCGGCGCTCGAGGACGACTTCGTCCCCCTGTTTTTCCGGACAGGATGAAGGTCGAGGCGGCTCAGATCGCGTCGAGGAGGTCGTGAGCCGCGAGAAAACGGCCGTCGACGCGAAAACGGTAGGTGCTGCAGTGCAGCCCGGGATGGAGCCGGAGGCTCCATCCGCCATCACCGCACCGTCGCATCGCGAGCGTCCGCTCGTGGTCCCCGCCGAATCGCGCGGTCAACTCGACCACTTCCGCGCCTGGCGCGTGGATCGTGAACACCGTTCCACCCTGCTCGTCGTAACCGATCATGTCGTTCTCCCCTCGGAATCCGGAATCAGGCGGGTCGCCGCCGAGGCGTGGTCGACGGGTAGCATGGTGGGGTCGCCACGAATGCCCATGAGACTTCGAACCCTCAACCTGCGCCGGACCGCATCGAACGCCCCTGAAGGGGCTTCGGTCGTCGACGGGCCCCGGAACAGTCCGCGGGTCCGTCCGCCGTCGCAGGATGTTCGCTGGTGCGGTTCGTCCCGCCTCGGTGGCCTGCTTCTCACCTTCCTCGTCTGGTTCTCGGTCCCCCTGGCGGCGGCTTCGCCGGTGGATCCGTTGACGCCTGCGGTCCGGGCGCCGGCCGCGATCCGCGGTGGTGACCTGCTTCTCCCGCTCGCCGTTCCCGAACGGCCGATCGCGTGGCCGACCACCTTTCCGGTCACGGTCGGGGATCGGGAGATCGTGGCGGACGTCGTCTGGCTGAACGATCGTCCGCTCGAGGCCCGGTCGTGGACGACTCCGAACACGAGCCTCGAAGTGACCCAGACCGTGGTGGGCCCGATGGAGTCCCGACCCGGCGTGCCGGTGCTGCTGGTGCCCATGCCCAAGGATGCCGACGGCGCGATCGCCGTCGCGGACATCGTCTGGACCCCGGCCTGGTTCGATGCGCCGCCCGCCTGGGCGGAGGACCGTGACGTCGTCCCGGCGCGCGGCACCGACGCGGATCCGGTGCTTGATGATCCGCTGGAGTGGTTCCGCTGGTGCCTGCTCGCCGACCTTGAGAAGGCCCGGCCGCCCGTCGGGAAGTTTCGAAACGAGCTCGCGCAACGCGTCGCGTCGTCGATCGCGAACGAGTGGCGGGTCGGCCTGCGACGGGTGGAGTCGTCGAGCCGTGGGACCGCGAGTCAGCTGCGCGAGCGACTGACCGCGGTGGTGACGGATCGGGCGGATCCGAATGGAAGATCGGTCGCGGCGTGGCCCACCGATCAGCGGGCGCTCGCCGGTCTTCGTTCCCTGCTTCTCGATCCGGGCCGCACGCCGGCCGACGCGGTCCGGGCGGGCCTCGCCTGGTTGGACGCGCGTCCGGCGTTCCTCGTGATGGAGATCGCCTCCGACGGCGATCGCGTCGAGGTCGACATCTTCAATCCGACTCGTGGAGAGCTGGTGGTGACCGCGACCTGGGAATCCGATCCGACGGGTGTCCCGCTTCTCGCGGCGCCGTCGACGATCACCCGGCATGAGATCGATCGGCCCGATCTCGGTGGCGGACCGCTTCCCTCCGACGAGGTGCTCTCCCTCGCGCACGCCGGTCGAGTCACGCGCATTCCCTTCGGGCCCCGCGCGATTCCCGTCCGTCCACCCGGGGCCTCCTTCGGGACCTTCATCCTTCCCCGGACGCTCGCCGACGTCGACGGGGACGTGGTCCAGGCGGTGAACGGGGCGGAATCGACCCAGGCGATCCTCCGGCGACGGGAAGGTCGTTGGGAGGTCTTCATCGAAGCGAGGTACGTGTCGTCCGCGGACCCCGATGATCGGATCTTCCTGCAGGTCGGCGATCGAAGACGCCCCGCGGGCGTGGTGGAGATTCGTCCGGACGGGTCCTGGGAACGGCTCCGGGGCCGACCTGACGAGTCGCTGCAGGTGGAAACCCGGCGATTNCGCGATCGGTGGCGGACTTCGGTGCTGCTTCCGGAGGCGTGGTTGGTNGAAGCCATTTCCGAAGCAGGGGGTGGGAGCATCCTGCTTGGAATCCGACGCGATGGCCCACGAGGCTTCGTGCAGTACGCGGGGATCTCGAGTCCGGCCTGGCGACGGGACATCATCCCGCTCGCGTTCGGAATCAACGACTGGAACGATGCCGCGGGGATGGACACCCTTCCTCGGCCCTGATGGTGGAGCGATCGCCGCTTGGNGACCTGTCCGGGCTTGGTCCAGACGCTCCGGATACACTCGCCGCGATGTCCGATCCCGCCACCGAGAATTCGCCGAACGCACCGCGTGGGCCTCGCCGCACCGCGTTGTTGAATCAGAAGGGTGGCGTGGGCAAGACCACCACCAGCTGCAACCTCGCGGCCGCCATCGGCGAGGAAGGNCGGCGGGTCCTCGCGATCGATCTCGATCCACAGGCCCATCTGTCGCTCCATCTCGGTGTCGACGGTGAGACCGTGGGCACCACCGTCTACGACCTCCTNGTCGATCCCGCGGCGGACATCGAGGACGCGATGGTGCAGGTGCGGGAGAACCTCTGGCTGATCCCCGCCTCCGTCGATCTCGCGGCGGCGGAGTCCGAGCTCGCGTCCCAGGCCGACCGGAACGATCTGCTTCGCCGACGGCTCGAGCCGCTCCTCGATCGATTCGACTACGTGATCCTCGACTGCCCGCCGAGTCTCGGACTGCTCACGCTGAATGCGCTGGCGGCGGTCGATGAAGTGATCGTNCCCATGCAGGCCCACTTCCTCGCGTTGCAGGGCGTCGGCAAACTGCTCGAGACGGTCCGGCTCGTGGCGGCNCAGGTGAANCCCAGTCTCCGGGTCGGCGGCATCGCCCTGTGCATGCACGAGACCCAGAGCACGCACGGCAAGGAAGTGGTCGCCGAACTCGACTCCTTCCTTTCCGAAGCGACCGGCAGCGGCCTGCCCTGGGATGGTGCGACCGTCCTGCGGCCCGCGATCCGGAGGAACATCAAGCTGGCGGAAGCGCCGAGTTTCGGCCAGTCGATCTTCGACTACGCNCCGTGGTGTCCCGGGGCCATCGACTATCGCAAGCTCGCGCAGCGGTTCATCGCGACGTGGGAGCACGGATCGGAAGCTCCTCCCGAGGTGGAAGCCGAGGCGGAAGCCAAGGCGGAAGCCAGGGTGGAAGCCGAAGCGGTCGAAACGCCGAGGACCGAGCCTTCGGCCGCCGCGTCGACCGNGGCCCCCGANCCCNCCCGTTCCAACGACGAGGCATGAAGCGCATCAGTGGANCGCGATTCNTTCCGCCGCGGGGCACGCCCGCCTGGTGGGCGAGGCACTGGCTTCGATTCGCCGCCGTGGCGTCGGTNCTCGTCCTGNTCGCCGGCACGCACTATCCGANGCTCGTGATCGGGGCGCCGGGNGACGGGCCCGACAAGATCCTGCATTTTCTGGCCTTCGGAACGGTCACCGTCCTGCTTCGCCTGTCCGGGATCGCGGCGAGCGGGCTTTCCGCGCTGGTGATCGTCGGATCGCTCGCGATCGTCGATGAACTGACGCAGGAGATCCCGGGACTCGGGCGGAGCTTCGACCCACTCGATCTCGTCGCGGATGCCGGTGGAATCCTGGTGGCGCTCGCGTGGATCGCGGCGCTCGGTCCCGATCGACGCGGCCCCGATTGGTTTCGGATTCGTCAGACCCGTCGTCTCGCGTCCCTCGTACTCCTGCTTTCAAGCCCTGCGAACTGGATGCACCTCGCGATCGCGACGTCGCTGGGGGCGATGGTCGGCGGGGTCTTCCTCGGGGTCGCGGGCCGAAACCCGATCGTCGGCCCGGTGACNATGGTGGTGGTGGGGGCCGCCGCGGGCGGAATCGCGGGGCTGGTGGCGTGTCTGGAGTCCGGCCGTCGCTTNTCGACGGCTCGGATGGACGAAACGCAACGGTGTCTCGACTGTCTCACGCCGAACGCCTCCCCGCGTTGCGCGGTCTGCGGCGGCCGNTACGAGGGGCCGTCCGATCGCCGGATCCCCTCGCGTCGAATCGCCATGGTCGCGACGCTGTGGACGATCGGCTCCGCGATNCTTCTTTTCGGNGGGTATCTCCTGCTCATGCCGTTCTCCAGCGATCGCAACTGGATGGGNGCCGCCGTCCGCCGGTACGACGCCTTCGGGCTCAGCTTCGAGATGATGGTTGATGCGGCCCTCCTGGGGCTGATCAGCGCCTTCGTCGTACATCGATCTCGCCGCCGGATGTCGGGGATCGCCGCTCGGTACGGCATCGAATGCCTTCGTTGCGGCCATGATCTGCAGGGGCTGCCCGAGCACCTCGAGCCACGGTGTCCGGAGTGCGGGGAGGCCTTCGAGGCTGATTCGAACGCCGCCCACGTTGCGGTGCGGACCGACTCCGAGGAACATGACGCACGATGAACCGGATGCTCACGCGAATCTCCCCGCGCCGCCCGCGCCTTCTCGCATCGCTGATCCTCGCGATGGTGGCGGGATGTGCCAGCGAACCACGTTTCCTGCTCGACAGCGACGTGCCCGCGCCCGAGGATGCGCTCGCTCGGGCGACGTCGGACGTCGCGCGAAAGTCCGGCGAACTGGTGCGGGTGAACAGCGTGTTCGCGACCGAGGTCGACGATCCGAGCGGGCGACTCGAGGGGCTCGAGAAGGCGTTCATCACCAGCGGGTGGGCATCCTCGGGAATCACCGCGACGGGTTCGACGGCCGTCTGCTTCTTCACGAAGTCCGGGCGGCGATGTCAGGTGCGGGTCGTCCGCAACGAGCTCGATCCCGCCATGAGCCGCATCTCCTACCACCTCGTTCCGAGCGACGCCGCCACCGATGGCTGAGCCTTCGCCGAAGGCGGGTCGACGCGGATTCGAACGACATGCGCTGACGGTCACCCTGCTGACCGCGGCGAGCCGTTTCGGAGGACTCGCACGGGAGGCGTGCTTCGGAAGACTCATCGGCGTCTCGGACGCCGCGAGTGCGTTCGGTTTCGCGTTTCTCGTCCCCAATCTCTTCCGCCGTCTCTTCGGCGAGGGTGCATTGAGCGCGGCCCTCGTTCCCGAACAGGCGAAGCTCGAGGAACGGGATCCANACGCCGCGAGTCGGCTTGCATCGCTCCTGCTGGCACGGGTCGGGTTGCTGCTCGCCGCCGTGACGATCGTCGGCGAGGCGATCCTCCTCGCGGTCCCCGGGATGCGTGAGGACCTCGGCCTCCGACTGCTCGCGATCACGCTCCCGTACATGCCGCTGGTGTGCATCACGGCGGTGGCGGGGGCGGTGCTGCAGGTTCGAGGNCGGTTCGCGCCGGCGTCGGCCGCGCCGATTCTCCTCAACCTNTCGCTCGTGATCGCGGTCTTCATCGCATGGGGGGGGAGCGATGATGCGGTCGACGCGACGCGGATCGGCATCGTGGGATGGGGCGTGGTGGCGGCGGGCGTTGCGCAGGCCGCGTGGACCTTGTGGGAANTGCGAAGGACCTCGCCGCGCGGCACGGTGTCCGCGGCGTCNGATCGCGANGCCCGGCTNGGTCTTCGCCGGGTGGTGACGCAGGCCCTGCCGATGATCCTGGGGCTCGGCGTGTTGCAGGTGAACACCTTCCTCGACGGTCTGATCGCGAGCTGGCCCACCGTGGTCGGCCCGACCATCATGGGNCGGGACTACCCGCTGCCGGACACCGCGATGGCCACGCTCGGCTACGCGCAGCGACTCTACGANTTCCCGCTCGGAGTCTTCGGCATCGCGGTCGCGACCGCGATCTTCCCGCAGCTCGCACGGGAGCACGAGCANCCGACGCGATTCCTCGACACCCTCCGGCGCGGGCTGCGTCTCACCGTGTTCATCGGGCTGCCGGCGAGCCTCGGCATCGCTCTGGTACGGATCCCCTTCGTCACCGTCGTCTACGAAGGATTCGCCTTCGACGTCTCCGACGTCGACCGGGTCGCGTTCGTGCTGCTGGGTTACTCGGTGGCGATCTGGAGCTACTCGCTCAACCACGTCCTGATCCGCGGGTTCTACGCGCGGCGCGAGGCGATGACGCCGGTGCGCATCGCGATGGCGATGGTGGGCCTCAACCTCGTGCTGAATCTCACGCTGGTGTTCGGCACGTCGCTCGGGGTCGCGGGACTCGCCTGGAGCACCGCCGCCTGCGCGATGCTGCAGTCGTTGATCCTCGCGNGGGTCCTGTCGGCCCGGGTCGGTCGCCTCGCCGATCGTGAGGTCGCCGGGAGCGTGATGCGAACNGTGGGCTGCACGCTCGTCATGCTGCTCGCGGTCGGGACCGCGATGTGGCTCGTCCCCTTCCGCGAATTCGGGCTCGGAATCTGGNTGGGTGCGGCNGTCGAGCTCGCGGTGCTCGCGGTNGTGGGGGGCGNGGCCTTCTCNGGANCCGCCCGGATCCNGAAGATGCCGGAGCTTCGTTGGGCGCTGGGACGCGAAGTCGGGGACGCCTGAGCCGGCATCGAGGCATGCTCAGCCGGTCGTCGATGCCTCGGCCAGACGCCACTCGGAACCGGTTCGCTCNACCTTCCGGTAGAGCGTGTCCCGCTCGACGGGTTCGAATCCCGCNTCGGTCGCGGCCCGGCGGAGATCACCGACCGTGGTCTCCTGGTGNGTCGATGCGTTGTCGAGGTGGGTGATGTCGTACCAGACCACGGTGCCGTCGAGATCGTCGGCNCCGGCGTCGAGCATGAGCTGGGCCATCCCGAGCGTCTGCATGATCCAGAAGGCCTTCGCGTGCGGGATGTTGTCGAGCATCAGACGAGCCACCGCGAGCGTTCGCAGGTTCTCGAGCCCGGAAGGTCCCGGGAGTCGCTCGAGCCCGCTGCCGTCNGGGAAGAACGGAAGCGGGATGATCGTCTGGAAGTAACCGGTCTCGAGTCCGGCCTGGCCCGGCATCGGAAGTCGTTCGCCCGGATAGCGTTCGTCCGGTCCCGTCAGGAGCACGGCGTCGGGAGCGCCCGCGGATCCGATCCCCTGCGACTCGGCCCAGTTCCGGAGGGTGGCGTCCTGCTGACGTCGAAGAAGATCCATGTGGACGAGTCGCTCGGGTCGTCCCTCCACGTGTCCGTAGAGCATCGTCGCGTTCGAGTTGAGNCCGATCTCGTGCGCCGCCCGNTGGACGTCGAGCCACTGGTCGCTCTTGATCTTGCCCTTGAACGCGGTGTCGTGCGCCCGGTCGTCGAAGACCTCGGCGCCGCCGCCGGGAAGCGAGCCGAGGCCGGCGTCGCGAAGATCCCGCAGCACGTCCTTCATGCCCTCGAAGCCAAGCTTGCCACGCTTCGAGATTCGCTGGAGATGGACGATCTCGACCGCNGTGAACGACTTCAAGTGCAGTCGGGGCGCCGCCTCGCGGATCGCCGAGAGCATCGAGGTGTAGTAGTCGAAGCCGAGCCAGGGGTGGAGGCCACCCACGATGTGGAGTTCCGTCGCACCGGCTTCGGCGGCCTGGATGGCGGATTCCGTCACCTCTTCAACCGACATCTCGTACGCACCGTCCTGATCCTTCTTCCGGTGAAAGGCGCAGAAGGAGCAGCTGAGGGCGCAGATGTTGGAGTAATTGACGTGCCGGTTGACGTTGTAGTACGCGGCCCGACCGTGCATACGGCGACGGACGAGGTCCGCGAGACGGCACACGCCGTGGACGTCCTGCGTGTCGTAGAGGAGGCGACCCTCATCGAGATCGAGCCGCTGGCCCGCGATCACCTTCTCGGCGATCGGCTCGAGGGCTGGATCGAGGAGGCGGATCGGGGGGGGCTCGTCGACGGCGTGGTGGATCATGGTGGTCATTCTAGGAGTGGAAGGGGCCCGACGGACGGACTCGATGAACGGTTCGACACCGGCTCGGAGCGGATTCGAGCGGGCTCGCACGGGTTTTCGGACCTCGCGGTGCGATCGCCCGGCTTCCCCAGCCTTCTCCGAAGCAAACCTTCCGCAGGAGTGCTGCAGTCGGGGTCCCCGACGGTCGATTTCCAGAGCATGCGCGGATTCCCGAGGGTCTCCGCCCGAGGCGGTTATTCGAGTTGCAAGGAAGGCGATCTCCAATGAGTGACGGACACGACGAACGGCGAAACCCCGATGAAGAACTCGAGCAGGCGGCTACCGCCCCGGCCACCGATCCGCCCGAAGCCGGGTCACGGTCCACGAGTGGCGACGTGTTGTCGTTGATCGAGGACGTGGAACGACATCTGACGCGGATTCGGGACGTGCAGAACCAGCAGGAGTCCGAATTCATGGACCTGGCCGGCCGGCAGCGTTCGGTCGAGACCGCGGAAGCGGCCCTCGCGTCACGCGGCGGCGAGATCGAAGTCGCGTCGGCGGCGTTGTCGCAGGAGCGTGATGCGCTGAACGACGCTCGCGTCGAGTTGGATTCGGCGCGTGACGAACTCGAGGAACGCCGTCGGTTCTGCGACGAAGCCTCCGCGGAGCTTGAGGCATCGAAGGCGGCGCTGGAATCCGCTCGAGAAGAACTGCACGACGATCGCTCGGCGCATCAGGCCGAGATCGAGGCGTTCACGGCGAAGTCGAAGTCGCTCGAAGAGGAACGAATCGCGATCGAGGAACTCAGGTCGGAACTGGAGGAACGCGAGCAGACGCTCGCCGAACGATCGACCGCCCTGGAAGCGATGCAGACGCGAATCGAGGAACTCGAACGCGAGGCGGTGGAGCGGAGCGAGGCCGAGCGGATCGCGTCCGAGGAACACGACCGTTCCCTCGCCGAGGCGACGGCCGTCACGCAACGACATCGTGAAGCGCTGGAATCGGTGGGGCGGGATCTCGAACAGGCGCAGTCCGAGCTCGTCGACGCCCGGGACCGGTCCGAGACGATGGAACGGGAACTCGAGTCGATTCGAAATGCACATGAGGCGAAATCGCTGGAGAACTCGACGCTGGAGACGACGATCGCGGAGTTCGAATCGCGCTGCGCGACGTTCGACGAAATGAACATCGAGCGTCAGGCCTCGCTTGACGCGGCGATGGAGCGGACCACGACGCTCGAGGATGAACTCGGCGTCGCCCGGACCCGGGTGAACGAACTCGAAGCGGTGGTGGAGGAGGATCGGCGGCAGCTGGGGATCGCCGGCGAGAAACTGACCGAACTCGCCCGGGCCGTCGCCGAACAGGCGCCACGCCTGGAGCAGGGGACCGCGGCGATCGCGATCGCGACGGAGCAGCGTGAGCGGATCGAGCGGCTCGAAGCGAGGCTCGCATCGGAAGGCACGGATGCCAACGAGACGGTGGCGCGGGTCCGGGATGCCCTCGAATCGAGGATCGCCGAACTCGAATCGGCGTTGGAACAGACGTCGACCGGAGGCGTCGACGAGGCGTCGATGCAGTCGGCGGTCGACGCGGTCCGAGGTCCGCTCGAGGCGAGGATCCGGGAGCTGGAGGCGATGGCGTCGGATCCGGCGGCCATCGACGCGGCGACCGCGCCGCTGCTGGCCGAGATCGAGACGCTGCGAAGCGAGATGAAGAACCTCGAGGGTCCGGAAGGAGCCGCTTCCACCGCCGAGCTCGAGGCGTTCGCGGAACGTTGTCGGCGGGCCGAGCAGCGAAGCGACGAACTCGAGACGGCGCTTTCGATGACCAACGACCGCGGTCAGGCTCAGGAGATGGCGAAGAAGCTCCGAGCGAAGGCGGAACGAATCAACGCGGCGGCTCGACATCTCGACCGTCGCAAGCGACGACTCGCCGCCGTGAAGGGGCGGGTCCGCAGTCGCGAGTCGGAGGGCGGTGGGACCGCAACGTTCCACGAACTCCAGCGACTCGAAGCGCAACGCAAGGAACTCTCGCAGGTTCGCGAGTTCCTTTCCCGCAGCGAGCAGCAGATGGTCCGTCGCTGGGCCCGATCCCGTTCGGTGGCGATGGTGGCCTGGCTGGGCGTGCTGGCCGCGGTCTGCGTCGTCGGAAGCTGGTTCGCGGTGAGCGAGATCGTTCCGGTGGCCGGCACCGCGACCGTGGAGCTTCGTGCCACGCCTCGCGATGGTGGTGTTCTCTCGAATGACGCGGCATCGGCCTGGCGTGAGTGGCATGAAGCCCTCGCCACCGATCCCGCCTTCGTCCAGGCGGTGGGTCGTCGACTGTCCGCCCGCGGACTGATGCCCAAGGGTGGTGAGACCGGGCTCGCGACGATGCTCGTCGAAGACCTGCAGTTCGAAACCGATGGTCCGGGCCGACTTCGTCTGGTGCTCGAGGGCGCGGACCGTCGAGTGCTTCCCACCACGCTCGATGCGATCGCCACCACGATGGCGTCTGAATCGGCGCGGCAGGCGCCTCGTCGAGCGGACGGCGCCCGAGCGGCGCTCAGCGGCGACCAGCCGACCACCGCCGGCGGTGGTTACGCGCGACTGATCGGCGGCGAAATGCCGGCCGCGCTGTTGTCCCTGATCGGGATGATCGCCGGTGCCTCGATCGTGACCTCGTTGCTCGTGATCGGTCTGGTCTACCTGACCCTCAGTCGTTCGAAGCGGATCTTCGATGCTTCCCACGATGAGGATGAAGGCGTGATTCCCGCCTGATCACCTGATGGCGTCCGAGAACCCTCCCGGTCGATCCCGTTGCGGGCGATGCGGGTGGTTCGAGGTGTCCGGGCACCATCCAAGGGAAGTTCCCCGGCCGCACGAAAGTCGTCCCGCTCACCCGCCGATGAGTTCCACAGAGGGCCGCCAACGTCGTGACGAACGCCCTCGGAAGGATGCACGTATGAGCCGAATCAACATGCCCGTCGGATGGCGCCTGGTGAACGAAGAAACGCCGATGGACACCGAGGAGACACGCCTCGAGGTCGAGAACGCGGATCGATTCGGCGATTCGTCGCCCGTGATCGCCCGTATCGACGTCGATCAGGTCCTCCGGGCCGCCGACGAAGCATCCCGCCTGATGGGCGATCTCGCTCGCGAACTGCACTGCCTGGGCGATTTCGACCACGGCAACGACGACGGCCCGCGAGCCGCCTGAACCAGAATCACAGCGAATCGTGCCGAATCGGCCCGTTCGAATCGACATTGCACCGCCCGGTCGTAGAATCGACCGGGCGTTCTTCGTCGTCGAATCGCGCCTCTTCCGGGTTATCGGAGCATGCCGTGCGATCTCGTCTCTGCAAGTCTGCCCCATCGTCACCGATCGGTCTCCACCATTTCGCCGTCGCCACCGCACTGGTGGTCGCCGCGCTGGCTTCTTCGGCCGTCGCCCAGGTTCGGATGGTCAACTGGAACATCGCCCGGCTCAACGGCGATCCGCAGGCGATCGAGGAGGTCTTCGTCGCGATGGCGGACGACGACGTCCCCGGATTCGCGACGGCGCCGGCGATTCTGATCCTGCAGGAAGTGACCAACAGCGCGCGAGTCTCCATCCTGAACATCCTCGAAGACGCGATCCCCGGCGTCGACTATCAGACCGCGACCTTCACCATCGGCAGCAGCGAGAACGGTTCGGGTGGGGCGCAGATGCTCATCTACCGGTCCGATGTCTTCGAGGAGATCGCCGCAGGTCACCGCGACATCTCGACGGGGGCCGGTCGGAACACCGATCGCTGGCAGCTCAGGAGCCTGGGATCGACCGACGATGCCGGCATCCTCTGGGTCTACGGAATGCACTTGAAGGCGAGCAGCGGCAGTGCCAACGCGGAGACCCGACGGCAGGGGGCGGTCGCCATTCGAAACGACGCGGACACGCTGCCCGCCGGAAGCAACATCGTCTACGCGGGTGATCTGAACGTCTACGGAAACAGCGAGCCGGCCTATCTCGAGTTCCTTTCCGGAGGCTCGGGCCGCGCCGAGGATCCGCTTGGAACCGACAGTTGGAGCGGCGCTTCCAACGCGATCAAGCACACACAGAGCCCGCGTCTCAACGGGGGCGCGCTGGTGGGTGGCGGTCTCGACGATCGATTCGACTTCCAGCTGCTCTCGGCACCCCTGTCCGATGGCGATGGATTCTCACTCATGCCGGAGACGTATCGATCCTTCGGCAACGACGGTGATCACTACAACGTCTCCATCAACACTGGAAACAACACCTATTTCCCCGGGCAGACCGCTCGATCCAACGGATTGGCGGACGCCCTGCATGACGCCAGCGACCACATCCCGGTGGTCTCCGACCTGATGGTTCCGGGTCTGCTCACCTGCGTGCTCGACGGCAACCTCGGACGCGTGGTGAGCGGCGGTACCGCCTCCGTCACCGCATTGATCGCGAACGCCCGGCAGGTCGTGGTCGTGGAGGCGGCGTCGCCGCTCGAGTACTCGGCCGTCGGGGACGGCGTCCTCGTCGGTGGTGGGAGCGGAACCGCTCCGTTGCTCCCGAGCTTCGACACCCAGTCGTTCGGGCTCGTGGCGGGTGTCACGGGCGACTTCACGGCGTCCGTCCAAGTGGTCGCCACCAGTGGCGGCGTCTCCCAGCCGGAGTACGACCTTTCGTGCAACGGTTTCGGAATCCGACCGGCGGCACCGTCGTGGTCGTCCGCATCGGTCGTGACCGACACCACGGTGGAGGCCGCATCACCCGCGGACGCGGGCGCGATCTTCATCGACGTTCCCGTTCACAACGTCGGCTGGAGCGGGGTGCAGTCCGCGCTCGACCTCGACGCGGCGAGCGGGCTCGGTGGCGGCTTCTTCATCTGGGAGGGACTGGGGACCAGCGTCGCGGGCAAGCCGGGATTGCTGCGGTTCGGATTCAACACCGCGGGCGCCGACGAGGGAACCCACGAGGTCGATGTCACGATCCAGGCGACCGACGAGGACGTTCCGGGCGAGACGACGCACTACATCACGCTCACCCTCGTCGTCACCATCGGCGGCGACGAACCGGTGCCCGGTGATTTCAACGCCGACGGATTCGTCAATGGGGCCGATCTCGGTCTGCTCCTCGGCGCCTGGGGCCCTTGCCGAGATTGTCCGCAGGACCTGAACGGCGATGGCGTGGTCAACGGCGCGGATCTCGGTCTGGAGCTCGGCTTCTGGACCGGTTGAGGCTTTGATTCACCCGAAACCACCGGGAATCGAAGAAGTTGAGTGACTCGGGGGCAAGAATGTTGTCCACTGATACCCACCACCGGCAGGATGATCGCATCCCCGGATTCCAATCGATGCAGACCACCGACGATGTCAGGAGACATGCCGTGAAGAGCCGTACCCCGTTCGCCACCCTCGCCCTCGCCACCATCACCGCGGCCTCCGCCACGGCCGTCGCCGACGAGATCTCGATCGTGGCCGATCGTGACAACACGATGTTCCAGTCGCAGGACGGCGAACTCTCCTCCGGGTCGGGGTCGACGCTCTACGCCGGCCGCGTCAACTTCGCCGCCAACGACGACTGGCGGCGTCGTGCGCTGATTCGTTTCGACGTCTCCGACATTCCCGCCGGCTCGAAGATCGTCGAAGCCTCGGTCCGCATCCGGGTCACCCGGACGCCGCCCCAGCCGCCCCTGAACGTGCCCTTCACGCTGTTCCGCTGCAACGCGGCGTGGGGTGAAGGCGGCTCGTCGTCCGGTGGCGGAGGTGGCGCCCCGAGTCAGGCCGGTGATGCGACCTGGTTCCACACCTCGTATCCCGACGCGTTCTGGGCGACGCCCGGCGGCGATCGTCAGCGGACCGCGAGCGGATCCGTGCTGATCGACACCAACGGAAGCTACACCTTCACCGGTGACGGACTCGCCGCGGACGTCCAGGGGTGGATCGATGGTGGAGCGAACCACGGCTGGGTCATGACCGCGGACGTCTCCGAGCCTCGGACCGTGCGGCAGATCGCGAGCCGGGAGAGCGGAAACGCCTCGAACCGACCCACGTTGATCGTGGTCTTCGAGGAGAGCAGCGGGCCGGCCGCCGACTTCAACGGCGACGGCGCCGTGAACGGTGCCGACGTCGGGCTGCTCCTCGCCGCGTGGGGTTCGTGCCCCGGTTGTCCCGAGGACCTGAACGACGACGGTGTGGTCAACGGCGCCGATCTCGGGCTGCTGCTCGTCGAGTGGACCGGCTGAACGGGGGAACGCGTCGGTCGAGCGTCACCGGGGTTTCGCCTTCATCTCCCGGTTCGTCGGGAACCTCCGGAGTGACGGTTCATGGAATGCACGCGACCTCGACCGGCGATGATCACGACCAGCTGGTTGACCGCATTGCTGGTGGTGGTGCTCGCGGATCTGCTCGCGACCCGGGGCGCCGTCGCGGCCGAGTCGGCGTACGTCGACGCCGGAAGGGGTGACGTCCGCATCGTCCGGCCGAGCGACTTCGATCCCGCGGAGCCGCTGCCCCTGATCATGCTGCTGCATGCCTACGCCTACTCGGGCGAGATCGAGGAGGCCTACCTGCAACTCTCGTCGCAGGTCGACGCGCAGCGGTTCATCCTCTGCCTGCCGAACGGTCGGCGAAACTTCACGGGCCAGCGGTACTGGAACGCGACCGACGCCTGCTGCGACATCTTCAACCAGTCGCCGGATGATTCGGGATATCTCCGCGGGCTCGTCGACGTCGTCGGCGACGCCTACGCGATCGATCCGCGTCGAATTCATCTGATCGGTCACTCCAACGGCGGGTTCATGGCCCATCGGATGATCTGCGAACACGACGGACTCTTCGCTGGAATCGCCACGCTCGCCTCGGCGACCTACCTGGATGCCGACGCGTGCACGCTCGAGACCCCGGTTCACGTGTTGCAGGTGCACGGCACGCTCGACGTGGTCGTGCTCTACGGCGGTGGCTGTTTCGTGTCGGGTGGTTGCTACCCGTCCGCCGAGGAGACCCAGCGTCACGTCGCGGCGGACAACGGATGTGGCGACTCGCCCGATCCCCGCGGAGGATCGATCGATCTCGTTCCGGGTGGTGGGGCGGAGTCGACGGTCTCGGCGTACGCCTCGACGTGTGCGTCGGGCGGATCGGCCGAATTGTGGACGGTACCGGCGGCCGGTCACAACCCGCCGTTCGGGACGCGGTTCGCGGAGGAGGTGGTCGCGTGGCTGTTGGCGCGACCCGCGCCGATGCCGGTGCCCGATGCCGACCTGAACGGCGACGATCGGGTGACCGCCGCCGATCTCGGAATCCTGCTCGCTTCCTGGGGTGACTGCGCCGGCTGCGACGCCGACTTCGACGGGAACGGCATCGTGGCGGGTCTCGACCTCGGGGTCCTGCTGGGGCAATGGACCCCCTGAGCGACGCCCGGTCCGGCGTTCTNNNTCCNGGGCCCNCCGTGGGTCATTTGAATCTTTCTCCGGCGTGNGGCGACTCCAGTTCCNGGATGCGCCCGAAANGCTCTCCNCATTCATGCCGAGCCGAGCNTTTCCCCNGAATNCNGGTGGCGGCCTCNGCCAAGAGATGAAGANCACCCGGAGCCTCGACCGATGAAAACCGACTTCGTTCCCCTGGCCGTTTCGGTCACGCTCGCCNTGGCGTCCCCNGCGGTCGCCGAGACGTATGAGGNGNTCCCGGATCGGGACACCGCGATGTTCGGCCCGATCGCCGACGACCTNTCGTCCGGCGCCGGNACGGCCCTCTTCATCGGCCGACGCACCGANCCGGGGGACCCGGNNCAGGCGAACACGNTCCTGCGTTCATTGATCCGATTCGACGTGTCCGGCATTCCGGCCGACGCGGCCGTGATCTCCGCCAAGGTCCGGATCCAGGTGATCCAGCGTCCCCAGGATGGCGTGTTTCCCGCCCCGATCTCTTTCCATCGGAGCCTCGCCGACTGGGGTGAGTCTTCGTCGTTCTCCCCCGGAGGACGTGGCGCCCCGGCGGCGACGGGTGATGCGACCTGGGGCTATCGATTCTTCCCCACCGAATCATGGACGACGCCCGGGGGGGATTACGTCGANGACGCGAGCGGGTCGGCGGCGATCGCCGGAACCGGGCCGTACTTCATCGAAGGTCAGGGGCTCGCGGCCGACGTCCANTCNTGGATCGAAGGCGAACCCAACCATGGCTGGATCCTGATCGGGGACGAATCCGTCGANAAGACCGCCTGCAAGATCACGAGTCGTGAGAATCCCGCAGTGACCCTCTTGCCGAGATTGATCGTCGAGTGGGGGCCGAAGCCGGCCAGNCCCGCGGACATCAACGGTGACGGAATCGTGAACGGCGCGGACCTCGGTCTNCAGATCGGCGACTGGGGCCCCTGCGGCGACTGCGGCGGTGATCTCGACCGGAACGGCGTGGTGAACGGAAGCGACCTCGGCCTGCTGCTGGCGAGCTGGGGCATCGTCCAGTGACGCTCGCCGCGACGTGCCATTGCAGACGTTCGAAGTGACTGCACCAGGCATTCGGCCATGAAATGAGCGACGCCCGCCGGGGCAGGCGGGCGTCGTTCAAAGGCCGAGGTGGGATTCGAACCCACGAATCACGGATTTGCAATCCGTTCCCTTAGTCCACTTGGGTACTCGGCCGGGGCTCGACAGTATATATCGGGTGGCGGGTCGCCGATCGCCTCTTTCAAATCTTCGATTTCGCCGAAAGAGCGTCCTGGCGTTCCCCGGGAAGCGAACCGGGCCCGGAGCGGTGCTGGGGGGAGTCGATTCGGCGTAGCATTCATCGCATGAGCACGATGCGATCTCCTCAGTCTCGACCCTTCGGACTCCTCGCGGCCGCGTTGCCGGCCCTGCTCGCATGCGGTCTCGCGACACCCGTCGTGGGACAGGATCCCGNCGCCACGCCCCCCTCCGACGACTCGAGGATCACCGCACCCACGAGGCGCGTGGTCATTCCCGANGACGTCGANCGGGGNGGACGGCCGCCACTCCTTCGGGAGGGTGGGTTTCTGGTCAAGGTCGAAGGGGAGATCGAACGCGACGCGGAGCTCGGCGTCCACGTCTATCGACCGCTCGCCACCGCGACCGGCGGCATCCGTCGCGAGTTGATTCTTCTCCCGAGTCGAGGCCTCGACGACCTGGTTCGNNTNGAGTCGGTTCAGCCGGCTTCGGCGCGNGGCAATCCCACCGCCGGGATCTACGAGGTGACCGGGAAGGTCCTCGTCTTCCAAGGCAGGAACTTCCTGCTTCCCGGCGCGATCGTGCCGGTCCGTCGAACCGACGAGGATGCGACCGGGAACGAACCGGTCGATCAGACCGTTCCAGCCGCGGCGACGTCGGAGACCGCGACCGATCCCGATGGTTCGGATCCGCTCGAGGAGCGCGATTACGCGTCGGAGATCGAGTCGCGACTGGAGTCGCGGATCGGTGCGGTTCCTCGAAGCCTCGATGTGCTGGCGGCGCCGCCCACNGAGCCCGCNGCGTTGAAGGCGGGGACGCGTTTCGTGCAGCGACGAGGCCGGGTGGTTCGCGATCCGGCGAGCGGGATCTGGCGATTCGTGCTGGAGGGCACCGGTCGTCAGGGCGGTGGATCGAGCGTCCAGTTGCTGCCTTGTCTCGAACTCGAACGGCTGATCCGCCGGACCCGGCAGGCCGGCGTNGGCTCCGCGGTGCTCCTGAGCGGGGTCGTCACCATGTATCAGGGCCGCAACTACCTGCTTCCGACCGCGGTTCGCACGCCGACCGAAGGCCGAAGCATCGGCCCCTGACGGGGTCTGGAGGGATTCCCCTTCATCCACCGCCGGACGGCTCGTCCGGCCTGATATCCTTTCCGCTCGCATTTTCAAACCCGTATCTGGAGACCGCCGTGGCCTACCCCCAGGCAATCATCGAAACCGACAAGGGCACCATCACCGTCGAGCTGTGGGACGACGTGGCGCCCAATCACGTCAAGAACATGCTCGACCTCGGTGCGAAGGGCTTCTACGACGGTCTCGGCTTCCACCGGATCCTCGACAACTTCGTGATCCAGGGCGGATGCCCGAACACCAAGGAAGGCGCGAACGGGATGCCCGGCACCGGCGGCCCNGGCTACAACGTCAACGCCGAGTTCAACGACAAGCAGCACGAGGAAGGCGTCCTGTCGATGGCCCGCTCCGCGGATCCCAACAGCGCGGGCAGCCAGTTCTTCATCTGCCTGAGCCGCGGCGGCTGCCAGCACCTCGACGGTGAGTACACCGCCTTCGGCAAGGTGATCGACGGCATGGACGTGGTCGAGGCGATCGCGGGCGTCAAGAAGGACGGCAACGGTTTCCCCGAAGGCGAGATGCCNCGCATGACCGGNGGCATCAAGGCCGTCGAGACCGCCTGAGCGGACTCGACTCGTTCTGCGCAGGATTTNAAACACCACCCCCTCGNTCGACNTGTCGATCGAGGGGGTGGTNCNTTCTTCATGCGTCATCAACGNGNTGGCGGCGGCGTCGTNCCGCGATGCATGCGCGCGAGCGTGGAGNCCGAATAAACGGNTGNTGCTTTGAAGCGCAAAAGTCACGCCGACGACTTGCGGTCACTGGCGGTTNNTGGCGGTGTTTGGCGGTTTGTTTTTCCATGAGGCTTTCGCACGTTTCTGTCGTTAAGATCGNGNNGNGCAGTGTTTGTGGTTCGGGGGAACTGCTGGAATTCGCNCACGTTNCTTCGTAAGAGTCTGTTGATGTCCGCCCCCGCTCCNGACCAGTTCGNNCAGACGATTCCCGAAGGCAAGCACCCGTTGCTTGCCGGTCGGTATCGCGTGGTCCGCCGTCTCGGCGCCGGCGGAATGGGCGAAGTGCATCTGGTCGAGGATCTCAAGCTCGACGACCGTCTGTTCGCGGTGAANCTGCTTCCCTCGTTTCTCGCGGCGAACAAGCGGGCGATCGCCGGATTGAAGCGAGAAGCGCTCCACGCGATGGAGCTCTCGCACCCGAACGTCGTGACGGTGCGCGGCTTCGAGGAGATGGATTCAGGCCAGCCTTTCCTCGTCATGGACCACGTCGACGGGCAGTCGATCGAGGAGATCCTCGTGGACCGCGACCGGATGGACGAATCCGAAGTGGTCCGGGTCTTCGGCCCGATCGGCGAGGCGCTCGACTACGCGCACCGTCGCGGTGTGATCCATCGTGACGTGAAGCCCTCGAACATCATGATCCGTGACGACGGCACGCCGCTCATCATGGATTTCGGAATCGCGCGAGAGGCGAAGGAGACTTCGACGTTGCTGACGGGCCGGGAGTCGAACTCCGGGACGCTGCCCTACATGTCGCCGGAACAGCTTCGGGGACGAAAACCCGCCGCGGCGCAGGACATCTACAGCCTCGCGGCGACGATGTGGGAGTGCCTCTCGGGCGAGCCACCGTTCAGTCGTGGCGACCTTCGGCACCAGATCCTCGAGGAGATTCCGGACATGCCTCGCGAGCTCGAGGGGCTGGAGATCTCGGAACTCCTGATGAAGGGCCTCTCGAAGGATCCCACCGATCGACCGAGGTCGTGCAAGGCGTTCTTCCAGTTCGAGGGAAGCGCCCCCGCTCCCCGGCCGAAGACCGCCCGCGGCGCCTCGCCCCAGCCTTCGGATGGGTCGCCTCGCAGCGCCGCCGATCTCGTGGATCTCGAGAGTCGGGTGCGGATCCTGGGTCGCGAGGCGAAGCGGGTCCTGGAGGAAGGCGAGCCGCTTCCGCAGGCCTATGTGGCGAAATTCGAGCGAGCTGGTCATTTTCTCGAGTCGGCGAAGGAGAACAAGCTCGGCCGGCTCTGGTCGGATGCGGCGGCGATTCTCGAGCGGGCGTGCGGACTCTACGAAGAGATCCAGTCGGCACGCGCGCCCTATGACGCCTTCCGGCGACTGCGGGCGGACATTCTGGAGATCGACAAGGGGCTGAATGCGGATCGCGTGGGACTTGATCTGCATGAACTGCCTCGTTCGCAGGCCTACAAGACGAATCGTGCGGAGCTCGATCGACGTCTCGAGAAGGAAGTCGGTGCCCTGGACTGGTCGTCCGCGTGTCAGACCGCGAAGGCCATCATCGAGCCGGTGTCGACGCATCGGAAGTGGGTGCGTTCGCTGCGCACGGCCCGCGAGGAAGTGATTCGTTTCATCGCCGACGTCGATCGGATCGATGGTGACCTCGGTTCGCTCGAGAGCGAGTCGGATCACGATTCCGATCCGAGGATCGTGGCGTATCGGTCGAATCGCGTTGAATTGAAGGATCGACTGGAGACGGAGATGACCTCGCAGGCGTGGCTCGAGGCACGAGCCACCGCCAGTGATCTCCACACCCAGGCCGAAGCACAACGGTCGCGTCTGAGACAGATCTCGGACATTCGACAGCGAACCGAGACGCTTCGCGAAGAGATCAAGGAATGCGACGCCCGAATCGCGGAGATCGATCTTCGAGTCGATCTGAGCGAAGTGGCCAAGACCCGGGAGTTCCGTTCCGGGCGAGCGAAGCTGGACGAGGATCTCTCGCGTCAGATCGGCGAGGGCGAGTGGATGGAGGCGGAAGCGACGCTGTCGACGTTGCGTGATCTGATCGAATCACACGTCGCCTGGTCCGAGGGCGTGCTCACCGTCCATCGGAAGGTCATGAAGGTCCGTGCGCAGATCGCCCATCTCGACGAGGAACTGATCTCCTGCGAGACGGAGACCGCGCTGGGCGGCCGATCGCGGTTCGAGGAGTTCCGGGCGAAGCGGATCAGCCTCGACGCCCGGGTGAAAGCCCAGACGCAAGCAGGTGACTGGATGGGCGTGCTGTCCACGACGAGATCCGTTCGCGGCCTCGTGGACAAGCACTGCGCCTGGATTCGGAAGACCTCGAAGGCGCGGCAGGAGTACCTGGGACTGCGCCCGGAGATCGACGTGATCGTCGCCGATACCAGGGGATTGATCAAGGAGATCGGTTCCGGTGGCGAACGGAATCCGGCCCTGAGCGACGGAATGACGCGGCAATCGGACCTCATGGATCAGGTCGATCTGCACGTGACGGCGCTGGCGTGGGAGGAAGCGCGGGCGGGCGCGATCGAACTGCGCAAGATCGCGTTGACGAATCGCAAGCGATGGTCGCAGGCGCTGGAAGCGCATCGCCGGACCGTCGGGAACGCCCGCCACGTCGCGGCGCTGAGGCGGCGTCGTGTCGGCCGATCGGTCGCCTTCGTCACCACGCTCGCGGCGATCGGTACGTTCGCGTTCTGGTGGTTCATGCCGCTTCCCGTGCGGTCGATCGCCGCCGGCGGGGATATCACGGTCGCGGTTCTTTCCGACGGCTCGCTCGGTCCGAAGGGCTGCTGGGGCTTCAACTACTTCGGCGAACGGAAGATTCCACGCGGAATCGGGACGCCGGAGAATCCCGTCTTGAGCGTCGAACCGGGCCGCCATCACACCGTCGCCCTGCTCGCGGACGGCTCGGTGGCCTGCTGGGGATACAACGACCACGGCCAGTGCGAGGTGCCGGAGGGAATCGGCACGCCGGAGAATCCGGTCGCAAGCGTGGTTCCCGGCCGCTATCACACCGTGGCGATGCTCAAGGACGGTTCCGTCGCCTGCTGGGGGCAGAACGTCGATGGACAGTGCGACGTTCCGGAAGGAATCGGAGTGGGGGAGAACACGGTCGCGAGCGTGGCCGCGGGCGATGACCACACCATCGCGGTGCTCGCGGATGGTTCGGTGGCCTGCTGGGGACGCAACACGGCTCGGCAGTGCGATGTGCCGGTCGACATCGGCACGCCTCGAAATCCCGTCGCGAACGTGATCGCGGGCGCGGAGCACTCGGTCGCGGTCCTCGCGGACGGTTCGGTCGTCTGCTGGGGTGACAACGAGCACGGCCAGTGCGACGTCCCGACGAAGGTCGGCACCGCGAAGAATCCGGTCGCGAGCGTGACCGCGGGTGACGATCACACCGTCGCCCTGCTCATGGACGGCTCGCTCGCGGCGTGGGGACGAGACAACTCGGGCCAGTGCACGATTCCGGTCGAGATCGGCACGCCGGATCGTCCGGTGGCGAGCGTCATCGCCGGTGGTGCCCACACCATCGCGGTGCTGGCCGACGGCTCGGTCTCCAGCTGGGGCGGTAACAACGAGGGACAGTGCGACCTTTCGCGATTGAAGTTCGAGCTCGCCGACGTCGCGCGACTCGCCGCGAAGACGAATCTCGATGATCGACGAGCGGCGTTGACGAAGATCGTGCTGGATCGGCGTTTCGAAGCGGCCAAGATCGAAGCGGCCCGTCTCGATGCCGGCCACGAACGGATCACCGCCAACATCGGTCGGATCTCCGCCGGTGGCGTGCACACCGTGACCGTCGTCGAAGACGGCACGATCGCGTGCTGGGGCGGCAACCAGGACGGCCAGTGCGACGTCCCCGAAGGAATCGGCTCGAACGACAACGCCGTGATGAAGGTGGCGGCGGGCGGCTCCCATTCCGTGGCGGTGTCCGCGGACGGTTCGGTCACCTGCTGGGGCGGCAACAACGACGGCCAGTGCGACGTGCCGATCCAGGTCGGCACGGCGAAGAACCCGGTCGCGAGCGCGGCCGCGGGCTACTTCCACACCGTCGCGTTGCTTGCGGACGGTTCGGTGGTCTGCTGGGGCTTCAACGGCTCCGGCCAGTGCGACGTCCCGGAGGGGGTCGGCACGTCTGAGAATCCCGTGGATCGAGTCGCCGTGGGTACCCGCCACACCGTCGCGCTGCTGGCGGACGGTTCCGTCGTCTGCTGGGGGAACAACCTCATCGGCCAGTGCGACGTCCCGAGCGGAATCGGGACCCCGGAGAATCCGGTCTCGAACGTGGCGGCCGGAAGTTCCCACACCGTCGCCGTGCTGTTGGACGGCTCGATCGTCTGCTGGGGCTACAACGGACCCGGTCAGTGTGATGTTCCGGACGGGATCGGCACGCCGGAGAACCCCGTCGCGACCGTGTCGGCGGGAGACAACCACACCGTGGCCGTGCTCGCGAACGGCTCGGTCGCGTGTTGGGGCGGGAACAACTACGGTCAGTGCGACGTCCCTCCGGGGATCGGCACGCCGGAGAATCCGGTGGCGAGCGTGGCCGCGGGCGGCGACCACACGATCGCTCTCCTGTCGGACGGCTCGGTCGTCGGCTGGGGGTCCAATCCGTCCGGCCAGTGCACGCCGCCCGAAGGCCTCCGCGTGAGGATCTCCACGGTCGCTCGCGGAGACGAGACCGAGCCCGGATCGAGTGCCGATCCCGGTCGGTCCTCGGAGACGGCGAATGCCGGTTTCGAATCGAAGGTGAACGTCGCATCGGCGGGCGACGGCTCCTAGGGCGAGCATCGTCCATCCGGGGTGCGGGCACTTCGGTGGACCGACACCCCTTCTCCCGACCGCGACCCGCGGAGCCCGACGATGAGAAGATCATCACGTCTTGCGACGCTCGCCTGTGACGCTCCATCCGCGTCGAGCACATGGGTTCCGGTCGCGGTCCGGTCAGTCGTCGTCGAGGCCGGACTGTCGCCATGCGGTGAATTCGAGCCGTCCGTCGTCCCAGGCGACCGAGTCGTCGATCGCCAGTCGACAGGCGGCGTTCTCGAGCATCGGGGCGTCGTCGTCCCCGTTTCGAATGGTGGCGCCGTTGCCCGAGCCGATCGCGAAGACGTGGAGGCCCTCGATGGCGGCGAGCGTGAACGGAGGCAGGTCGTCTCCGCATCGCGGCGCCGCGATCGCGGACAGGACCCAGAGATACTCCTCGACCGAGCGGAGGGCATCGGTGCGTCGGATCAGGAGGCCGCCGATGTGGGTCCTCTCGGACCAGCGGCACGCTTCCTGGAAGGTGGCGTCACCGAGGCGACGCCAGGCGGTGGCGTGTTGCGCGAAGGTGGCAGGAACGTGTTGCGGGATCAACTCGAGCTGGAAGCCCCCGGGCAGATGCAGGTTCGAGATTCCATGGAGGTCGATCGGCGTTCGCTGCTTCACGGAGACATCGTCGAGGCGGGTCTGGTTGGTGGCGGAAAGATGCTCGAGGCAGATGCCCTCACCGGTCATCTCCAGTCGACACTGCACCCCGGAGATCCGCTTCGTTCGTTCGTCGTTGGAACTCGTCCGCGGCAGGTGCCAGGTGGTGACGTCGACGTCCTTCCGCCGTTTGCCGAAGGTGATGGAACGCCCGGTCAGGGCGAGGATCCGCGAGCGGCTTCGTGGTCGGTCGATGGCGCATCGATCGAGCGTCGGCGTCGAGGGACTGCGGTCGACGATCGAGGGAATCGCGGTTCGGGACGCGTCCATCACGCCTTCGTAGTCGAGCGGGATCGGCTCGAACGCGGGAGGAAGCGTGCTCAGCCGTTCAAGGAAATCGTTGTTCGATTCAGGATCGTCCTGGATCTCGGCCGCCGGCATGTTGATCTCGTTGATCGCGCCCCAGCCGGCCTTGTCGCCATGCTGCTCGATCTTCACGTTGATGTGGTTCACGATGGTCCGGGGACTGGCGTCGTCCTCCAGGACCATGGTCATCTTCTCGCCGGTGAAGGCGTGTCGTTCGTCGTTCGGCGTGTCTCCCTCGGAGATCAGGAGCATGATCTGGATGGGATGGCGGCCCGAACTGCCCCGGCCTTCGGAGCACGTCTCGCGGCACGGCAGCTCCAGCGGGATTCGATGCGTCCGGACCTGCGCCGGTCCGAGCTTGAGATCGACTTCGACCGGGCGGGAGAAGATCCGACTTCTCAGATTGACGACGAGATGAAAACGCTCATCGGCCCGATTTCGAAACCGGAACGACGCGACGTCCGCGAGCCGTTCCTTGTAGATCCGGCTCACGTCGAACGTGATTTCTATCGGGGACTCGAACTCTTTCATTCGTGGAGACCTGTCTCGATTCGGGATGATATGGGTGGGAACGGTCGTCCCGGTGCCTGCATCGATCGGTGTTCAAACCCCATTCTCGGCGTTCCGGCCCCTGATCGCCCGCGTCGGCCGGATTTCGGTCGAAAGGATGAAAGCGGGGGCAAGAGAGTCCAAACAAGGGTACGAGAGCCTCAAGTTGATGGGATTCTCGCAGGAGCCCTTTCATGCAACAACTGCTCAGCCTCGAAGAAACAGCGGAGATCCTCGGCGTCGATTACAAGACGGTCTACCGCCTGGTCCGCAAGGGTGATCTCGCCGCCGGGAAGGTCGGTCGGGTCTACCGGGTCAGCCGGACCGATCTCGAGGCGTATTTCGATTCGACGAAGCAGGCGGTCGCTTCCGAGATCGGCCGCCCCCTGGTCCCGCTTCAGGAGGTCCGATGTTGCGTGACCGGCGAGCGGATCATGAGTGCGCTGGACATCGGCGGCTATGCGATCGATACCGGTGCGCCGATCAGGAAATCAGCCTGGGATGCCGGCAGACGACAGGCGTCGCCGGTACCGACGAACGAGGGAGATTCACGATGAAGCGACTCGATGCAGGGATTCGAACGGTCTTCGCGCTGCTGCTTCTGGTCGGGGCCTCGGCGAACGCCGGTCAGACCCCGGTCGTCGACGGTCCGCCCGGATCGCGGCAGGCCATCGAATCCGCGACGCGGCTCGCGGCCGACGACGTCGCGGGGAAGATCATGCAGGGCCTGCCCGCGGGGCTCGAACTCGTCGCGGTGTTGCCGCTCTTCGGTGATGCCGAGGGCATGACCACCGTCACCTTCGAAGCCGCGTTGACCGCGGCGTCCGGGCGACGGAGCATCCGACGGATCGACCTCGGATCGACGAGTGGAGGCGGGGCGGATCCGGTGGACGTCGATGACGACGAGGCGATCGCGAGCCGGGTGCTGGAATACGTCGCGTCGGACGGTCCGGGGGTGATCGCCTGGGGGCGGGTTCGATACGCGCGGATCGACGAGAGCGGACTGGCGGCGCAGGCGAGGATCGAAGTGACCACGTCGGATCCCACGACCGGCGAGTCCGCGGTCTTCATCGGGGACGGTTCCGTCCCGATCGATCCCGCCACGCTCGCGATGGGACTGGGAAGGGACTGGGTCGACGATCCATGGTTCGTTCCCACGGTGATCTCGGGTACGGTGGTCGGGTGCGGCCTGGCCGTCGTCCTCCTCTTCTCCCGGCGCAGACTCGCGCTCGCCCTGAAGTCAAGAAACCTCAAGCACTGAACGTCTGGAAGGAGCTCCCCATGGGTTGGTTCAGCAAGCCGAAGAGTGATCGCTGGGAACGTGAACCGAACGATCTCGCGATCCGCATCGAAGCCGAGGACGTCGCCACGGTGTGGGGCAACAAGCCCTACGTGGTGTACGAGGGCACGGAGGCCATCATCTTCGAGTGCGGCGTCCTGCAGGGCCGGCTCGAGGCCGGCGAACACGACGTCGACGGTCCGCTTCGGAAGTTCCTCCGCGGAAAGGATCCGACCGCGCTGATCCTGACCGATGCGGGCGACGTGTCGATGGATTTCGAGATCGAGAATCTCGCGAGCGCCGAGCACATCGAACTCGAGATGGGCGTGCGACTGGTGGTCCGACTCGACCAGCCGGAGGCCTTCTACCAGAACGTCATGAAGGATCGCCGGCGGTATCTGCTCGACGACTTCAAGTCGCATCTCCATCCGGAGATTTTCGACGCGCTGCTCGCGTTCACCGGGATCCACCCGATCGAGGATCTCTACGGGAATCCCGCGCTTCGAGGCGAGACGCAGCGGCAGCTGCAGTCACGTCTGGCCGTGAGCCTCGAGCGTTTCGGGTTCCACGTCGTCGCGGTCAGCGTGACGACCGTCAAATCCGAACGCTATGACGAAGTCCGTGGGCGCCGCGTCGACGCCGAGATCAAAAACAGTCTGGAGACCGTCGATCGCGATCGTGATCGTCGTTCCAGGGAGACGCTCGTCGATCGATACGAGAACGAGGCGGACTTCCAGGAAGCCAAGATCGACGTGCTTCGGCGGGTCCGCGAGAAGGTGGCGGAGGAGCGGAGTCACAAGGTCGATCTGAGGGAGCGGATCAACCAGGCCACCCACGAACTCGGCTTGAAGGACACGCTTCGAGGCGACGAACTCGCCCGGCTCGAGGCAAGCCTCGAGTCCGACGCGCTGGCGTTCGAACAGACGAGTGAACAACGACGCGAGAAGTCGGCGTCGGATCACGAGCAGGCGCTGGACGCATCGCAGCGGGAGCACGAGCGGGTGGAGGAGGCGGCAGATCTCGTCGCGTTCCTTGAGGCCAGGATCGAGACCGCGAAGGCCGACGAACAGGCCCGGGACGTCGGCCGCGACGGGGACGCCAAGGACTGGGAGCTCGCGAAGAAGATCCGCGAAGACACGCTCGATGCCCGTCGCCGGAAGAAGATGCAGGACGTCGAACTCGAACGCGAGCGGATGAAGACGGTCGCGGAGGCCGATACCGCCACCAAGATCGCGCTCGGCCTCGGTGACAGCGAGGCGCTGCTCGAGCTCGAACGGCTCGAGAAGCAGAAGGGCATGTCGCCCGACCAGTTGCTGGCGATGGCGGCGGAGACCAGCCCCGCGGTCGCCGCGGCGCTGGCGGAACGTTGGAAGGTCGAAGGGCGGAACAGCGAGGAGATCGCGGATCTGCTTCGTCGTCAGCTCGAACAGGAACGCCAGCGAAACGACAAGCACTCCGCCCAGATGGAGCGGGTCCTCAAGGCGAGTCTCGAAGCCAACGCCGCGGTCAACGTGGCGAAGGCGGAGAGCGACGGGCCGGGGAATCCCACGATCATCACCGGCGGGCTCGGCTCACCGACCGTGGTCAACCCGAGGCGGCCGAAGTCCTCGGGTGAAGGCGACGGGGAGACCGCGGACTGAACGCAGGTCCGGTGGTGACGGTGGCGAGTCGCGTGCGACGATCGGATTCCGTCCCACTCGGGGTTTCCGTCTCGGGGGTTCGGCGGTCGGGACGGTTTGGACTCGGTTCTCGTGAGATCCGGAGTCCGGTTTGATTCCTGTCCCGGTTTTCCGCGACAATGGCATGATGCCCAGCAACGCGAACGACGCCCCCGACGCCTTCGACCGCACGATCCCCGAAGAGGGGCATCAGGTGCTGGGCGGCCAGTTCGAGGTGATCCGGAAGCTCGGTGAGGGGGGCATGGGCGAAGTCCACCTGGCCCGGGACCGGAACCTAGACGACCGCCTGGTGGCGGTGAAGCTGC
>NYVS01000015.1 GCA_002684755.1 Phycisphaerae bacterium
GATCGCCGCACCGGAGACGCGTTTCCCATGTCCGACCCTGAGATGCTCGATCAGTCCGACGTCGACACCCTGATGGATGCCGTCGAGTCGGGTGATCTTCGAGACGAGCAACGGCCCGCTCGGATCTTCTCCCGCTTTCGAAGGGACCACGAGAAGGTCGAGATCCGCGTCTACGACTTCAAGCGTCCCGAGCGGATCGGGAAGGACCAGATGCGGACCCTGCGGACCCTGCACGAAGCCTTCGCCCGCGGGTTCGGGGCACAGATGTCCGGGTTCATCCGCTCGATCGTGGAGGTCCGAGTCGCCAGTGCCGAGCAGATGACCTACGCGGAATTCATCTCGAGCCTTCCGAATCCGACTTGCTTCACCCTGCTCGACTGCCCCCCGCTCGGTGGGCAGATCTGCATGGACATCAGTCCATTGGTCGTGTTTCCGCTGGTCGAGCGGCTGCTTGGCGGGACGAATCAGAGCCTCCTGGTCCCGAAGCGACCGCTCACCGGGATCGAATCCAGATTGATGCGACAGGTGCTCGACCTCGGCATGAACGCCCTCACCGAGGCGTGGTCGGGGGTCAAGCAGATCGATTTCGGGATCTCGGCGATGGAATCGAACCCGCAGCTGGTCGAAATCGTCCCACCGAACGAGGTCGTGGTGATGATCGGATTCGAGATCCGCCTCGGCAGCCGGGTCGGTGACGGGGTGGGGACCATGAGTCTCTGTATTCCGTACAACGTGATCGAGCCGGTGATGGAGGATCTCAGCACCGAGAACTGGTTCGTCGCCGGCGAGGCGGGGACCCGTGACGCGGAGCAGGCGATCGTCTCCCGGCTTCACGACTCCACGGTCCAGGTCGAAGCGACGCTCGCGGAGACCTCCATGACCCTGGCCGATCTCGGCCGTCTGGAAGTCGGGGACCTCATCACCACGGATCGACGGGCGGATCAGCCGGTCGCGGTGAGCGTCGCCGGGCGACCGAAATTCGAAGCGACCCTCGGTCAGCACCGCGGAAAGCGGGCGTTGCGCATCGTGGATTCCGCAAACTCCGGAAAAAACACGGACGCCGTCGTCGATTTGGCGTCGTAGAGCCGGTTTTTCAGCGAAACATCAGTCGCTCATGGCGAGGTCCGGGTATTCTCCCGGATCGGCCTCGCGTCATCGAGGTCGTGGTCCCGTCCGTCGTCCGACGCCGGGAAAGGATGATTCGCCGATGCAGATGAACGCTTTTGACAACAGCGCATCGGACCGACAAGGGTTCGGGTTTTCAGGTTGAGCCATTTCTCCGGCCATCCTGACCGCACGATCACCTGCGACGGTGCACGATCGAACCGGCATCCCCGGTTCGTCGTGGAAGTTGCGAACCGGCCCGTCACGACGGATCGGTTCGGACGTGAATCGTCACTTGCTCGCGTGGAGCTCGTCCCCATGAGGTGACGAATCTCCACAGGACGACTCCGGCCGCCTTGCGGCCGGCTCGACGGGCCACGCTCCCTTGCCGGGACGCGTGGCTCGCTTCGTTGGCGGGACCGCGACGTCGGGGAGCGAGGGAGACGACACCGGTCGGCCGACGGGGGCCGGCGACAACCCGATCTGAGCCACAGGCTCGACATCCCAGGGAGCGGCGGGTGATCACCCGTCCGAAGCAGCTGACGACATGAATCCAGAAACCCTTCGAATCCTCGACTCCATCGCACGTGACCGGAACATCGATCGGGAACTCCTCATCGAGGATCTCGAGCAGGCGATGGTCAGTGCGGCCCGGAAGCACTTCAACTCGCTCGACACCGAGGAGTTCGGATGTCAGATGGACCGCCTCAGTGGCGCGATCCGTCTCTGGCGCAACGTCGAAGGTGAAGGCATCGAGGAGATCCCGCTCGCCGCGATGGGTCGCATTCCCGCCCAGACCGCGAAGCAGGTGATGATCCAGCGGTTCCGCGAGGACGAGCGAAACAGCCTCCTCGAGGAGTTCGCGAAGCGTCAGGGCGAGGTCGTGACCGGCGCCGCGCAGCGGTACGAGGGCGGGGCGTTGGTGGTGCAGATCGACCGGGCCGAGGGATTCATGCCGCGAAGCGAGCAGATCCCGGGCGAGCAGTTCCATCCCGGCGACCGCGTTCGCTGCCTGATCCTCGATGTCCGTGACGCCGGCAACCAGGTCAAGATCGTTCTCAGCCGTTCGCATCCGGACTTCATCCAGCGTCTCTTCGAGCAGGAGGTTCCGGAGGTCAGCGAGCGGGTGATCGAGATCAAGGCGATGGCCCGCGAGGCCGGCTTCCGGACCAAGCTCGCGGTCAGTTCGGTCGACTCGAAGGTCGATGCGGTCGGTGCGTGCGTCGGCGTCCGTGGAAGCCGCATCCGCAACATCGTCGACGAGCTCAACGGCGAGAAGATCGACATCGTCCGATGGAACGAATCCAGTCAGGTCCTCATCGCCAACGCGTTGAAGCCCGCGGAGGTCGAAGAGGTCAGCCTCTGCTTCGAACTCGGGCGGGCCACGATCATCGTTCGCGAAGACCAGCTCTCGCTGGCCATCGGCCGTCGAGGCCAGAACGTGCGACTCGCCGCCCGGTTGACCGGATGGGACATCGACATCCTGACGCCCGACGAGTTCGCGAAGGGCCTCGAGAACCTCGAGAGCACGGTTCGCAGCGTCGAGGGCGTCACGGAAGAGATGCTCGATCGCATGGGGGCGCTCGGCATGATCAGCGTCTTCGACATCGAGGAAGTGGGCGAGGGGGTCCTCGTCGACGACATCGAGCTCCCCGAGGAGCTGGCGGCGACCATCGTCGAGCGGGCCGCGACACGGGCCCACGAGATCTCCGAAGAGCAGGAGAAGGCGAAGGCCGAGGCCGAGGCGAAGGCCTCCGAAGAGCAGTCGGCGGACGCCATCATGTCCGCCACCGATGCCGACGCGGAATCCTCGGCGGCCTCGATCCTCGGTGGTGGCCCGGCACCGGAGCCGGCACCGGCTTCCGAAACGCCGGAGGCGACGGAGACGGACGCGGCGGCGGAGGCTTCGGCCGACGCCCTGCTCGGTGGGGGCGACGCCGCCGCGGCGGAGACGCCGCGGCCGGAGGGTGGCGAGGCGTGATCGATGCGAAGTGCGGCGGTCGATGGATCGACCGGTTCGCCAGAGAGCTGATTCGGCAGGAACGATGAACTGATCGACGGTCCGCGAATGCGGAAGTCCACATTCGCGAGGAGAACCACGTGGCCACGAAGAAGAAGAAGACGACCACTCTCAGAGTGCACACGCTCGCCAAGGAACTCGGCGTGTCCAGCAAGGACATCATCGCCAAGTGCGTGGCCGAAGACATCCCCGACATCACCAACCACATGTCGGCGGTCTCGGTCGGGCTTTCGCACACGGTGCGGGAGTGGTTCAGTGTCGCGGCCGAAGTGTCGAGCACCGCGGTGGAGACCGCGGCGAAGGTCGATGTCGTGAAGGCCCGGGCCAAGGCGAAGAAGGCCACCAAGAAGGTCGCCCCGAAGGAGGAGCCGACGGTCGAGACGCCGGCCCCGCCCAAGAAGGTCGAGACGGTCGAAGCCCCCGGCATCACGCCGATCGCCGAAGTCGCTGCGGCCGCNGCCGCCGCTGCCGCGGCGGCCGCCGCCGCTGCCGCGGTCGAGGCCCCCGAGGAACCGCCGGTCGAGGCGTTCGACGCCCCCGAACCCGGGCCGGTCGAGGAAGTGGTCGAGGAGCAGGTCGAGACGCCGGGAATCGCCGCGTCGGAACCGACGATGCCGACGGATGTCCCGGATGCCNCGGATGCACCGACGATCGGTGGCCAGTCCAAGCCCGTGATGAACGTGCCCAGCAGGCCCGATTCCGTGAAGCCGGTCGGCCCGAAGCTCGAGCAGCCGACCAAGGTCGCGCTCAGCGGACCGAAGGTGATCCGGGTCGAGGAACCCGACAAGCTTCCGCCCCCGCGGCCGCGACACCAGCCGAACGACGGCATGATGACCACCGGTGGTCCGCGTCGNGGTGGTGGCGCCGGTGGTGGTGGCGACATGGGAGACGGACGACGAGGCGGTGGCGGTGCGGCCGGCAAGGGCCGAAGTCCGCGACGGCAGGGTGGCGACGGCCGAACGGGTCGAGCCGGCGGTGGCATGGGCGAGAACAAGGCGTTCCAGCCCTGGCGTGCCCAGGATCTCGCCGAGCGTGATCAGGCGTTGAAGCACTCGCAGGGCTTCTTCCGACAGCATCGTCAGGATCGTTCGCGCGGTCGTGGCGGCGGTCGCCGCGGACCCTCGGTGCCGGTGAAGCCCACCGGACCCGTCAAGATTTCGGAGCCGATCACGATCAAGGACCTTTCCGCCGCGACCGGCGTGAAGGGGGCCGAGATCGTCAAGAAGCTCTTCCTCGAAGGCATTCCCGCGACGATCAANTCGGCGATCGANACCGAACGNGCCNNCGAGATCATGATGGAGTACGAGATCGAGCTGCAGGTCGNGGAAGCNAAGACCGCGGCCGAGGTGATCGAAGAGCGGTTCATGGCCCGCGAGCGCGGCGACGAACGAGGGCGAAGCCCGATCGTCACGATCCTCGGTCATGTCGACCACGGCAAGACGTCGCTGCTGGACCGGATCCGGCAGACCAACGTGGCCGACGGCGAGGCCGGCGGCATCACGCAGGCGACGAGCGCGTTCCAGGTGCCGGTGAAGGCCGGCGAGAAGGAACGGGTCGTCACCTTCATCGACACCCCGGGTCACGAGGCGTTCACCGCGATGCGGGCCCGTGGTGCGAAGGTCACGGACGTGGTGGTGCTGGTGGTCGCCGCGGACGACGGCATCATGCCGCAGACCGCGGANTCGATCAGNCANTCGAAGGCGGCCGGCGTGCCGCTGGTCGTGGCGTTGAACAAGATCGACAAGGCCGAGGCCACCGATGCGAACATCCAGCGGATCCTCGGACAGCTCGCGGAACACGAGCTGAACCCGACCGAGTGGGGCGGGGGCACCGAGGTCATCCGCACCAGCGCGACCGACGGCACCGGCATCCAGGACCTGCTCGACATCCTCGACTACCAGGCGGACCTGCTCGAACTCAAGGGTGATTTCGACGGCAACGCCGAAGGCACCGTGCTGGAAGCCCAGGTCGAGGAGGGACGTGGTCCGGTGGCCCGGATGCTCGTCCAGGAAGGCAAGCTCAACAAGGGCGACTTCATCGTGACCGGTCGGGGTTACGGCCGGGTTCGCGACATCGTCGACGATCACGGCGATCGCATCGCGTCCGCGGGTCCCTCGACGCCGGTGGCGATCAGCGGCATCGACCAGCTCCCCGACGCGGGCGACCGGTTCTTCGTCGTCGATTCGCTGAAGGAGGCGGAAGCCGCCGCCGAGGAGCGTCGTCGGCTCGAACGCGAGCGGGAACTCGCGGCTCCGAAGATCACCCTCGACAACATCTTCGACCACCTCGAGGAGGGGAAGAAGAAGGACCTCCCGCTCGTGGTCAAGGGCGATGTGCAAGGCTCGGTCGAGACGCTTCGCGCCGTGCTCGGCAAGATCGGCTCCGACGAGGTCAAGGTCTCCGTCAAGCATTCCGCGGTGGGCGGCATCAACGAAAGCGATGTGACCCTCGCGGAAGCGACGGGATCGATCGTGGTCGGCTTCAACGTCACCACCACCGCAAAGGCGAGGCAGCTCGCCGAGAGCAAGGGCGTCGACATCCGGCTCTACGACGTCATCTACGACATCACCGACGACGTCGAGAAGGCCGCTTCCGGACTGCTGGATCCCGAGCTCAAGCTCGAGGTCCTCGGGCACGCCG
>NYVS01000016.1 GCA_002684755.1 Phycisphaerae bacterium
GGAGACGACCTCCGCGATCACCTCCTCGTCGACGGTGCCGATCGTCTCGTTCATCTGCTCGCGCCACTCCTGCTGGATCCGCTCCTTCTCCTTGCGGAGCTTTTCGGCGGTGTCGCGCAGTTCCGCGGCCTTCTCGTAGTCCGCGCCCTTGACGGCCTCGTCCTTGTCGACGGCGAGGCGCTCGATCTTCTCCTCGAGCTCCGCGAGGTTGGGCGGCTTGGTCATGCTCTTGAGTCGCAGTCGGGCACCGGCCTCGTCGATCACGTCGATCGACTTGTCGGGATGGACCCGCGACGGGATGTAGCGACCGGAGAGGTCGACCGCGGCACGCAGCGCCTCGTCGGTGATCTTCACCTTGTGGTGCGCCTCGTACTTCTCGCGGATCCCCTTGAGAATCTCGACCGTCTGGTCGGGCGTCGGGGGTTCGACCGCGATGGACTGGAATCGTCGTTCCAGCGCGGCGTCCTTCTCGATGTACTTGCGGTACTCGTCGAAGGTGGTCGCGCCCACGCACTGGATCTCGCCTCGGGCGAGGGCCGGCTTGAGGACGTTCGACGCGTCGATCGCGCCTTCGGCGCCACCCGCACCCACCAGGGTGTGGAGTTCGTCGATGAAGAGCAGGACGTTCTTGGCCCGTCGGACCTCGTTCATCACCGCCTTGATCCGTTCCTCGAACTGGCCCCGGTACTTGGTGCCGGCGACCATCGCGGCGAGGTCGAGCACCACGAGCCGCTTCTCCCAGAGGAGGTCGGGGATCTCCTGGTCGACGATCCGCTGGGCGAGGCCCTCGACGATCGCCGTCTTGCCCACGCCGGCTTCGCCGAGGAGGACGGGGTTGTTCTTGGTCCGGCGGCAGAGCACCTGGACGAGGCGTTCGATCTCCATCGAACGGCCGATCACCGGATCGAGCTCGCCCTGCTTGGCGAGTTCGGTCAGATCGCGGCCGAAGGAGTCGAGGGCCGGCGTCTTGCTCTTTCCGGCGGCGCGACGGGGGCCTCCGCCCTGCGGGCCCGCGGGGGCTTCGCCGGACTCGGGGGCCTGTTCGTCGGGTTCGACACCGGCGCCGAGCAGGTTGAGCACCTCGTCACGGACCTCTTCGAGCTTGAGCCCGAGGTTCATGAGCACCTGGGCCGCGACGCCGTCGTGCTCGCGGAGCAGGCCGAGGAGCAGATGCTCCGTGCCGACGTAGTTGTGGTTGAGGTTCCGGGCTTCCTCGATGGCGTACTCGATGACCTTCTTGGCACGCGGCGTCTGCGGCAGCTTGCCCATCGTCACCATCTCGGGGCCGCTCTTGACGAGCTTCTCCACCTCGAGGCGGACCTTTCGAAGATCGATGTCGAGGTTCTTGAGGACGTTCGCACCGACCCCGGAACCTTCCTTGACGAGGCCGAGCAGGATGTGCTCGGTCCCGATGTATTCGTGGTTGAAGCGCTGGGCCTCCTGGTTGGCGAGGGCCATCACCTTGCGTGCTCGGTCGGTCAGTCTTTCGAACATGGGAATCTCCGGATTGTTGGCTGGTCGGCCTTCTGCACAATGGTACGCACGTCCCCGTCAGCGGGTCGTCCATCCCNTGGNGTGGGGGCAACATCCGTGCCGGAACCACCNGTAGTCANTGCATCGGCCCGGAAACTGCCCCGATCGACTCGATATCCCGAATCGAACCGAGGAATCCGCCCGTATGGTGGCATGATGCGACGCTCCGTTCCTGCCATCCTGACGGCCTGCTGCCTNGTGACCTGCGGGCTCGTGTCGCCCGGAAACGGTTCGATCGATGACCCGCCCGTGGATTCATCCGGCGCGGACACGCCGGGGAAGGCGTTCCTCCGGGGCGAGGTGAAGCTCGAGTCACCGCTGCCGCTTCGGATCCGGGATCTCACCGGGAAAACAAGCGCTGGAAAGGTCGATCGATTCGATGAGGTCGGTCTGTACGGCGAGATCGGATCGGTTCCCTGGGCCTCCATGAAGCCCGCGGATCGGTTTCGAATCGGTCGCGCCGTGCTCGACCGGGCTCGCCGGATGGATCCGTCCGGCCTCGCCTGGCTCGTCTTCATGCTCGAGGCCACCGGCGCTGATGCGTTTCGCGATCGAGCGGCGGATCTGCTCGTCGCCGCGTCCGGAGAGGACGCCGATGCATGGCTGGAGGCGGCGAGCCGAAGAGCGCAAGAATTGCTCGATGCTTCGGCGGACCTGGCGGCGGCTTCGGACGCGGCCCGCTTCGGGCGAGGGCGACCCCATCATCACCCGCGTGGATCGAAGGCCTGGCCGACGATCGACGTCCGGACCTCGGTCGAGGCGGCGGCCCGGCTCCGCGCCGCGGGTGAGGACGCCACCGACGGATTGGGATTCGAAGGCGTGCGAACCCGCCGGACGATCGTGATCGGGGGGCAGGAGGTCGAGCGACTCGCCCGGGACGGCGTGCGGTGCGACCGCTGGCTCGATGGGATCGCCGCGACGCTCGGACTCCCGCCCGGCCTCGACCCGTTTCCCGGTGGTGTCCTGATCGTTCAGGTCGCCGATCATGATCAACTCCGAATGCTCGCCGCCGGCCGCTTCGGGCACGAGGTGCTCGACGCCGACGACGCGATCGTCTTCGTGACCGATGACGGGCCGTTCATCATCACCGCGCCGCCTCGGGCCGAGCGAGTCGCGAACCTCGCTCGAAGCATCGACGCCGATCGAGATCCGAAGTCCGTGCTCGTCTCCGAGGAGGAGGTTCGAGGCATCACCCGGGCCATGGTGGCGATGCTCGACACGCGGCGCGGGCCGCCGGCGTGGCTCGTGGAGGGCCTGGCGGAGGCGTTGGCGGCGACGCTCGTCCCCGGATCCCGCATCGACTCGATCCGCCGGCCAAGGGCCCTCGCCTCGATCCGAGGTGGTCGTTCACCGCGTTGGATCCTCGAGATCGATGGGGACGATCCGGGCTTCGATCCGGAAGGACCGGCGCGGGACATGGCCTTCATCGTGGTCACCCGTCTGCTCGAATCCGGACCCGGCGTCCTCCCCGGCCTCGTCAACGACCTGAAGGCGGGACGATCGCTGGACGAGGCGTTCCGACGTCGACTGGGCGGCTCGTCCGCCGCGTGGTTCGACGACACCGCGGACTGGTTCCGCTTCAACGACTGACGCGAACGCCGGGCTCAGGCCCGGTTCGGGTGATGGTGGGTCGGAACGACGAGCCAGGTCATCAGGAAGGCGGCGGCGGCGAGCCCGAGTGCGAGCAGGTAGCTGGCGGCGATGCCGGGTCCGTAGTCGGTCATCGCCGCGCCGCCCTCGGCGTCGATCATCGCCGCCGAGACGACCACGCCCACGTTGCCGCTCATGATCAGCACGGTGAGCATCGAGCCGCTGGCGAGACCGACGTTCTTCTCGGGGATCGTGGCGATGCCGCCCGCCTGCGACATCGACCAGCCCCACGAACAGCCGAACCCGACCACGAGCAGTCCGATCGCGAGCCACGGGGAGACGTCGGAGATCCAGAAGATCACGCAGGCGACGCTCTGGATCGCGGTGGCGAAGAGCAGCATGCGACGCGTGCCGATCCGTCGTTGGATCGCCGGGCCGATGAAACCGGCGATCGCCACGGGGCCGCTGAGATAGAGGAACTGGAATCCGGTGGTCATCGCATCATCGCCCCGCACCTCCTGGAGGTAGAGCGTCGTGGCGAAGATCAGCACGCACCAGCACGCGTTGCTGAGGCTGCCACCGAGCAGATAGCCGGCGAAGTCGCGGTTCCCGAGCAGGCGAGGATCGATCAGCGGGNCGGCCTTNCTCATCGCNAGGGGAACGAACAGGATCAGTGCGANGAGACCNCCCGCGAGCACCGGNANCCACGTCGTCGCCGGTCGGTCCGGAATCCACGCGATGCCGATGGAGAGGCCGCCGATTCCGAGCGTGAGCAACGCGATCCCCGTGAAGTCGATGCGGCCCTCGGCCGCGTCCGGGTTCCGACTCTCCCGCGCGAAGACGAGGATCAGGATGAAGGCGACGACGGAGAAGGGCAGGTTGATGAAGAACACCCACCGCCAGTCGATCAGTTCGGTGAAGACGCCGCCCACCACCGGGCCGATCGCCATGCCGATGGTGGCGATGCCGGTGAGGATCGACATCATCCGCGGCAGGTCGGAGCGATCGGTGCTGGCGCCGACCACCGCGGTCGAGAGCGGGAAGAGCAGCCCGCCCCCGATGCCGAGCGCGAGTCTCGACACGATGAGCATGGTCACGGATCCGGCGAACCCGACCCAGAGCGATGCGGCGCCGAACAGCACGATGCCCAGCAGCAGCAGTCGGCGGCGACCGTACCGGTCTCCCAGCGGGCCCGCGATCGCGAGNACGATCGAGAAGGTCAGGACGTAGCCGGTGATCACCCACTGGAGACTGTCGGCGGAGACGTCGAAATCCCGCGCCATGCTCGGGAGGGTGATCGCCGTCGCGGTGTAGTCGACGACCACCAGCATCTGAGCGATGCCGGCGGCGAGAAGGAGAAGCAGGTTCGCCAGGCCGCCACGGGGTGCGGATGGCGAGGGGGCGCCGGCGTCGGCGGCCGCCGGGGTCAAGCGGTCGCTTCCACGGCTCGACCGTCCTCGAGTCGCACCACCCGGTCGGCGTAGTCGGCGACGTTGGGATCGTGGGTCACCATGACGATGGTCAGCCCGGCGTCATGGCGNTTCTTCAGGAGGTCGAGGATGTCGCGTCCGGTCGCGGCATCGAGGTTGCCCGTGGGTTCGTCGGCGAGCAGGATGCCGGGTTCGCTCGCGAGGGCGCGGGCGATGGCGGTCCGCTGGCGTTCACCGCCCGACAGCTGGCTGGGCTTGTGTCGGAGCCGGTGTCCGAGTCCGAACTCCTCGAGCGTCGCCTTCGAGGCGGCGGCTTCCGGGCCCGACTGGAGTCGGATCCGTTCGCCGATCACCTGTCCGACCTGGAGGAGCACCACGCCGACTGCGGCGCCGAGCACCCCGAAGACCGCCGCGATCACCGCCATCTTCGGGTCGGTCGCGACGTCCGCGTCCGGAAGGACGCCNTCGCCCGCGAAGAAGCCGATCGCGGCGCCGACGCCACCACCCACCAGCGCGGCGAGCAGGGGAAGGGTCGCGGCGATCCAGCGATTCGGAACGAGGCACGGCAGCATCGCGTTCTCGAGGACGCTCAGTTCGGGCAGCAGGTGATAGAACTGGAACACGAACCCGACGCTGCGATTCCGGTAGTGGTTCAGTTCGGTGTTGTTGAACCGGCTGACGTCGCGACCTTCGTGCCGGATCGCGTCTCGAACGGTTCCACGGTCCGGCCGGTCGAGACCGCCGAGCAGATGCAGGAGCGTGCTCTTGCCGCTGCCGCTCGCACCGAGGATCGCGACCCACTCGCCGCGTCGGACTTCGATCGATGCGTCTTCGAGCACCCGGACCGGGACGCGACCGAGTCGATAGGTCTTCCGGACGCCGGCGGCTTCCAGCACGACCGGCGCGGGATCCGCGTCGGGGGTCGACTTCGAGGATTTGATCTTCGGTTCCTCGTTCATTCGTAGCGAAGGGCTCGTACCGGATCGGTGTCCGCGGCCTTGGCCGCCGGGATGGCGGCACCGAGGACGCTGAAGACGATCGCACCGGCCATGGTGAGGGTGGCGCTGAACCAGTCGACCTGGTTCGGGATGGANTTGAAGTAGTAGACGGCGGGGTCCCACATCAGGAAGCCTCGATGCAGGAGCAGGGCGGTGCCCACGCCTCCGAGCACCAGCACGCCCACGATCGAGAGCAGGGTCCGGAGCATCGCGCCCCGGATCACGGCCTGGATCACCACGCCGAGCATCGACGCCGCGAGGGCGTACGCCACGATCCACGTCCAGGTCGGTGCGGGTTCGCCCATGGCCTCGTGGATGCCGTTGATGTTGTTCACCACGACCCAGCCGAGCAGCGCACCGAGCACGGCACCCGCGAGCCCGATCACCAGCCCGTAGGCGAGGAACACGCCGAGCACCCCGGGGCGCGACGCGCCGACGGCCCGNAGGATCCCGATGTCGCGGGTCTTCTCGTGGACGATCGCCCAGAAGATCGAGAGCACCAGTCCGGCGCACACCAGATAGACGATCGAGAAGAGGATGCGCATCAGTTCACGCTCCTTCTCGACCGGCCCGATCATGTCCCGAAGCTGTTCGCGCCAGGTGCGNATCCCCACGAAGGCCTCGTCCGGAGGGCGGATGGTGACGCCGGTCTCGTCGGCGATCTTCGCGGCGAAGGACGCGTAGGCTTCGCGCACCGCGTCGCGGAGCGCCTCGGGCGTGACGCCGTCCGCCGCCCGCACCAGGATCATCTGCACCCGGGCGGGATACGTGCCGATCTTCGAGAGTTCGCCGGTCTCGTCGAGCAGCGCCTGGTCGTAGATCGGCGCCGCGTCGAGCCCCAGCATNCGCTGCCCGGTCTCGATGCCGATCATCGCCCGGCGGGAATCGATCTGGTAGACGCCGGACTGGAACTCGTTGGCGACGGAGAATCGACGGTTGTCCGGTTTCTCGATCCGACCGCTGGTCGAGATCGGGATCAGCGTGATCTCGACGTCACGGAGCGGCAGCCAGAACGCCGGCGCCCGCACCTCGTAGTCGCCGGATGGGCCGCGGGCCTTCGTCGCCGAGTCGATCTCCACGCCNAGCACGACCTTCGGGGAGTCGCCTTCGGTGAGCGGATCGAGCTGCGGCAGTCCCTCGAGATCGGGAAGTTCGATGCGGTCGAACTCCTTCGCGAACTCCTCCACTTCGGGCGGGATGCCGTCCCAGACGAGGCTCGGTCCGAAGTCGACGACGCGATCGAAGCTCTCGGGATCGATGCCCCAGACCTGCACGCCTTCGGTGCGATTGCCGTAGGGGAGTTTCAGCAGACCGAANCTCTCGACCACCGGCGNCGCGGCGTCCGCTTCCGGACGGGATTCGATCTCNTCGACGAGCAGGTCGTAGTGGGGGATGCCCGGATCCGCGTAGCGGACGATCACGTCGCCCATGAGCGTCCGACCGGAGTTCAGGAGCATGTCGAGGAACCCGGACATGACGCTGACCACGATGATCACCAGTCCGACGCACAACGCGACCGCCGCCACCGCGATGAGCGGGATGATCCGGCTGGCGAGATAGCGGTTGGCGAGGAGCGGCTGGTACACGGGGGTCGATCGAGGGTGGTTCGGGGCGGGGTTCTGGGCGGAGCGGCATCATCCCCGATTTGGCGGATTCCTGCCGGAGACGTCGAACGCGTCGATCAGCTCGGGGGGGACACCGATGTCGACGATCTCGATCCGGCCTCGGAGATCCTCGGATCCCCGCGACAGGAGGCCGACCTTCGGCGCGACCATCGTGGCGGTGACGTCGGCGGGAAGACAGGTGCCGAGCACCGAACCGGTGTCGGCGTCGAGTCCGCTCGGGACGTCGATCGCGACCACGCGGGCGGGGCGGCCGCGGACCGCGTCGACCAGCGCCGCGGCGGGGCCTGCGAGCGGTCGAGCGAGGCCGGTTCCGAACAGGGCATCGACCACCAGGGCGTCTTCGAGCGTCTGCGCGATCGTCGGATCCTGCAGGTCGGACGCCGGTCGGACGGTGATTCCGAAGGCGATGGCGATCGCTCGATTCGTCGCCGCGTCGCCGGGTNCCNCGGGCGGTGCGAGTTCGATCACCTCGACGGAGACGTCNTGCCGCCGGAGGAGGCGGGCGATCGCCCAGCCGTCGCCGCCGTTGTTGCCGGGTCCGCAGAGGACGACCACGCGTTCGACGCCGGTGTCGGCGAGCTCGCGCTCGATCAACGCGGTGGATCCGATCGCGGCGTGTTCCATCAGGAGCAGGCCGGGAATCCCGCACCGGGTCGTCGCGGCGGCGTCGAGTCGGGCCGCGGCGGCTCGATCGAGCAGCGGGCCCGCGTGGAGNGCGAGGCGGGGCCCGGGCTGGGAGTTGGCGTCGGAGGAGCTCCGGGACCGGTCTGGCATGGACGAAGTGTAGACCCCGTGCCGGCGTCGACACCGACCGTGGTGGTCCCTCGTACCATGGAGCGTCCATGTCTCCCGCGACGGTCGCCATCACCCTGATTCTCGCCGTGCTCGCGACCGCGACCGCCGTCTACTGGGGTTTNGTGCTGGGGCGTTTGATCCGGTTGGCCCGGCACACGCCGCTCCTCGAGGACGGACTCGAACTTCCGGTGGTCGACGATCTCGTCTCGGTGATCGTGCCCGCGCACGACGAAGCGCGGGTGATCGAGCGGATGGTCGCCTCGATGCGGGCCCAGCGCGACGCCCGGATCGAACTCGTGGTCGTGCTCGACCGATGCACCGACGACACGCTCGCGCGACTCGAGGCCGCCGCGGAGGACGACCCGCGCATNCGTCCGATCGTCAACGANACGTGTCCGGACGACTGGGCGGGGAAGTGCCACGCCGCCTCGGTCGGGGCCGCGGCCGCGCGGGGCGACTGGCTGCTCTTCACGGATGCGGACGTGCGATTCGACGTCGACGTGATCCGGGCGGCGGTCGCGATCGCCGATGCCGAGTCCATCGACCTGCTCAGCGCCTACACCAGGCTGACCTCCGGTCACTGGTGGGAGGCCGTGGTCCAGCCGCCCGCGGCGATCACCCTGCTCCGCATGTTCCCCCCGGATCGCACCAACCACGTCGAACGGCCGCGTTCCTTCGCGAACGGTCAGTTCATGCTGTTCGGGCGGGCGTTCTACGATCGACTCGGCGGTCACACGGCGGTCAAGGACGATCTGCTCGAAGACCTGGCCTTCGCGAAGGCCGTGCACCGACTCGACGGAAGGGTCCGCGTGGTCGACTCCGGCGACATGATCCAGACCAGCATGTACGAGTCGCTCCAGGATCTCCTCGGCGGGTGGCGTCGGATCTTCATCGAGTCGTGCCACCGGAACATCGGCCGGATGAATCGAAACGTGGTCCGGGTCGCGGGNGCGGGCCTCGGGCCGGTGTGCGCGGTCGGAAGTCTCGCCGTCGGGATCGTGGTCGCATCGCTGGGCGGGACGCTGCTCGGCGTGCTCGCGATCCTCGCGGGCGTCGCCGGTCTCGCGTTCTCGGGCGCNGCGCTCTACGTGGTCTTCGGCCGGGGCGGCATGCCTCGGATCGGCATTCTCGGCTGGCCGATCGGCTGCCTGCTGGTCGCGGGTGCGATCCGCGGCGGGGCGGTCGATCTGGCGCGGGGCAGACCGGTCCGCTGGGGCGGTCGCGCGTACGTCATCGAACCTGAACGGCCCGTCCGGGCCTGAGTCGTCGCGGGGCCGCGGGTCCCGTGCTTCCTCTCACTCCACGCTGGAACCCCTCGTGAAGATCCTGCTCACCAACGACGACGGCATCGAAGCCCCCGGAATCCGCGCCCTGCATCGAGCGCTCGCGGGCCTCGGCGACATCACCACGATCGCGCCGTACACCGTCCAGTCCGCGACCAGTCACGGCGTGACGTTCAACGAACCCATGATGATCCACACCACCACGATGGACGACGGTTCGACCGGGCATGCGGTGGACGGACGCCCCGCGGACTGCGTGAAGGTCGCGCTTCGCTCGCTCTGGGCGGAGCTNCACGGGGAGGGGACCCTGCCCGACATCACGATCTCCGGAATGAACAGCGGGGCGAACGTCGGCATCAACGTGATCTACTCCGGCACGGTCGCGGCCGCGGTGGAGAGCGCGTTCCTCGGGGTCCCGTCGATCGCGGTGAGCCTGCATCTCGGTGATCGCGANTCGATCTGCTACGACCGGGCCGCGGAGATCGCGCGGGTCGCGATCGACCGGATCCTCGTCCACCCGCTCGATCCCCATGCGGTGGTCAACGTCAACGTGCCGCGGACCGAGACACCGGACGCCCCGATGCCGCCGATCAAGGTCTGCGCCATGAACACNGCCGCGGGTTCGGGGGGCTATGAGAAGCGGACCAGTCCCTACGGCCAGACGTACTACTGGGCGGCGGGCAGCGGGATGGAGTTCATGCACACCCATCCCGACACCGACGTGGAGGCACTGATGAACCGGTATCTCACCGTCACGCCGCTCGAATTCGATCTCACCGACCACCCCCGGGTGCAGACCTGGCGGGAGCGACTGGAGGACTGATCGNCGTCCGTCGGTTCGAGCGACGTCAGTTCAGGAGCAGCTGGAGTTCGATCGTGACGGTCTGATCGCCGGTGAGCAGCTTGAGTCTCGCACCCTTGGCCCGCCAGCGATAGAGCATGTCGATCAGGCGTTCGTCGAGATTCGGTTCCTGGCTTCGCACCAGCAGCGAAGCACGTTTGGGCTTTCCGGTCCGGTCGAACTCGACCCGTGCGACCGGGTTGTACTTNGGTCGATAGCTCAGCCACGCGGTGACCGGAATCCTCGGCCGGCGGGTCGTGATGTCGAGTCCCTGCGCGGCGAGCGGCTTGCCCTGCTTCCATTCCGACGCCGGCACCTTGATCACGCTGGTGGCTTCGGCGTCCTTGTCCGCGTCGTTGCCGGATTCCGGGGCG
>NYVS01000114.1 GCA_002684755.1 Phycisphaerae bacterium
CCCGGGCACGCCGACGCGGTGCTCGAGGCGGTCCGAGGGCTCTGAGCGGGTGCCGCCGGCCGCGATGCCTCACCGCAGGCCGCCGAAGACGAACGCGAGGGCGGTGATCATCAGGAAGATCCCGACCAGCAGCCACGCCGTGCCGAGGGCGAATTGAAGAATTCGACCCGGCGTGAACCAGTCCCGTTTTCGAAGTCGTTGAAACCGTGGCATCGCCGCGCTGACGAGGCCGCATTCGGGACAGGTCGCGTTCCATGGGAGATTCGCGAGCAGGTGGCCGCACCCTCGGCAGCTCGGTTCATCCGGATCGACCGTCCGGCCCGGGCCGGTGAGTCCCACCGCGGTTCCGCACTCGGGGCAATCGGTGCCTTTGGGGAGTCGGCGAAGGTCGTATCCACAATGCCGACATGAAGTCGTCGTGATCCGGGGTGCGTTCCTGCCTCGGATCACCGAGGCGATGACCGGCACGGCGATGAAGAAGCCCACCAGAAGCAGCATCACGAGCATCGACATGTCGTGTTGGTTGAACACCTGTCGTCTCCGATCCTGCCCCTGGGTCCGTCCCGACCAAATGGTACCTCCGCACCCTCGGTTCGCGGCGAAGGGAACGGGTCGAGGAAGCATGGTGTCGTCGGGCTCGTTCGTCGATCGGCGGTCGTCCGGTCCCGGGCCCGGGGGCCTCCGGTCGGGACACGTGGCGTCTCGAGCATCGCCATCGTCACCATCCCGGCGGGCGACCCGGAAGGGCCGATCGTGCCCTCGGGGCCATCGGACGTTCCTCGGGGCGATACCCTGAGGACATGTCCCAACCTTCGCTCCGGTTCAAGCGACTCGATCCCCGTGCAGTCCTGCCCGCCTACCAGTCCGAACAGGCGGCCGGCCTCGATCTGTGTGCCGTTCTGGATGCACCCGAGGTCATCTCCGCAGGCGCGATCCTGATGGTCCCCTGTGGTTTCGCGATGGCGATTCCCGCCGGCTGGGAGGCCCAGGTGCGGCCTCGAAGCGGCCTCGCGAGCAGACATGGCATCTCCATGCCCAATTCGCCGGGGACCATCGACGCGGACTACCGCGGCGAGGTGAAGGTCCCGCTGATCAACCTCGGAAANGCCGCCTTCACGGTCGAGCCGGGGATGCGGATCGCCCAGATGGTGATCGCACCGGTCGCCCGGGTCGTGATCGAGGAGGTCGAGGAGCTCGACGATACGAACCGGGGCTCGGGTGGATTTGGCTCGACCGGGCGGTAGTGGCCGACGATCCCCTCTAGAATTCCGGGATGACTTCCGCCACCAATGTCGCCGTTCCGCTGCTCGATCTGAAGGCCCAGTACGCGACCATCCGGTCGGAGATCGAGCCCGCGGTCCAGGAGGTTCTGGAGAGCCAGGTGTTCATCGGCGGGCCGAAGGTGGCCGAGTTCGAGTGCCGTTGTGCGGGCTACCTGAANGTGCCCTTCACGGTCGGAAACTCCAGTGGTTCGGATGCNCTGATCCTGGCGCTCGATGCCCTCGGCGTCGGGCCGGGCGACGAAGTGATCCTGCCCACCTACACCTTCTTCTCGACCGCAGGCAGCGTCTCCCGGGTCGGTGCGACACCGGTCTTCGTCGACATCGATCCGACCACGTACCAGGTCGATCCCGATTCGATCCGTCGGGTCCTCGAAGGACGGAAGCCCGGCGCGGTGAAGGCGTTGATGCCGGTGCATCTCTTCGGACAGGCGGCCGACCTCGACGCGGTCATGGCGATCGCGGATGAACACGGCCTCCGGGTGATCGAGGATGCGGCCCNGGCGTTCGGAACGGAGGACGTCCACGGGCGTCGCGTCGGATCGGTGGGGGACATCGGCACCTTCAGCTTCTTCCCCAGCAAGAACCTCGGCGGCTTCGGTGACGGCGGACTCTGCACCACCCGNGATCAGGAACTGGCCGAACGGATGATCCGTTTCCGCAACCACGGCATGAAGCCGAAGTACTTCCACCACGATGTCGGATTGAACGCCCGGCTCGACGCGCTGCAGGCGGCGATCCTCCTCGTGAAGATCGAGCACCTCGATGCCTGGTCCGCCGGTCGCCAGGCGAACGCGACCTGGTACGACGAGGCCTTCGCGGCCGCCGGCGCGGCGACCAGCGCCGTCTGCATCGACGAGGGCGGACTTCCGCTTCGAACGCCGGAGCCGGCGCCGAACGGGGCGCGTCACATCTACAACCAGTACGTCCTGCGGGTGCCGGGCTCGCATCGCGACGCGATTCGCGAGACGCTNAAGGCCGCGGGGATCGGCAACGAGGTCTACTACCCGCGATGCCTGCACGAGCAGGACTGCTATCGGGAGATCGGCCACCGGGCCGGTGACTTCCCGCATGCGGAGCGGGCCAGCCGCGAGACGATCGCGATNCCGATCTTCCCGGAACTGTCCGAGACGCAGCGACAGCACGTGGTCGACACCGTGCTCGACGCGGTTCGTGCNATCTGATCCGGGACGAGCCTTCTCAGATCATTCCATCGAGGGACGAGAGGCCGAGCGGTTCGATCACGCGGAACGCCTCGGCGGTCTTCACGCCGATCCGGCTGCCGAGGAAGGTCGCCTGCGCATCCAGCCAGTCGACGATCCGGCGATTCCCCTCGTGGGCCTTGAACTGGCTCGCGTAGGCGAGGACCGCGTCGCGCTTGCGATCGTGGAATCCGGTGGTGTCGACGAGGAACGAGGGATCCGGGATCGTCTTCAGGTGCGTGCAGAAGTAGTAGATGATCCGACTCGGGTGGCGGGGCGACCCCGGGATGTCGGTCTTGGTCAGTTTGGAATCGAATCGCGCGTCTTCCACGATCCGGGTGGCGGCGCGGTGGTCCGGGTGCGCGTCGACCGGATCCGGGCAGAAGATCCAGTCGATCTCCCGGGTGCGGATCACGCCCGCGACCGCATGACGACAGGCGACCGAGTGCACGACCTCGCGATTCACGAAACCATGCTCCCGTCCGAGCATGATCCGTTCGACCCCGAGGATCGAGGCGGCGGCGGCGCTTTCCTCGGCCCGGATCGCCGGTGAGCCGTGCGGTGTCGGTTCCCCGTCGGTCAGATCGAGGAGGGTGACGTGATGGCCGGCGTCGACGAGCTTCGCGATCGTTCCGCCCATGCCGAGTTCCTGNTCGTCCGGATGCGGACCGACGACGAGCATGTTCATGGTCGAGTCTCCTTGCCGACGGAGGCGTCGGTCTTCCAGTCTTCGAGCAGGCTCTCGCACGCCGCCGCCACGGCGTCGGCGAGCGCTTCCCGGGTCTGCATGCCGCCCGCGTCGTCGAAGGCGGGATCCGCCCGGATCGCGACGAGTTCGGCCATGCCGAGGCATGCGGCGGCCAGCGCGATCCGGTGATCCACACCCCATGCGGAGGGTGTCGGCGGGATCGTCGCCGCCGCGATCGTAGCGACCCCGCCACCAGGCAGAAGCGNCATCGCGTCCNCGGTGCGTCGAGCCACCGCGGCCGCGAGTCGGACCAGCGGACTCTGTGATTCNAGGGACGTCAGTTCGCGCTCGAAGCGGTCGGGATCGCCGGCGATCGCGGTGCCGACCGCGAGTCGNACACCCGGAAGCAGGGTTCGAGTGCTCCATCCGAGCGTCTTCGCGTCCACGTACCAGCCTCCCCATCGGTCGCACCGATCGAGATCGAGGATCGGAACGTCGTCGGTCGGGACCAACCGGAGGAGATGCGCGAGAAGCGTTCCCAGTCTCGCCATGCGATCCATGGCGTCGATCGCGGGGCCANCGGTGTCGCCGCTCGTGATGGCCTCGACCCAGGCCCGACGGGTCGTCGCCATGCCATCCGCCAGTTCGATCGTGCGGCCACCGACGAGTTCGATCGTCGGCGGGTCGGGGGCCCGGAGTCGGGACTCGAAATCGACCGTCTCGTACCGATCGAGCTCGCCGATGATCCGGTCGATCCACGCGAGCGTCCGATCCCGTTCGCGGGGGCTGTCCAGCATCCGGCCGCGGGATGCGACGAGGCGTTCGGCCTTCGGGGTCGCCGCGGGGTGCATGCGTGCAAGACCGATCGCGATCTCGTCGAGGTCTCGAACCGCCCGCGACGTGCGGGCCGACCGGCGGACCGCGACGAGATCCTCCTCACGCAGGCTCGGCGACGCCGAATCGACCTGCGCTTCCANGGTTCGCTGGAGATCCCGGAGTGCCGTGCGCCTNCGAGCGACCGCCGCTCGCCACACCGAACGCAGCGNCGACGTCGCGAGCGGTCGTTCGTCGTCGCCTCCCGACCGAAGGNAATCAAGAAGCTCGGCGGCGCATCGCCAGGTCGCGGTNGACTCGGAGTCCTCCGGATCGAACGGACTCGTGGAGAGCACGCGTTCGAGGATCGTCACGTCGAACGGTGCGTCCGGCGCAGCGACGCCGACCGCGTCGAGCATCGTCCTCACCCGGGCGTCGATCGGTGAGGTGGCGGCATCGGTCGTCGCGGGGCCGTTCAAGGCGGAAGATTCGGATCCGATCGGCCATCGACTCTCGAGCGGACGTCCGCCCAGCAGACCGAACACGTCTCGAAGCGGCGCAAGGATCGTCGCCAGCGTGTCGTCGAGTGCCTCGACCGTGCCGGTGTCCGACCGTCGAAGGAGATCCACACCGGTTCGATTGAACGCGTCGAGACGATCGATCGCCGCGACGCGTTCGGTTTCCGGGAGCGTCCTCGGTGGTTCCCCGATCAAGGTGTCGGGGCGGGCGAGGGATTCCAGAAGTCGATCGATCGAACGCATGGTGGCGTCGAGCCGGATGGCCTGGAACCCCGCGAGGATCGAGGCATCCCCGCGTTCCCGTCCCAGCATGGCGAGCTCGACGGTGATTCGTCGAATGCCGCGACGGGCATCGTGGACGACGCGTCGATCCGTACCCGACACGGGCGGATCCTCCAGCTCCCGCGATCGCCGTTCGATCACGTCGTCGAGCAGGACCGTGGTGTCGCCGATGGCCATCGACCGGGTCACCGGCGGAAACAGCGTTTGATCGGCTGGCCGATCGTCTGCCTGATCGGCCGCTTGATGGTGGGCCCCGGCGAACGTCGCGTGCATCGGAAACGCGATCGCGATCACGGCACCGATGATGCGACGCCTCATCGCGGTCGCCCCGGGCGATCGAGCACCGTGCGATAGACGGCTTCGAGTTCCCGCACCATCGATCGGTGATCGAACGGACCGCGGACCAGTTCGCGCCCGGCGGCGCCGAGTCGGACCCCGAGCGCCGGATCCGATCGAAGACGATCGATGGCCGCGGCGAGGCCGTCGTGGTCGCCGGGTCGGACCAGCAGTCCCGTGACGTCGTCGATGCAGACTTCCGGAGCGCCGTCGAGATCGTGGGCGACCACGGGTTTCGCGGAGAGCAGGCCCTGGACCACGGCTCGCGGAAGTCCCTCGCGGTAGCTCGGGTGGGCGAGGACGTCCATCGCGCGGATCCACTCGGGGATGCGGTCCGGCGCCACGAGCCCGGGCGCATGCACCTGATCCTCCAGCCCGAGTTCGCGGATCCGTCCCAGCAGTCGATCCGACCAGTATCCGTCGCCGACCCAGAGCAGATGCAGCGACGGATCCTCGCGCATCTTCGGGGAAAGGGCGTCGATGAGATCGTCGTGGCCCTTCAATTCCGCGAGGCGTGCGATGGTGCCGACGATGAAGGCGTGCTCGGGAAGACCGAGCCTGCGACGCGTCTCGAGCATCGACGTCGAGTCGTCGAGATACGGCTCGACGAGCATGCCGCTTCGCACCGTCCGGTACTGCGTCCGTCGACCGATGCCGGCCGCGAGCGCCTGGTCGCGCATCGCGTCGGCCACCGTCACGATCGCGTGGCAGCGACGGGCCGACCATCGCTCCGCGGCGATGTACACGGCGTTCTTCGATTTCGCGAGGTAGGGGTGGAAGGGAAGTCCGTGGATGGTGTGGACGACCGCGGGCACCGACTCCCGCCATGCCGCTTCGCGTCCGAGGATGCCCGCCTTCGATGAATGGGTGTGCACCACGTCGGGTTGATGTTCGCGAATGAGCCGGCGAAGGTTCCCAAGGCATCGCCAGTCGCGTCGGGGTGCGATCTCACGCACGAGATCCGGCGTCTCCACGGGGGTGATGCCCCCGTGAGCCTCGACCGCGGGCAGCATCGTGCCTTCCGGTCCCTCGATCGGCCCGAACACCAGCAGGACCTCGTGGCCGTCGTCGGCCTGACCGGCGCAGGAGAGCACGGTGTTCTCCTGGCTCCCTCCGAGGATCAGCCGGGTCGAGACGTGCATGATCTTCATGACTGCGGGTCCCGGAATCGCGGCTCGTTCGAGCGAGTGCCCGGGTGTCGATCCGGAAAGCCCGGGGGAAGCGGGGTGTCGCCGTAGTGGATCCAGCGAAGACAGAGACCCTGGGGTGGAAGCGTCTGGCCCGCGAGCCGGCGGTTCCCCGTCGCGAGCACCTCGTCGACGCGGGCTTCGTCGATCCGACCCCGGCCCGCTTCGAGCAGCGTGCCCGCGATGATCCTGACCATGTTGTAGAGGAACCCGCTGCCCACGACCTCGATCCGGATCCGGTCCGGTGCGATCCGGTCCACGGTGCAGGCGTGGATGGTGCGCACCGTGTTGTCACGGCCGTGGTGCTTCTGCGCGAGTCCCGCGAAATCGTGTTCGCCGACGAGCCGGGCGGCGACCCGGGACATCGGTTCGTGGTCGAGTTCGAACGGGGTGCGGTAGACGACGTGGCGATCGAAGAGAGGCGGCCACGTGGCGGGCGGTCGCGTGCAGGCGATGTCGTACCGGTAGCACTTGCTTCGCGCATCCTTGATCGGATCGAAGTCGTCGGCCACCACCTCGGCGTGCGTGACCTGGACGTCCTCGGGGAGCCGGGAGGTGAGCGCCATCGACATCCGGTCGACGTCGATGGACTGCGACGCGGTGAAGGCGGCGACCTGGCCGATGGCGTGGACGCCGGCATCGGTCCGGCTTGCGCCGGTCACCGGCGTCTCCTCGCGGACCGCCTTGAACACCGCCCGCTGCAGCGCCGACTGGACGGTCCGGAGTTCGGAGCCGTCCTCGCGGACCTGTCGCTGCCAGCCGTGGAAGGCGGTGCCGTCGTAGGCGACCTGGAGGCGATAGCGGGGCACGGCAGGCGTCAGTGGCCGAAGAGGTTTCGGGTCGCGAGCATGCCCTCGTCGGCGAAGTAGCCCATGGCCTCCTCGACGCTCCCGAAGATCTTCGTCGCGGTCTCGGTGATGAAGGGGCTGGGGCTCTTCTTCGGCTTCCAGACCACGTAGACCTCCTTGGTGTGCTCGAAGGCGTGATGGAGTTCGCGTTCCACGCCGCTCGAGAGACCGGGGATGCCGCCGGGGAGTTCGGGGATGTACGACACGATCATGTCGGACTGGTCGACCAGCTTGAAGTCCCGCATGTAGATCTGGCCGTCGATGTCGCCCGCGATGTCCAGGACCTCCCGGGTCGGGATCCGGACGGGCTCCTCGCCCTCGCTCGCGGAGCCGAACATGTGCTGGGGGATCTCGACGAAGTCGCGTCCGTCGCGGGCCGCGGCGATCGCGGTCTCGAGCAGCAGCTTCTCGTCGACGTCGCCCGGATCGAACGCGATGAAGTGCTCCGCGATCTGGGCGCGGAACTCGTCGATCTCGGCGAGCACGTCCGGCATGTCGACCACGTGGCTCATGGGGAACGACGGATAGACGCGACGCATGTCCGGACGCGTCACCAGTCGGACGCAGGTGTCCAGCGTCGCCTCGTGACGGCCGCGGCTCAGGATGTAGAAGTTGTTCCGACATCCCATCGCCTCGGCCATCAGCTCCGTGGCGAGGATCTCCTCCTCCCGCCAGACCATGCAGTCCTTGAGGGTGGCGTCGATGATGTGCTCGCGGTGGAGCCGCTGGTGCACCACCTCGACGTTGTCGACGAGGCAGATGAAGAGGTCCGGCGCGAGGGCCCGGATCTGGTCGAAGTCGAATGCGCTGAAGAGACCGTGGTGCCAGCGGAACGTCGCGTGGGTGTTCACGATGACGTTCCGGTGCTCCTCGANCGGCCGGGTCGCGGCGATGATGTCCTTGAACGCGGCGCGACGAAGCGAATTGAGGCGGCTGATGGGCAGATCGAGGATCCGTCCCGATCGGACGTCCGCGGCTTCCGCGTACATCATGTCGCCGACGTGGAACGTGTCGATCTTCTCGCCCCGTTCCCCGGAGAGCGCGGTCGCGTCCTTGAGGTAGGGCTTCTTGTCCACGCCGATCTGGCCGGTGACGATGGCACGCATGCTGGAGACTCCGAAAGGGTCAGGAGTTGGAGGGGGTGAATGGTGTACGGGTGGGTCGAAGCCACCGGACTCTGGCGCGGGGCGATGGCCCGCTCTTTCTTCGTCGGCTGGCGAGCCACCAGTTGGCCAGTGCCGTCAGCGCGATGATTCCGGCGACGANGCCGAAGGTGGNGAANAGGACCTTGGGAAGCGAACTNCCCGCGAGNCCCCGNCCGATNAGGATTCCCGCGCCGACCTGGAGCGGGGTGGTGATCGCACAGCAGATGATCTCGACGATCGTGAAGCGTTTCCAGTTCATCCGCATGAGGGCGGCGATGGTGAGCGCGGGCGAACGGGTGCCGGGAATGAACCGGGCGATCACCAGCACGCCGGCCCCCTTTCGATCGAACTGGTGCTTGGCTTCGAGCAGTCGACGCGGATGGATGAATCGTCGGAACCAGCGTCGATGGAGGAGACGACGTCCGAAGTGTCGGCAGATGGAGAACCAGAGGAAGTCGCCGCCGAGGACCCCGAGGTAGGCGGCGACGAACGTGGACCAGATCGGCATCTCGCCCTGACCGGCGAAGATCCCGGCCGGAATGTTCACGACCTCTTCGCCGATCGGGATCCCCACGCCGGAGGCGAGAAGCAGGCCGATCATGGCGAGCCAGCCGTATTCACCGAGGAACTGGTGGACGAATTCTTCCATGGCCTGCCGGGAGGGTGAACGGAGACCGGGATCGTCGGCGATCCCGGATTCGAGTCACCAAGTGTATATGCTCGACCCCGATTCCTCCCCTGGTCCTTTCCCGAGAATCCAGATGCAGACGTCATCAGGCAGCATTCGCAGGATTCTCGTCGCGACCGATTCCCTGAAAGGGACCTGCACCGCGATCGAGGCCGCCGCGGCGATCGGCGGNGCGATCGCGGCCCGGATGCCTGGCGTCGAGGTCGATCGCTGTCCGCTCGGAGACGGCGGTGAAGGCACGCTGGACGTCCTGGCCACGGATCAGGCCCTCCGCCTCGAATCGCATTCGGTCCTCGGACCGCGACGGGATCGCCCGCGGATCCAGGCCCGCCTCGGGATCTCGAGNGANGGGCGNCTCGCGGTGGTCGAACTCGCGGAGGCGGCCGGCCTGCACCTGCTCGTTGAAGCGGATCGGGACCCTCGCTGGACGGGCACGGGTGGGGTCGGAGAACTGTTGGATCTCGCCCGGGCTCGGCTCGAATCGGCCGGCGGTGCCCGTCCGACACTCATGCTGACCGTGGGGGGCAGCGGCACCGTGGATGGAGGCGTCGGCGCGCTCTCGTCGATGGGCGTCGAATTCAGGTCGACGCACGAGCCGATTCGATCGCCGCTGGTCGGTGACGATCTCGCTCGAATCGAACGGATCGATCTTCCCGCGGGCGTGCGGTCGGCGTGGGCCGGAATCGATCTTCGCGTCGCGACGGATGTCCGCAATCCGCTCACGGGTCCGATGGGTGCGGCGAGGATCTTCGGGCCCCAGAAGGGCGCGGACGAATCGACGGTGGAGTTCCTCGAGCACGGCCTCGAGTCGTGGGTGGACGCGGTGGGCCGATGCGTGGGTGTCGATCGAGCCACCGATGCGGCGTCGTCGCCCGGGGCGGGGGCCGCGGGTGGAATCGCCTTCGCGCTCCAGGCGTTGTTCGGAGCCCGGCTCGAATCCGGTTTCGATCTGGTCGCGGATCGGATCGGTCTCGAGGATCGCGTGCGGGCCGCCGATCTGGTGGTGACCAGCGAGGGACGGCTCGATGCCCAGTCGATGATGGGAAAGGCGACCGGCCGCCTGCTCGAGCTCGCGGCGTCGCACGGAACACCCGTCGCCGCGATTCCAGGGTCGGTCGGTGACCTTCCCCGTGATGTTCGGGCGAGGTTCCGTTGGATCCGTTCGCTCGTCGAGACCTGTGGCCCGTCGATCGCGACGTCGGATCCGGTCGCGGCGATGGTCGCGGCGGTGCGACTCGAATTCACCGATCCGGCCGGGTCCGCCGGCTGAAGTCAGTCGCGGCGAAGCAGCAGGACGACGACATGCACCTCGATCGCCCGGCCTTCGCCCACCGCGTCGACCTTCTCGTGGGTCTTTCCCTTGAGGTTCACGCGGTCGGCGTCGACGCCGAGCAGGGTGGCGAGGTGACGCCGAAGTTCCTGCTTCCGAGGCCCGATCTTCGGTCGTTCGAGAATCACGGTCGCATCGAGGTTGCCGATCTCGAAGCCCGCCTCGTCGACCCGGCGACAGGCGGCCTCGAGAAAGATCCGGCTGTCGGCGCCGTCGTGGGCGGGATCGGTGTCGGGGAAGAGCTGGCCGATGTCCTCCTCGCCCAGCGCACCGAGCAGGGCGTCGGTGATCGCGTGCAGCAGGGCGTCACCATCGGAGTGACCGACCGGTCCGCGGTCATGCTCGAAGGCGAGCCCGCCGAGCACGAACGGCCTGCCGGGGCCATTCGGGGCGATCGATTCGAGGCGGTGGAGGTCATATCCATGACCGATTCGGAAGGGAGGGGGGGACTTCGGCATCACTTCAGACTCTAGCAATGCGACGCGCAGGCCGTTCGACGATCAACGTGAGGTCGGAGGTCGGTCTGCGAAACCCGGTTTCAGGCTCCGAGAACGCCAGATCGAGTCGAACGAGCCATCATCTCGATCAGTTGGCCGGGTCCCCTCAAGACTCGGCACCGAGGAGGCCGATGAACTGGACACGGAGGCGGTCCGTGCGGACCGCGCCGTTTCTGCGCTACAGACCGTGAGACTCGCATGCGTCTTCGAACCTTTTGCTCGATCATGGCCGGACTCGTCGTTCTTTCGATGGCGAGTTGCGACTCCTACAGCACGAAGGGTGGCTGGCTTCCGAGCAGCAACTCGACGTTCACCTACATCTCGACCAGCTCGAGCCCCAAGACGATCCGGATCATCGACACCCGGGACGAGGAGGCGTTCTTCACGCTTCGACTGCCCGTCGGCAAGCAGCTGACCTTCCGGTTCCTCGAAGGCAAGGGCGACGATCCCATCTACACGCCGGATCGCATGCAGTGGGAGATCTGGGACGCCCCCAAGAAGAACGGCAAGCTCTCGAACCAGCTCACGGTGCCGCCCGCGGCGGCCCGGAGCATCCGGGTCGAACTTCGACCGGTCCCCGAGTGGCCCGAGGATGACGAGCGATACCGGCTCCGCATCGATGCCGAGGATGATCGCCCCGATCACTGGACGCCTCAGGGCGGACCGATTCCAGACGAGTCGAGCACCTGGCCCAACTGATCCGGGATCTTCGACGATCCTCGAACGACCAGACTTCGACGACCGTCCGCCATTCGGCGGGCGGTCGTTCTCTTTGAAGACCACCTCGTGCGCGGTCATCCGCTCGAACATCCGGCCGAGGTTCAGTCGAGTCGTTCGACGAGTTCGCGGAAGGTCCGGCCCCGGACTTCGAAGTCCGTGAACTGATCCCAACTGGCGCAGCCCGGACTGAGCAGGACCACGTCGCCTTCGCCTGCCGAGGCGACGGCTCGCTCGAAGGCCTTCGCAAGCGTTCCGCATGCCTCGCCGCCGTGCTCGCAGATCGCGGCTTCGGTCGCGCCGATGCCGTAGAGGCCGGCGAGATCCCGGGCCAGTCGCGCGACGGGTTCGAGATCCGACCCCTTGTCGTAGCCCCCGGCGATCAGGTGCGTGCGTCGCGTCGACGGCATGGACTCGACCGCAAGGCCGGTCGCGCCCGGTGTCGTCGATTTGGAGTCGTTGAAGAAGCGGATGCCCCGATGTTCGCCGACGAATTCGAGTCGATGGGGCAGGCCGGGAAAATCCCGGAGTGCCGCGGCGCAGGCACTTGCGGTCGCGCGTGGATCCGCCATCTCGCCGTCGACGAGGGTGAGGTGCTCGATGATGGTGGCGATCGCATCGATGGCGTTGGCGCGATTGTGCGATCCGGGCACCGCGAGCTCCAGCTCGGACAGGACGTCCGCCCGCCAGGTGCACCGCGACGCGTCGACCGGGCGTGGGGCGGGGCAGGCGGGGGACCCGGTGAGGATCGCCTGCTTGCTCGCGGCGTAATGTTCGAGCGAGCGATGCCAGTCGAGGTGATTCGGTGCGATGTTCGTCACGAGCGCCACGCCCGGGGTGAATCGATCCTCGGGCTCGCCCGCGTCGCCGGCGATCCAGTGCAGCATGAAACTCGAGAGTTCGAGCACCAGGGTGGAATCGTCGCCGGGGGGATCGTCGAGCAGCGAGCCGCCGATGTTGCCGCCGAGTCGGGATCGAAGATCGGGTCGGATCCGCAGCAGCGCGTGCTGGACCATCGCCGCGGTGGTGCTCTTGCCGGCGCTTCCGGTGATGCCGATCACGCGTTCCGCCGGATGGTCACCGATCGCGAGCCGGATCTCGGTCAGGAGCCTCGCGCCACCCGCCCGGGCCTCCAGCAGGAACGGGTTGTCCCAGGGGTGGGGNACCGCGGGGTTCACGACCACGAGATCCGCGGCGGTGAAATCCTCCATCTCGTGTTCGCCGAGTCGGAAGGTCACCCCCGCCTCGGTGAGGCCCGCGATCGAGCGTTCGAGTTCCTCCGCCGGCCGGAGGTCCGTCACGAGGACGTCCGCACCCCGTCGTCGGAGATGTCGGGCGACGGCCTCGCCACCACCGAATCGCCCGAGGCCCATGACGACCGCTCGGCGGCCGGCGAGCGCACCGGGAAAGGGGTGGGGATCTTCGGTTCCGCGGGCATCGATCGGTCCGGGCATGGACGGAGCCTAGACGCCGGTAGACTTCGGTGCCATGCCGGACACGCCGACCAACCCGCCGACCGAGCAACGCCTGCCCACCAGTCACCTGGCGATCTGGGCGTTCGTGACATCGCTGCTGCTCTGCTGCCCGCTCACCGGCCTGGTGTCGGTCTTCCTCGGTTTCCTCGCCCATCGCCGGATCGTCGCCGCCGACGGTCGGCTNGGTGGGCGTCGTCTGGCGTTGGCCGCGATCGCGATCGGTACGGCGGGAACGGTGATCTGGCTCTTCAGCTGGGACGCNTTCGGACGGTGGTATCTCGAATCGATCGAGGACCGGATCGAGGTGACCACCCGGGCCGTCGTCAATGACGCCGCCAACGGTGATCTGGACGCGGCGGGTCTTTCCTTCGACGGGGCGGTCGTCCCGACCCCGGAGGCCCTCGCGGCCTTCGGCACCGCCGTGGAGGCTCGGTACGGCATGCTTCTCAGCGCTTCGGTCGAGAGTCCTCGGATGGGTGGCACGACGATGGTTCCCCGGATGGAGACCCGTCTGCTCTTCGAGTTCGAGCGAGGCGGGCCACGCTACGGCGCGGCCGCCTACAGCCTCCGGGCCACGATGCTGGGTCAGGACGTGTTGCCTCGGCCCAGGATTCTCTGGATCGAGATCTTCGACCCGACCGACGGTGAACTCCGGCTCGGCGAACCCGCGTCGGTGGGAGCCGAGGGGGAATCGGAGGCATCGGAGGACGTCTCGGCCGCCTCGGAGGCAGGGGACGACCTCGAGACCGCCCCGGACGCGACTCGATAGGATGCGGAATTCTCAGTGAGGAATTCGGAAGGACGGACGGGGGGTCCGCAGGTCCAAGCCTCCATGGAGCATCACATGCACGCTGATTCCACCGCCGATCCCAAGCCCATGAGCGGTATGGCCGTGACGGGCTTCGTCCTGACCCTCGTCTTCTGCATCCCGGTGCTTCCGCTGGTCGGGCTTCTGCTCGGGCTCGGTGCCCTGGGACGGACCAGTGCCGATGGCCCGATGCGTGGTCGACCACTCGCGATCACCGCGGTGATCCTCGGGGTGATCATGACCGCGGGTCAGGTCTACACCACGGTGAAGATCGTGGAGGTCGGACGGATCTTCGGCGAATCCATCACCACCGTGATCACCGGTCCCGAGCAGGCGATGAAGGCTGCATTCAGTGGTGACGGCACCAAGGCGGCGACCTACTGGTGGAAGGGTGCGGTACCTTCGGACGCCGAGACCGCCGCGTTCGTCGCGGCGGCGAAGGCTCGATTCGGCGAATTCCAGAAAGCGTCGCCCGCAGACAACGCCCAGCCGGGCGCGGGGGCCGGACAGCCCGAATTCGAACTTCCCTTCAGGTTCACCTTCTCGAACGGGGAGTTCGGCGGCGAAGTCTTCTTCTCGGCCACCAAGGGGGGCGAGACCACGACGGGTGGTTCCTACCTCGGCATCGACAAGATCGTCATCAAGGACCCGAACGGCGCGGATCTCGTCTGGGCTTCCGGGTCGGACGCCGAACCTGAAGCGAAGCCGGCCGCTGACGCCGCCCCCGAGCAGGAGGAGGCGGCGTCCCCGGCCGCCCCATGACGTCGCCCGACCCGAGCGGATCCGATGAGGTCATCATCGAGGTCCGTGATCTCAAGAAGGTCTTCGGCACCCAGACCGTTCTCGACGGGTTGACCATGGACATCCACCGGGGCGAGACCCTGGTGGTCATGGGGGGCTCCGGCTGCGGAAAGTCGACCTTCCTGCGGATGCTGATCGGATCGTTCCCACCGACCGAAGGCACGATCTCGATGTTCGGTCACCGCATCGACCAGCTCGACGAAGCCGGGATGAACGAGGTCCGGAGCAACTTCGGAATCCTCTTCCAGTCGGGCGCGTTGTTCCAGTCCATGACCCTCGCGGAGAACGTNGCGCTTCCGCTCGAGGAGCACACCGATCTCGACCGGAACATCATCGACATCCAGGTGAAGATCAAACTCGAACTGGTCGGCCTTCGAGAACATGCGGACAAGCTTCCCGCCCAGATCTCCGGCGGCATGAAGAAGCGTGCGGGCCTGGCCCGGGCGCTGGCNCTCGATCCGAAGATCCTCTTCTACGACGAGCCTTCGGCCGGACTCGACCCGGTCACCAGCGCCGAGATCGACCAGTTGATCATCGACCTCACCAAGAAGCTCGGCGTGACGAGCGTGGTGGTGACGCACGAGATGGATTCGGCGTTCACGATCGCGGATCGAATGGTCATGCTCGACAAGGGCCGGGTGCTCAAGATCGACACCCGCGACGCCTTCGACGCGATCAGAACGGTGGCGGACGACGCGACCGAGGGAATGACCGTCGACGATCTGCTCATCCGTCAGTTCCTGCGGGGTGATCCGATCGGTCCGATCACCCAGCGTCGTGAGGACACCAACTACGCNGATGATCTCCTGAACACCGCCGATCCCCAGATCACACGAAGTCCCGCGGTCCAGGCGACGCGTCGATCCGGCTGANCCACCGGAAGCGTTCGCGAGGCGAAACTCGATCCACACAGGAAAACGGACGGCACCCGAAGGTGCCGTCCGTGTCGTTTCATGCGGATGGTCGGTCGCCTGCGGACCGCGTTCGCGACCGACTCAGCAGGATTCGCCCCAGGCACCGAGGAGCAGTCCGAGGTCGGCGCCATTGACCGTGCCGTCCCCGTTGATGTCGGCATCGGAGTCCGGGGTTCCCCAGGCNCCGAGGAGCAGACCGAGGTCGGCCCCGTCGATCGTCCCATTGCCGTCGACGTCCTCGGGGCAGGGGGTCTCGAACGGCTCGCAGTCGATCAGGATCTGCGCGTCACCGGTCGAGCCATCGGAACTNCCGAGCCGGATCAGGAGCAGCTGGCCTTCGAGCACCGGCGCGGTGATCTGCGATCCCGAGCCGCAGGCGTCGTCGTTGCAGGCGTAACTGGCGGATCCGCTCGAGGGGCACCCGGCGGCGGCGTCGTAGACGCTGATGCGGGTGTCGAAGTCGGAGCCGCAGGTCGCGATGGTCAGCAGGCCGGTGCACGACGTCTCGTAGAGGTACCAGAGGTCGGCATCGACGTCCGGTCCGCTCGACGTGCTGCACCCGAGGGCGTCGTCGATCTCACTGTCCGTGGCACCCGCGGTGGAGACCTGGTTGAGGCCGTCGGAGACGGGCTCCGCGTCGACGCATTCGTCGTTGGGCGGTCCGCCCTGTCCGTTGCATTCGATGCGAAGGACACCGTCCCCGAAGGANCCGTCCGGACTNCCGACTCGGACGATGAACGTCTGACCGGCGAGCGCGAACGTCGAGATGCTCGAGCCCGTTCCGCAACCATCGTCGTTGCAGGCGAAGGCCGATGTGCCGGACGTCGGACAGCCTGCGGACGCGTCATAGAGGCTGATTCGAGTGTTGAAGTCCGTGCCGTCGCAGGTGTTGATGGTCAACGGGCCCGTGCAGAACGCCGTGAACTCGAACCAGACGTCGTTGAAGACGGTGGGTCCGCTCGACGTGCTGCATCCGAGGGCGTCGTCGATTCCGCTGTCCGTCGAGCCGATCGTGGTGAAGGCGTTGTCGCCGCCGAAGACCGGAGTCCGGTCGACGCATTCGTCGTTGGGGACCGTGGACACGGGTTCGTCGCAGATGCGGAAGTCGTCCACGTACCAGTCGTCGTTCGATTCATCGACTTCGGCGCGGATCCGGATCCGGCCGCCGTCGAAGCGTGCCGCGGCGGGCAGCTCGAACTGATGGAANTCGAAGACCGTCTGGTCGACGCCGTCGGATTCGTGGATGCCGATCGCGACCCAGTCGCCGTTGCTCCTGAGATATTCCACGAGCAGTCGCTCGCCGGCCTCCACACCTCGATGCTGGGTGTAGTAGGAGAGCGTCGCCTCGGGGACGGCGAGCTGCAGGTAGTTGGTTCGAATCTCGTCGTCCGCGAACTCGGTGGAGCCGGTCGCGTCGAGATTCAGGCTTCGGATGCCTTCGGGCTCGTTCACGGCGGCGGTGGTGACGTTGGTTCCGTTGTTGTGGATCCAGTCCGCGTCGCTGGTCACGCCCTCGAAGTCGTCGCTGAAACAGAGTTCCCTCGGCGGAACCAGGATGATGTCGCAGGGTCGGCTGTTGAGATAGTTTCCGATGACGTTCTGGGAGGCGGGGCCGAACTTGAGGTTCGAACCGCTGATCCCATCACAACCGCCGTTGCCCGAGCACATGATGTGGCAGCTGCTGGTCGAGTCGCAATGGCCGCTGTTCCAGTTGTGTCCCATTTCGTGCGCGCTGAGCGACGTTCGGAGCGTGAGATTGTTCGAGTAGCGACTTTCGACGCACGAATACCTGAAGTCGGTACAGATGCTGCCGACCCAGGCGAGTCCGATCGTGTTGCCGGCGAAGGAGACGCCGCTGAACATCTGGGCGACGTCCTGCACGATCGAGTTCTCCGGAGCGTTGAGCCAGTTCGCGCGGAACTGATCGAGACGTCCGTCGATCGACGTGGAGGTGTAGGGGTCGCTGACGTTCGACCGGACGACGATCGTCGTGATCTCATGGGCGATGCCGAGATCCCGTCGGTAGATGGTGTCGACCTGGTTGATCACGAGTTCGACGTCGTTCACCGTCGCGACCACGGAGCTGGAGTTGCGTTGGAAGTATTCAAAGTCGCACTCGATTCCGAGCTCGACGAGGTTCAGGTTGTCCCCGGCGACGCCGCCGGCGGCGGCACCCGACTCGTCCCAGGGGATTTCGAACTGCGGCCCCATTTCAGGCGGACCGACGATGCCGTTTCCGCACATGCCCTCGGCGCTCGAGAGGCTCGAGCGGTAGACGATGTGCCGACCGATCGGGCCCGGAAGGCCGAAGTCACCGGCGGGCTGGATCACGATCTCGTCGCCATTCAGATCGACCACGGCGTGGAGGCCGCGGTCGAGCAGGCTCGCGGCGACGCCGTGCTCGGGCGTGTCTTCGAGGATGCCGATGTACGTTCTCGTCGGCGGAACGGGAGTGTCGATCAACACGCCGTCGCCGTGGTCGACGAGGACGGAGAACCCCGGGGCCCGGTTGGAGACGCGATCGAGGTTCAGTCGGAAGGATTCACCTTCGAATTCGAATGTCGCGGCGAAGGTGTCCGGAATGTCCATCGGCACGGGAAGATCGACGAGCTCGTAAGCCTCGATGCGGGTTCCGTCGAACACGATCGGGGCCGGTGCGGATGGTGGGGTGGCCACCGTGGATTTCGCCGTCTGGCGGGCCGCATCCCGCACCACCGTTCTGGGCGGTGCGGTGGTGGATGCTGCGAGCAGCGAGGCGGTCGAACCGGCGACGAGGAGCGTGGCGGCCAGCCGGAGGCTGATGAGATCGATCTTCACGATGGGGGCTCCCTGGATGAGCGGATCGGGTGGTGACGGAGGACGATGCAGCGATCCCCGGATCGGAGGTCGCCTTTGATTCCAACCCGACCCCTAGAAAATAGCTTTCGGGACCCTTCGAGGCCGACAAAACCGGTCGATTGATCGATGAATCCCGTTTTTGGATCTGCTGGACCTGACGTTTGGACGACTTCGGACACTGTTTGGTTCGTGAATGTCTGAATTCGACGGCTTGGAAAATGAAAACCGGGCCCCCCGCATGCGGGGAGCCCGGTCGATTTCTGGCGGGACGGTCGAATCAGCCCCAGGCGGCGAACATCATGCCGGCGTCGGCGGAGTTCACGATGCAGTCGCCGTTGAAGTCGGCGAAGCTGCCGCAACCGGCACCCCACTGGGTGAAGAAGATGCCCACGTCCGAGCCGTTGACGATGCCGTCACCGTTGAGGTCGTAGGGGTTCGAGGGGCCACCGGGGACCGCGAGGCCCGAGGCGCCGATGGTGGAGTTGGACTCGAACCGGTCGAGCACGACGGCGCCGTCGGCGGGTTCCGCATCAGCGGTGAAGCTGAAGTTGTACATCATCGCCCAGCGAACGGCGTTCGCGTCCGGGTTCTGGGAGAATTCGGCACCCGCGAAGGTCAGGGAGCCGCCGTCTTCCGAGATGACCCACGCATCGTTGGAATAGGGGTCACCGGAGTGGTGGGCGGGGAACTTGAATTCGGCATCTGTGATTTCGACGCCGGCCGGCAGCGGAATCGAGATGCCGTTGATCGCGTCCTTCGAGGTCAGGTTGTAGACCGCGTAGTTGTAGCGGTAGGTCCCATCTCCATTGTCACAGACGTCGCTGGCCACGAAGACGCGTCCGTCGTTCGGAATGTCCACGGCCTTGATGGCCACGGTGTCGCTGTTGTCCTCCCAGGCGAAGATCGCAGGCTTGCCGAGGAACGTGGAACCGGTCGGGGTGAGCGAGTAGCCCGAGCCGCTGAGGCTGCCCACGACCATCCGCTTGTAGGACGAGTTGTTGAGCTGGTTGTTGGACTCATAGTCCTGCGGATGCAGGTACATCGAATCAACGTAGTACTTCGCGCCGGGATTCTGCTGCGGCGAGAGATCGGCCTGCAGCACCTGGATGCGGCGACCGACGGTCGGTGCGGCGCTGGGAAGGCCGGTGGGCGGGTACTGGAACTCGCCGGTGGACGGATCGCACTGCCAGCGGGGCGCGAGGCCGCCCTGGCTGCCGTTCAGGGAACTCGAGTAGGGGTCTGAACAGCCGGGGCCGAGCAGCTGCGGGCAGCCGCCACCGGCGGGCTGGCAGGCGCCGCATTCGTTCAACTGAAGGGCGCAGAAGCCGTCCTTGCACCAGGAGTATCCGATCTGCTCGAGGCGGCAGTCGGCCCATCGGAACATGTTCATCGGCATGCGGGGATGCCGGTTGCTGTTCGCGTACCACTCGAGGTTGACATCGCCGAGGTTCACGCTGGTCGTGCCGACCGAGTAGGCCGACACGCCACCGACGGTTCCCCAGCGGGAGATCGCGGGCATGTTGCAGACGGCGACGTCGGCGCCGATTTCGCCGCCGGCCGAGCCACCCTTG
>NYVS01000115.1 GCA_002684755.1 Phycisphaerae bacterium
CAAGGCCAAGCGGGTCGCCAGCGACAAGAAGCAACGACGCAACTGGAAGTCGGGCGACTGATCGAACCTGATCCCTCGACGCCCGGTTCTTCGACGTCCGGTTCTTCGACGGCTGGTTCGGCGCCCGACCGCTCGTCGGCGGCGGGAACGCGATGACGTTCCAGCACGCATCTGCCGGCGGGCTCGCCGCGATGGCCTGAATGCCCGCCTTCGCGAAAGATCGCTTGAAAAGCAACCCGCGATCCGACTTGTTCAGCGATATCGAACGTCGCCCGAACCGCTGGTGATCTCGCCCATTCGGAACACCGTCTCGCCGGACTTTTCGAGCTTTCGGGCCACCGCGTCGGCGAAGGTCGGCCGGACCACCAGGCAGTAGCCCACGCCCATGTTGAAGACACGATCCATCTCGTCTGCGGCGACGTCGCCGTGCTTCTGCAGAAAGTCGAAGAGCGGCGGAACGGTCCACGAGTCGCGATCGACCAGGGCGTCGACATCGGAAGGCAGCGCCCGGTTGAGGTTTCCGGGCAGGCCCCCACCGGTGATGTGGGCCATGCCGGTGACGACCTTCTTCACGGTGTAACCGCGGAGCAGCGAGACGATCGACTTCGCATAGATCCGGGTCGGCTCGAGCAGCAGCTCGCCGAGGGTTCGCTCCGATTCGAGTTCCGGATAGGTGGCGGCGAGATCGAGCCCCTTCTCGGCGATGATCTTTCGAACCAGCGTGTAGCCGTTCGAGTGCACGCCGCTGGAGGCGAGCCCGAGCACCACGTCGCCGGATTCGATCCGGGTGGAATCGGTCGCCCGCTTCAATTCCACCACGCCGACCGCGAAACCGGCGACGTCGAAGTCGCCGGGCTTGTAGATGTCGGGCATCTCGGCGCACTCGCCGCCGATCAGGGCGCAACCGGAGATCTCGCAACCTTCCGCGACGCTCGCGATGATGTCCGCGGTCTTCGCCGGATCCACGCTCGAGAGCCCGAGGTAGTCGAGGAAGAAGAGCGGCTCCGCACCCTGCACGATGAGGTCGTTGACGTTCATCGCCACGCAGTCGATGCCGATCGTGTCGAGCCGGTCCATCTCGATCGCGAGCATGACCTTGGTGCCGACGCCGTCGGTGCAGGCGACGAGCACCGGATCCTTGTAGTTCCGCTTGAAGAGGCTCTCGTTGTANTCGAGCCGGAACATNCCNGCGAANGCCCCGTGNAGCCCCATGACNCGNGGGCCGTGGGTGCGNTTCAGGACCGGCTTGATGCGATCGACGACCGCGTCACCCGCCTCGATGTCGACCCCCGCGGCGGCNTAGGTCATGCCNGANGGCTTCGGGAGNNGNGGCGTCGATTCCGTNTGAAGNAGNCATNCTCGAATTCTAGGGNNGNCGCCGNCCTGCTGGAGCCNGNNGACGGTTCGTCCCGAGTCGCCGAGNCGGANCGAAGTCCNGAGGCTGNGATCCACTCACCACCCGCTGGANCCGCCGANCCCCGGATCGANTCNCACGATGACGGAATCCCGGACTTCGGGCTCGGNTGAGTCNCCGGGAATCCGCTATCCTGCCCGGACTATGGCCATTCTCGTCGACGGAAACACGAAAGTTCTCTGCCAGGGCATCACCGGTTCGACCGGNGCCTTCCACACCAAGGGCTGCCTCGACTACGGCACCCAGATGGTGGGTGGCGTCACGCCCGGCAAGGGCGGAACCAAGGACGCCCACGGGCTGCCGATCTTCGACACCGTCCGCGAGGCGGTCGACCAGACCGGCGCCGCGGCGACGATGATCTTCGTGCCACCCCCGTTCGCCGCGGACGCGATCCTNGANGCCGCNGAAGCCGGCGTCCACGTGATCTGCGCGATCACCGAGGGCATCCCCGTCCNGGACATGGTCCGGGTGAAGGCGATGCTGCGGGATCGACCNGGTTCGGTCCTCATCGGCCCCAACTGCCCCGGCATCATCACCCCGGGNCGACGCGTCTCGGGCGAAGGNCCNGACTCCGTNTTCGAAGGTGGCTGCAAGATCGGCATCATGCCCGGCTACATCCACACCGCCAAGGCGGACGCNTCGACCGGCAAGGCGATCGGCGTGATCAGTCGCTCCGGCACCCTGACCTACGAAGCGGTGTGGCAGACCTCGGTGCTCGGCATCGGCCAGACCACCTGCGTCGGCATCGGCGGCGATCCGGTCCGCGGCACGGGATTCATCGAACTGCTCGAACGCTTCGAAGACGATCCCGAGACCGACGGCATGATCATGATCGGCGAGATCGGCGGCACCGACGAGATCGAGGCCGGCCACTGGATCAAGGAAAACGTGAAGAAGCCCGTCGCCGCCTTCATCGCGGGACGGACCGCCCCTCCCGGCAAGCGAATGGGCCACGCGGGCGCGATCATCGGCGGCGCCGAAGACACCGCGGACGCGAAGATCGCGGCCCTGAACGCATGTGGTATCGCGGTGGCGGAGAGCCCCGCGGACCTGGGCACCACGATGGCGGCCGCCCTCGGCCTTGAAGTGACCGCCTGAGGCGGGATCCGCTTCGAGCGTGATCGCTCGCCATCCCGACGATCGAAGAACCGGGCGTGCACCGCCCGGGATTTCGCACGGAGAACGTCGAATGAAGATCGGAATCCTCCTTCGAATCGCCCTCGTCGCGTCGATGCTCGTCGGTGCATCGGCGATCTTCGCCGAACCGCCCCAGTCGCCGGATTCGGCCGCGCTGGAAGCGTCCAACCCGGATCCGATCGACCGGATCGCCGCCATCGGCGCGAGCGCGTCGGCAGGCTTCGGCGTCTTCTATCGGGACGCCGAGGATCCTGAACGAGCGCCCCGAGGAATCTCCCTCGCGAAGCTCTACCGGGCCGCCAGCGGCGACTCCACCGTGGTCATCGACCTCGGCACCGCCGCCTTCTTCTCGAACCCCTCCGGCATCGGCACCCGCGTGGTCGATCGGACCATCCGGGCCAGGCCCGATCTCACCTTCGCGATCGACTACCTGTTCTGGTTCACCTACGGCACCATCGGCGTCGAGAGCCGACGCATCCGGACCGACGAGGATCGGATGGCGCTCCTCGAGGTCGGACTGGAACAGCTCGACCGGATCGAGGGGCCGGTACTGGTCGGCGACATCCCCGACATGTCGAGCGCCGCGGGCGGCGTGATGATGAAGAGNCAGGTCGCCCCGGAAAACGTCCGGCTCCGCGCGAACGAGCGGATCCGCGAATGGGCGTCGAGCCGTCCGAACGTNCGGGTCTTTCCACTCGCCGATCTGATCGAGCGGCTTCGCAGCGGCGAGGCCTTCAACATCGGCCCGCACGCGTGGACCGCGGCCGAAGCAGGCACCCTCATTCTCGGGGACCGACTGCATCCGTCGCTCGACGGACTCATCGCGCTGGTCATCGCGATCGACGATCTGCTCGCGAACGATCCCGAACTCGCGACGATCCGACCGGAAGTCGACACGGATCGCGCCCGATTGAAGCGGCGGCTCACGGGCGCGAAGGCCGAGACGGCCACCACCGACTGAACCTCGCTCATCCGCGGATCAGCAGCTTCTGCAGACCCCTGCGCGCGTTCGAGTTCGTCTCGGATTCCATCCGGCGTTGCACCGCCGCGCGTCCCGCCCCGGCCCCGAGCACCCGATCGAGATGGGGCATCAGTCGCCCGAGATCGACCGACGGCATCGGTCCGCGGACCTCCGCGGACAATGTCGCGAACACGTTCGGCTCGGACAGCCCGGCCAGTCTCGGATTCGCGAGGTGCCAGAGCATGTCCCGGGCGTCGCCGGTGCGGCGTTCGCGCGGGATGACCGCGTAGGCGGCGAAGAAGTCGTCCCAGTCCCGCGCCCGGAAGAGCGGACCCATCGCCTCCACCGCCGCGTCGGCCATCGCGGCGCGATCCCCGGTCTTCTCGATGATCTCCCAGACCTGACGGGCGATCTCGTCCCGGCCGAGCAGGGTCAGCAGCCGGATCGCCTCCGCGCCACGGGCGGGATCGTCACGGGTCGCCGCCATCTCCACCTTGGCGAGTTCGAGGAGATCCACCGCGCCCATCAGTTCGGGCGGATCCTCCAGCGGCCGAATTCGTCGCATCGGTGGCGGGAGCGCCTGCATGAACGGATCTCCGATCGCCGTCAGTTTCCAGACGCCGGACATCGGTCCGCCGTCGGGCCAGTACCGACCCGCGAGCAGGAACGGGACGCCCGCGGCAAGTCGCTCGACCATGAGTGCGGGCGGGATGAAGGCACCGAGGTACGGCTCGTCGACGCTGCCCAGATACGCGTAGACCCCGCGACGGAGGAAGCGCCCCCCCACCGTGAGACCGTCGGCCGGTCGCTTCAGGGAGAACGAATGGATCATGTGCAGGGCCATCGGACGCGTCAGGAACGGCACGTCCTGCGGAAACGCCTGCTCGTCCTCGAAGAGATGGAAGACCGTCGGTGAACCGTGGGAATTCAGGAAGAGCACGTCGGGTGGGATCGCACCGCGGACGAGTCGGAACCAGCCGGCGAGTCCCGCGGCGTCCTCCTCGAAGAACATCGAGGCGTAGCCCAGTTCGGCGAGGCGGGCCGCCGGCTTCGAGACCTCGTAGACGTTCCACTGGCCGCTCTTGGCGTACCCGGAGCACAACCAGATGTTGCGACGATCAAGGAAGATCGAGCTCATCGCCATGCCGGCGGCATGACCGGCGTCGCCCCAGATCCAACCCGCGTATCCCCAGCGACGCCCGTCGTCGTTCCGGCACAGCGCGTCCATCGTCGCGTACGGCCCGCTCCCCGGATCACGCCCCTGGAGTCGGACCTTCGCAGGCTCGGGCACCGACATCCGGCACCGTCCGGCGAGATCGCGGCAGACCGCGACCGCGTCGAGGTCGTCGCCGAGCCCCTCCCACGAATATCCGCTCGCGGTCGCCGCGGCCCGCAGTTCCGCTTCGAAGTCGCGCAGTCGACCCGCCGACAGTTCGCCGTTGGGATCGCCGAAGTCGCCGTCGACGAACGCCAGCGGCACGCCGCGGGCGGCGGAGATCGCGACCGCGGCGGTCCAGGCGGAATCGTCCATCGACGTGACCACGAACCCGGGCGGCCGCCAGCCGAACTTCGAATACACCTCGCCATAGGCGACCTTGGGATCGGTCGCACCGAAGGAGATCTTCGTGACGATGGTCGCGAGCTTTCGACGCGCGTCCGTCTCCTTCGGCAGGACGCGTTCGGTCGCGGGTACCCGCACGACCTCGTCGGGCGCGAACGCCCTGATGAACCGAGGCGTTCCGGGGTCGTCCTCGAAGAGCACCGGCCACTGGCCCGCCGGAGACCATTTCGAGATCTGCTCGAGGTAGGTCGACTCGTCGGGGACGAGCACCACCCGCGACGCGACCGGACGGTTCTGCTCGCAGAGCATCACCTTCGCGCCGAGGATCACCGGCCAGGGCGCTGCCTGCCGCGTGGCCGGCGTTGTCGGTGCCGTCTGCTTCGCGGGCGGTGTCTGTCCCGCCGCGACCGACGCGGGCAGCCCCAGTCCGATCGCCGACAGGAGCAAGGACGGAAGCAACGGCAGGATGCCGCCGGATCCTCGGCGGATCATGGAGCGATCGTTTCTTCCAGGCACGGTGCGTCCCGTCTCAAGCAAGTCGATACCCGCCGGCGAGGTTGGTGAAGGCCGCGACCTGTGCCGCCTGCCAGGATTCGTCGCGTCCGAGCTCCGCCGCCAGGATGGCCGCGGCGCGTGGTGCGGCTTCGATCGCCGCGGAGGCGTCCAACAGGAGCGACCGCGTTCGTCGCGCCAGTGCATCGTCGAGATCGAGGGCCATCTCCTCCCGGGCGGCCCAGGCGATTTCGGCTCCGGTGTAGGGCAGATCCGTGTGCAGCGGCTTCGCGAGTTCGGGATCCGCCGCGGCGATCTCGAGGATGCCGGCCGCATCGCTTCCGTACATGCGATGCGGATCGTGCGCCGGCAGCGCCGGATCGTCCCGTTCGAGCGAGCCGTGGACCTTCAGCGTCTCGGTGATGCACGGACGCTCGTCGAGGCCACCGATCGCCGTCGCGTGCTTCAGCGTGTCTTCGGCCATCTTGCGATAGGTCGTCCACTTGCCGCCCACGATCGTGACGACGCCCGCGGTGCTCACGAAGACCTCGTGATTGCGGGAGATCGACTTTGAATTCCCGGTGTTTCCACCGGGATGGACGAGCGGCCGCTGTCCGGCGAACACCGACTTCACATCGGCGTGCTGGGGATCGCGGGCGAGATACCGGTTCGCGTTCCGAAGAATGAACTCGATCTCGTCGGGAAGCGCCCGTGGTTCGAGGTCCGCGGCGGGCATCGGGGTGTCGGTGGTGCCGACCACCACGCGTCCGTGCCAGGGGATGACGAAGAGCACCCGACCGTCGTCGGTGTGCGGAACCATGATCGCGGTGTCGGACGGCTGGAAGCTCCGGTCCAGCACGAGGTGCACCCCCTGCGCGGGTTCGATCACCGAATCGCATTCGGGCTCGTCCATCCGACGGACCTCGTCGGCGAAGATTCCGCAGGCGTTGATGACGACCTTCGCCCGGATCTCGAATTCGGTGCCGCCACCCGGACCCTCGAGGTCCACCGCTCGGACGCCGACGCAGTGATCCCCCTCCTTCAGAAGGCCGACCACCCGACATCGGTTCGCGACCGCCGCGCCATGATCCACCGCGGTCATCGCGAGGGCCGTCGCCATCCGTGCGTCGTCGAACTGGCCGTCGTGATAGCGGACCCCGCCCTTCAGATCCTTCTTCTCCACGTTCGGAATCTCGGCGATCGTCTCCTCGGCGTCGAGCATGCGACTCGGCGCGAGGTTCAGCTTGCCCGCGAGCAGGTCGTACGCCTTCAGGCCCGCACCGTAGAACGGACCTTCCCACCACTTGTATCGAGGGACGATGAACGGAAGATCGCGGACGATGTGCGGTGCGTTTCGATAGAAGATGCCCCGTTCGCGCAGCGCCTCCGTCACCAGCGAGATGTCCATCTGTTCGAGGTACCGGACGCCGCCGTGCACCAGCTTGGTGCTGCGACTGCTGGTGGCCTTCGCGAAGTCCTCCGCTTCGAGCAGCGCGGTTCGGTAGCCTCGGCTCGCCGCATCGACCGCGACGCCGAGCCCGGTCGCGCCGCCACCGACCACGAGGATCTCGAAGTCCTCACCCTGCAGCCGTTCGATCATCGAGTCGCGATTCATTCGTCATCCTCCATCCAGTCGAGCGTCCGCTCGACGGCTTTCTTCCACCAGTGCATGAGCTTGTCACGCTCCACCGCCTCCATGGCCGGTTCGAAGACGCGATCGATCTCGCGATGCGATTCGAGCTCCGCGATGTCCTTCCAGACGCCGGTCGCCAGTCCCGCCATGTATGCCGCACCCGCGGCGGTCGATTCGGTCACGACCGGCCGCTCGACCGGCACGCCGAGCAGATCCGCCTGGAACTGCATCAGGAGGTCGCTCGCGCACGCCCCGCCGTCGACCCGCATGCGTTCGATCGGAATGCCGCTGTCCGCGGTCATGCAGTCGAGGATCTCGTTCGAGCGATAGGCGAGGCTTCGCAGGGTGGCGAGCGCCACGTGGGCGTCGGTCGATCCCCGGGTCAGGCCCAGCACGGCGCCGCGGGCGTTCGGATTCCAGTACGGCGCACCGAGGCCGGCGAACGCCGGAACCACCATCACGCCGCCGGTGTCCGCGACCGAGGCCGCGAGTTCGTTGATCGCAGGTGCGGAACCGATGATCTTCAGTCCGTCCCGCAACCACTGGATCGCCGCACCGGCGATGAAGACGCTTCCCTCGAGCGCGTATTCCATCGGTCCGTCACCGATCCGCCAGGCGACGGTGGTGAGCATCCGGGAGGGACTCGGCTTCGCGACGGTCCCGGTGTGCATGAGCATGAAGCAGCCGGTGCCGTAGGTGTTCTTGACCATCCCGTCGTGCGTGCAGAGCTGACCGAAGAGCGCGGCCTGCTGGTCGCCCACGATCCCCGCGATGGGGATCGACGCGCCAAGCAGATCCGGGGTCGACGCGCCCGCCTCGCCGCTCGAGGCGACGACGTCGGGGAGAATCTCCCGCGGCACGTCGAACAGCGTCAACAGCGTCTCGTCCCATTCGGCTTCGTGGATGTTCCAGAGCAGGGTCCGGCACGCGTTGCTCGGATCGGTCGCGTGCACCGCACCGCCGGTGAGTTTCCAGAGAAGCCAGCAATCGATGGTGCCGGCGGCGAGTTCACCGCGATTCGCCCGCTCGCGGGCGCCCGGGACCTCGTCGAGGATCCACTTCAACTTGCTCCCGGAGAAGTAGGGATCGAGGACCAGGCCGGTCCGGGCCCGGACGTCGTCCTCGTGGCCCGCCGCCCGCAGCGACTCCGTGAAATCGCTGGTCCGCCGGTCCTGCCAGACGATGGCGTTGTGGATCGGCTCGCCGGTTGAGCGATCCCAGACCACGATCGTCTCCCGCTGGTTCGTGATCCCGATCGCCGCGATCTCGCCGACATCGATGCCCGCCTTCGAGATCGCCTCACGGGCGGTGCCGAGCTGCTTCTCCCAGATCTCGTTCGCGTCGTGTTCGACGAGCCCGGGTCGCGGGAAGTGCTGGGTGAATTCGGTCTGGGCGACCCCCTTCATCCCACCACTCGAGTCGAAGACGATCGACCGACAACTGCTGGTTCCTTCGTCGAGGGCGAGTACGTATCTTCCGGGCATCGGTGGCTCCTCCGGCCACCATCCTACGCACTTCCCACGAGCATGCTCCTCGCGGTCTCCCGGGCGAGCCGCGACGCGGCCCGGATCGAATCACCCGTTCGCGTCGATTCGGCGACGCTGTTCCTCGGACAACGTCGACCGCACTCGCTTGCGCAACCGCTCACGCAACTCGTCGCGCTGGAAGACCAGCTTCCCGAGTTCCTGCTGGACCGCCTGCTCGCCGTCGTACCGGGTGCTCACGCCGCCGTCGATCTCCACG
>NYVS01000116.1 GCA_002684755.1 Phycisphaerae bacterium
GAAAAGACTGGAATTCGTTCCAATCCCTCGCTCACGGCGTTATCCTTGCCACAGACGGATCGCCGACTAGCTCCGACAACCGTCTCCGCTCAGCCCATGATATCGGCAGGAGGTCGCTTGACTGACCGTCGCCCAGATCTGAGATCCTACGCCCTCGGGGACCGCTCCCGACGAGGCTGTCACTCACGTCCCGGCTTCAGTGTCATCGAGCTCGTCGTGGTGCTCGCCGTGATCGTGGTCCTGACCTCGCTCCTTCTCCCCGGCCTCGAAGTCGCGAGAAACGGCGCTCGACGACTGGTCTGCGCTTCGAACCAGAGGCAGATCGGCGTGTCGTTCCTGATCTTCGGCAGAGACAACAACGATCGTCTCCCCGAATCCCGCTTCCAGACCGTCAACCGGCCCGCCAACATGATGGCCCTGAACACCGGTGACCTCGACGACGAGGTGGGCGTGGCGGGATTCGATGGAATCGGGATGCTCTGGAAGGAGCGATACATCGATTCGCCCGCGTCGTGCTTCTGCCCGGCCCACCGCGGCGAACACACGTTCGAACGCGCGAAAGCCCTCGTCGGCGAGACCCAGGGAACCGGACCGGAAGTCGCATTCTGCAACTACCACTACACCGGGCATCTGAAGCGGTCGCGTGGTGACGAGTTCGTTGGCCCGAGCCGCAGACGAATGTCGGATCCGAACGTGATCCTGCTCACCGACGGATTGCGGAGCCGTTCCGACTTCAACCACGAGACCGGATTCAACGTGCTCCGTGGCGACGGTTCCACCTTCTACCAGGCGGACACCGGCTCCAAGTTCCTGAATTCGATCCCGACGGATGTGAACTTCGACGGCGAAATGGCCTCCGAGGATTCCTCCGGCCTGTGGATCCTNGAGATCTGGAACGAACTTCAGATCGACGGCTGATCNCGNNTCGCTCNCCGNCGATCCGGAACGTCCGGACCACTTCAATCCGAATATTCCATGACCAGGCCACGGTGACCACCGGCNCCGGGGTCGAACGTTCGAATCGTCGTCGGCGTNAATCGATCAGGCGTCAGCGCGAAGTCGATNCGAAGCCANGGNGNCTCNCGCGGCCAGGTNNCNCCCCAGCCCCGNCCGGCCCGCCGNAANACATCCTCGAAGCCAGGCGCGAGCATCCGGACCGCGGGTGACCGNGGTGCCATGTTGAGGTCGCCGAGGATCAGTTCAGGTTCGATCGAACCAAGACGGTCGGCGACNTTTCCCGCCATCTCCAGCCGATCGATGCCCTGCTCCGAGGGGAGATCGATGACGAGGATTCGCTTCGGGAGCGGGCTCCCGACCGGCACGTCGAGCTCGATTTCGACCGCCCGTGGCGGTGACTTGACGGGCCCGATGTCGAGATCTCGCAACGCGTCGACCCCCCGCATCGATCGAATTCCAAAGCGGGAAGCGACGAGCACCGAGCCCACCCAGCGGATCGCGAGTCGCCCTTCGCGAACATCCGCCGATCTCCGCCAGGCGCTGGGAACACGCCATCCGGGATTCACGAGCACCGTGACGTCCGCATCGAGTTCGACGAGNCGTTCAAGGACGCGNTCACAGTCACGAACACCGTCCACCCGTCGCTCCCCNGGGTCGTTGGCATTGAGAAACACGAGCGTCACGGCGTCGTCCACGAACCGGTGCGGCATTCCCAGATCACGCTGCAGCGTCCCGATCACCGGGCCCAGCGTGGCGAGGCTGGTGAGGGCGACGCANTTCCANCGGCGGGGATCCCGNCCCGGAACACTGACCGCGACGGCGAGCAGCAGGCAGAATCCGACCGCCACCAGCCATGCCCAGTCGGGGACGAGTCCCAGCAGCTGAAGCCGGCCACCAAGCGAGGCGACGAGCGGCGTGGCCGCCCAACCCACGGAAAGCGCGATGGCCACCACCGCGGGCCAGATCGCCAGCGGAAGCCCGGAGGTCGGTTCTCGTCGGTTCGGTGCCTTCACCGGTGCCAAATCGGCAGAACCCCCCTCCTGACACCCCCAGAAATCGACGAGAACCGCAGGTTGGTTCTGGCATCGCCCTTGCGATTCANCTGACGTACCCGGAAACGGGTGTGGCAGGCCCACGAGTCGACTCCGTCGATTCGTTCCGCTTCCGGGGNAAGCGGACTCCAGGGCGGTCACCCCGGAACAGAGGCGGCACGATGCGTCTCACCTCCCATCCAGACAAGCACCTGATCGGAAAGGTCAACAACCATGTCAGAATCCAACAGCAAGATCATCGGAATCGACCTCGGAACCACCAACTCGGTGGTCGCGGTCATGGAGGGCGAACGGCCCACCGTCATCATCAACTCGACCGGAAATCGAACCACCCCCTCGGTGGTCGGCTTCACGGACAAGGGCGACCGCCTCGTCGGGCAGGCCGCCCGGCACCAGCAGGTGACCAACCCCAGCAACACCGTGTTCTCGATCAAGCGGTTCATGGGCCGCCGTCACAACGAGGTCCAGCANGAAGAGAAGCTGGTCCCGTACGGCGTGATCGGCGGCGGTGACGATCTCGTCTCCGTCGAGGTCCGCGACAAGGAATACACGCCGCCCGAGGTCTCGGCGATGATTCTCCGCGACNTGAAGAAGACCGCCGAGGAATATCTCGGCGAAACCGTCGACCGAGCGGTCATCACCGTGCCCGCATACTTCAACGACGCCCAGCGGCAGGCGACCAAGGANGCCGGCGAGATCGCAGGCCTCAAGGTCGAGCGGATCATCAACGAACCCACCGCGGCGGCGCTCGCCTACGGCCTCGAAAAGAAGAAGAACGCCCGCATCGCGGTCTTCGACCTCGGCGGCGGTACCTTCGACATCTCGATCCTCGACGTCGGCGACGGCGTCTTCGAGGTGCTCTCGAGCAACGGTGACGGCCACCTCGGTGGCGACGACTTCGACCAGCGACTCATCGACTTCATCGCCGACGAGTTCAAGAAGGCGGAAGGGATCGACATCCGAAGCGACGCGATGGCGCTCCAGCGTCTCAAGGAGGCCGCCGAGAAGTCGAAGATCGAGCTCTCCCAGCAGATGGAGGCCCAGGTCAACCTGCCGTTCATCACCGCCGACCAGAACGGCCCGAAGCACCTCCAGGTCACGGTCACCCGTGCCACCTTCGAGTCGATCTGCAACGATCTCTTCGACCGTCTCCGCAAGCCCTGCGAGCAGGCCCTGACCGACGCGAAGATCAAGCCCGANGACATCGCGGAAGTGGTCATGGTCGGNGGNTCCACNCGGATCCCGCAGGTCCAGGAGATCGCGAAGGACATCTTCAAGACGCCCGAACTCGACCGCTCCATCAACCCCGACGAAGTCGTCGCGATCGGTGCGGCGATCCAGGGCGGCGTCCTCATCGGCGACGTCAAGGACGTCCTCCTGCTCGACGTCACGCCGCTGTCGCTGGGTGTCGAGACCCTCGGTGGCGTGATGACCCGACTCATCGAGCGGAACACCACGATNCCCACCTCGCGGAAGGAGACCTTCTCCACCGCGAGCGACAANCAGAGTTCGGTGACCATCCACGTCCTGCAGGGNGAACGCGAGTTCGCGAAGGACAACCGGACCCTCGGCCAGTTCGACCTCACCGGGATCCCCTCGGCGGCCCGCGGCACGCCGCAGATCGAAGTCGAGTTCTCCATCGATGCGAACGGCATCCTCAACGTCTCCGCGACCGACAAGGCGACGGGCAAGAGCCACAACATCGAGATCAAGGGTTCGAGCGGCCTCTCCGACGACGAGATCGATCGGATGAAGCGTGAAGCCGAACAGAACGCCGACGACGACAAGGCGAAGCGGGAGCTCGTGGAGACCCGGAACCGAGCCGAGCAGATCGCGTACTCGACGAAGAAGAGCCTCGAAGAGCACGGCGAGAAGGTCGAGGCGGAGGTCCGCGGCGAGATCGAGTCCGCCATCTCGAACCTCGAAGAGAAGATCAAGGGCGAGGACAAGCCCGCGATCGAAGCGGCCCTCGCGAACCTCGAGAAGGTCTCGACCGAGCTCGGCAAGGCCGTCTACGAGGCCAGCGCCCAGGACGCCGCGTCGGGCGAGGATCCGGCGGCCGGAGCCGCCCCCTCCGGTGGCGAGGGCGACGACGTCATCGACGCCGAGTTCGAGGTGAAGGAGGACTGATCCTCGTTCCCTCGATCGATTCGGAATCAAAGCGGCGGGGTCCCGACCACGGGACCCCGCCGTTTCCGCTCCCAGGCCCACCGGCGGGGCCGAACCGCCGCGGGCACCCCCCGATCGGCGGAGATGACGGTCCCGACCGAGTCGCGATATTCGGCTCGAAACCCCGTTCGTGGGTCGTCCGGGCGGATTTCAAGCGGTTTCGAATCCACCGGATTCTGCTAGAATCGTGCGGCTCGGCGCTTTTNCACTCGTCTCGGATTTCAAACATCCGACCAATCCGATCAATCGGCCCTGCCGGCCGGTGACGCCACCCCGGGGCGGAAACCCCCGATCTCGAGCACCGCTTCGACCATGGAAGTCATTCGCGGAATCCCGGTCTCCTCCGGCATCGTCTTCGGACGAGTCTTCCGACTCGGCCAGGCCGAGCAGCGGGTGCCGCACCGNCGCATCGANGCCTCGGACTGCGAAACCGAGATCGAGCGNGTCGATACCGCCTTCGAGGAGGCGATCGCGGAGCTGGAGCAACTGCGGGACCGGACCCGGATCCAGCTCGGTGCCGAGCCCGCGAAGATCTTCGAATTCCACGTCGGCCTGCTGCGGGACCCCTCCCTCCGGGATCCGATCCGGGAACGGATCCGCACCGATCTCGTCGTCGCGGAATGGGCCGTCGCGGACCAGTTCAAGACGATCACGGACCAGTTCGCGGCCATGGGCAACGAGGTCTTCGCCCAGAAGACCGCCGACATCATCGACCTCGATCGCCGGGTTCTCGACAAGCTGATGGGCGAGACGACCAGCCGGCTCGCCAACCTGACCGAACCCGTGGTGATCGTCGCCCACGAACTCACTCCGAGCCAGACCGCGGGCATGGACCGGAGCAAGGTGCTCGGTTTCGCGACCGACGCCGGNGGCCGGACCAGTCACGTCTCGATCGTCGCCCGTGCCATCGACATTCCGGCGGTNGTCGGATGCCACCGCGTGAGCCGGGGCGTGGAGAACGGCGACCTCGTGATCGTGGACGGCGACGCGGGCACCGTGATCGTCGATCCGGATCCGGAGACCGTCGCCGAATACGAAGCCCGGCAGTCGAAGGTCAGCGAGTTCCGCGCCGGCCTCCGCGAAACGGCGTCCCTCGACGCGGTCACCACCGACGGTGTCGAGATCTCGCTGCTCGGCAACATCGAATTCCCCGACGAGATCGCATCCGTGCTCTCCAACGGCGGCGGCGGCGTCGGGCTCTACCGCACCGAGTTCCTCTACCTCACCAGCGGCCGCGCGCCGGACGAGGCGGCGCACTACGAGGCATACCGAACGGCGATCAGGATGCTCGAAGGGCGTCCGCTGGTCATCCGGACCCAGGACCTCGGCGCCGACAAGTACACCCAGGAACAGGCGGAGGAGCCCGAACGAAATCCTTTCCTCGGCTGCCGCTCGATCCGCTACTCGCTGCTGCATCTGAAGGAGTTCAAGACGCAGCTTCGGGCGATCCTGCGGGCCGCCACCGACGGCCCGGTGAAGGTCATGTNCCCGCTGGTCTCCACCGTGATGGAGATCCGCCAGGCGAAGATGCTCCTCGCCGACGTCGCCGAGGAGCTCGACGAGGAGGGGATTCCCCGAGGCACCGACGTCTCCATCGGCATGATGGTCGAAGTGCCCTCGGCGGCCCTGATGGCCCGTGCNTTCTCCAACGAGGTGGAATTCTTCTCGATCGGGACGAACGACCTCATCCAGTACACGCTGGCGGTCGATCGTGGGAATGAGCGGGTNGCGAATCTCTACACGGGCGCCAGCCCGGCCGTCCTCCAGCTCATCAAGAGCGTCATTCGGGCCGCACGGCGGCGTGAGGTGGCGGTCTCGATCTGCGGTGAGATCGCCGGAGAGCCGATCTACACCATGTTGCTGCTGGGACTCGGTTTGCGTACACTTTCTCTGGTTCCGACCCAGATTCCCCTCATCAAGAAGGTGATCAGGTCGGTCTCGATCGAACATTGCGAACGCATCGCCCGGAAGGTCGGTACGTTCGATTCCGAGCGGCAGGTCCTCAACTACCTCCGCGACGAGCTCAGAAAAATCGACCCCGGATCACCCGGCGGATGGACCGCCGAGTGAAGGGGAAGTCAGGAACAAAGGACCGCTTCGACGGGACGTGAACCGCACGTTCGTCGAGGAGGGACACGAATCAAGTGATCGAGGAGGCTTCCTCCCCGCTCACGGCAGGCGACCGAGATCGCCGCTCGGACTGGGCGAGGTCGACGCGACGCCCCGGGAATCCAGCCTCTTCAGGAGGCGACTCCGCCTCACGCGGAGCTGGAGGATTGCCCGGGATCGCCGACCGACACGCCGGTGAACACCGGCCCCGCTTCGAACTGGATGATCTCGAATCGAAACGAGGACCGATCGGCACCGCACTGCGGAGGACCGGATCGATTCCTCGGTTGGCGACCGCGATGCGGTCCGCCCGCTCCGGTGTGATGTACCGGAATCCTGTCAAGATCCAGGCCGACCGACGATGCACGCCCGACGTGCGTCGGATCCCGATCGGGCTCGACGTCCCCTCGACGACATTCGATCACGACCTCGAACGCGGTCATGGAGACGACCATGACCATGAACGACAACGATTCCGACGCCGGCGATTCACCGGCCGCGGAACCCACCACCGCCGAGTCTTCGGCCGGGGCCGGGAAGACCACGAAGAAGTCGACGACGAAGAAGAAGACGACGAAGAAGTCCGCCGCGAAGAAGACGACCAAGAAGACCGTGGCCAAGAAGACCACGAAGAAGTCGACTGCGAAGAAGACGACCAGGAAGTCGACCGCGAAGAAGACGACCAAGAAGAAGACGACGAAGAAGACCACCAGTCGAGCCGCGTCCTCCGAGCCCGAAACCGATGCGGGCACCGAGACCGAAGCCCCGACCGAGACCGTCGTGGAGGCCGTCGTCACCGCGGAAACACCGGAATCGACCCCCGAGGCGACGGTGGCCGCGACGACCGAGGCCGAAGGCGGCACGGACGCGGCGGCCGATGACGAATCCGCACCGCGAAAGAAGCGATCCCGACGAGGTGGCTCCCGGCGCCGGAAGCGCGGTTCGGGCGAGCCCGACGCCGAGTCCGCCGATACCGAGGCGGCCGACGCCGTCGCGGAAACGCCGGAGGCGGACGGTGACGCGGAATCCGACTCCGAGACGAGCGAACCCGAAGAGAAGAAGTCCGGCTCGACGGCGAAGAAGGGACGATCCCGCCGCGAGTGGAAGCGACCCGACCGGGCCGCGATCGAAGTGACGCCCACCGGCCCGACCGCGCCCGCGGGAAGCCGGGTCCTCCTCGTCGACGACGTGCCGGGCGAGTCCTGCCGAATCGCGATTCTCGAGAAGGGACGACTCGAGGAGCTCTTCGTCGAACGGACCCAGAGCGCGACCGCGGTCGGCAACATCTACAAGGCCCGCGTCGTCAACGTCGAATCCTCGATCCAGGCCGCCTTCGTCGACTACGGCCAGGGCATGAACGGCTTCCTCCACGTCTCCGACCTCCACCCCCGCTACTTCCCCGGCGGCGACAAGACGGAGAAGGTCGGTCGCAAGACCCCCCGGCGGGAGCGACCGCCGATCCAGGATGCGTTGAAGAAGGGTCAGGAGATCCTGGTCCAGGTCCTGAAGCAGGGCGTCGGCACCAAGGGCCCGACCGTCACCAGCTACCTCTCCATCCCCGGTCGCCTGCTGGTGATGATGCCGGGCATGGACCGCGTCGGCGTGAGCCGGAAGGTCGACGACGACCAGCGTGAGAAGATGCGGAGGATCCTCGACGAACTGGATCTCCCCGACGGCTTCGGCTTCATCGTCCGCACCGCCGGATACGACAAGACCAAGACCGAGCTCAAGCGAGACGCCGCCTACCTGAAGCGACTCTGGACCCAGCTCGAGAAGCGCATGGACCGCGTCGGCGCTCCTTCGGAGCTCTACACCGAGGGCGACCTCGTGGTCCGGACCATCCGTGACGTCGTCGACGCCTCGATCGATTCGATCGTGATCAACAGTCGGACGGGATTCGAGCGGGCCAGCACGTTCCTCTCCGTGGTCTCGCCGAAGTCGGGCCCCAAGGTCCGCTACTACGACAAGCCAGTTCCGCTCTTCGACGCGTTCGACGTCGAAAGGCAGATCGATCTGATCCACGCCCGCGAGGTCCCGCTGCGATCCGGCGGCGCGCTGGTGATCGACCAGACCGAGGCGATGGTCGCGATCGACGTCAACTCCGGCCGGAGCCGCGGCGCCCGCGACGCGGAGAGCAACGCGGTCTCGACCAACCGGGAGGCCGCCGACGAGATCGTCCGCCAGCTCCGGCTGCGTGACCAGGGCGGCCTCGTCGTCTGCGACTTCATCGACATGCGTTTCGCCAGGAACCGCAAGGAGATCGAGGACCGACTCGCCGAGAATCTCCGTCAGGACCGGGCGAGGACCACGTTCCTGCCGATCAGCGAGTTCGGACTCGTGGAGATGACCCGACAGCGGATCCGCCCGAGCATCCGATCCCAGTACTTCACGCCCTGCCAGTCCTGCACCGGCCTCGGCGAGATCCGGAATCCGGACTCCGTCGCCGCCGATGCGGTCCGAAGAGCCGCCCGCATCCTCGCGGTCGACAAGGTCGAGCGGGTCGAGCTGGTGTGCGGCACCCGGGTCGCCAGCGCCCTGTTGAGCGGACATCGCCGCCGGATCGACGATCTGGAACGCCGAAGCGGCGGACGGGTCGACATCCGGATCTCCGAGCAGATCGGAAGCGACCGCTTCGACGTCTACGCCTACGACGACCGCAACGCCGACATCGACATCTCACGGCTTCCCCTGTTGAAGACCCCGGTTCTGACCGACTTCGTCGAGTCGCTCGACGACGTCGGCGACGAGGCGGAGGATGACGTCGCCACCGGAAACGGAAACGGAAACGGTGACGGCGACGGTCGACGACGACGGCGTCGACGCCGCAAGCCCGCTCCGGCGGACGTGGTCTCGATCGCGATGGCCGGTGGTTTCGACATCGATGACGACGACGAGGACGACGACGAGGAGACGATCGCCGAACGTCTGGCGAAGCCGCTCGACACCGACACCGACGCCGACCAGGACGAGACGTCCGAAGGTGGTGGCCGCAAGCGACGCCGCCGGCGTCGACGTCGCGGTCGCGGAAACCGATCCGGCGAGGAAGGCGATGGCACGACGTCCGAATCGACCTCCGGGTCGACCTCCGAGTCGAGGGAGACGCCGGCCGAGCCGCCGGCACCCGCCGAGCCTGAATCACCGGTTCGAGTCCACGCGCTCGCGAAGGAACTCGGGATCACCAGCAAGGAGATCCTCGCGGCGGTCGTGGAGAAGCTCGAATCACTCGAGCTGAAGAACCACATGTCCTCCATTCCCGGCGAATTCGTGGGGACGGTCCGCGGTTTCTTCGCACCCGATCCGCCGGAAACGCCCGAGGTCGACGACGCCGAGCCGGCGCCGCAGGCCGAAGACGCGGCAGCGGCGTCACCGGACGGCGAAGATGTCGACGAGAACGGCGAGCCGCGAAAGAAGCGTCGCCGCCGACGACGTGGCGGCCGACGGCGACGACGACGCTCCGACGATGACGCCGAGGGCGGCGAAGGCGCCGACGGCGACCGGCGTTCGGAAGACGTGTCGGGCGACGACGAATCGACCGACACCAGGCCGACGCCGGTGTCGACGAACGCATCGGAGGAGGAATCCGAAGCCCTGGAGACGCCGGACGAGCGGGATTCCGCGGAATCGGATCGTTCGGACGAACCGGAGCACGCGGTCGCGGTCGTGGAGACCGCCGCCGTTCCGATCAAGCCGAAGAAGCGGTCGCTCTACGGCGGCCGGTATCAGCGCCGATCCCCCGGGCAGTCCAGCCCGGGTGATCGCTGAATCCGTTCCGATCGTTCTCCTTCCGGCCGATCACGGGAATCGAGGAAGCCCAGTTCGGATGAAGCAGCCGTCTCGAAACATCGCCGAATCGAATGATCCGAGACGGATCATCATCCTCGGCTCGACCGGTTCCATCGGCGTCGGGGCGCTCGACGTCGTCGAGCACCTCGCCGCCGCCGAGAAGAGGCCCGGCGAATCGACACCGACCTTCGAGGTCGTGGGACTCGCCGCGGGCCGTCGGGGCGACGTCCTCGAGAAGCAGGCCGATCGATTCTCGGTCCGCGACGTGGCCCTCGCGGATCCCGGCGCGGCGTCGGCACTGTCGACCGATCGTTCGATCCGCACCGGACCGGACGCCGCGGTCCGACTCGTCGAGGACCTCGCGCGGCCCGGCGACCTGGTGGTCGCCGCGATGGTCGGCGCCGCGGGGATCCCCTCGGCGCTCGCGGCGATCGAACGCGGCTGCGACGTCGCGTTGGCGAACAAGGAGACGCTGGTCGCCGCCGGAGCGCTGGTGACCGCCGCGGCCGCGGAGGCCGGGGTCGAGATCATTCCGATCGACAGTGAACACGCCGCGCTGCACCAGTGCCTTCGTTCCGGCCGCGACGCGCGGGAGGTGTCCCGACTCGTCCTGACCGCGTCCGGCGGTCCCTTCCGGACCTGGTCCTCGGACCGGATCCGGAACGCGACGGTCGAGGAGGCGTTGAACCATCCGACCTGGAAGATGGGACCGAAGGTCACCATCGACTCCGCGACGATGATGAACAAGGGGCTCGAGCTGATCGAGGCCCACTGGTTGTTCGGCATCGACGCGGATCGTCTCGAGGCGATCATCCATCCCCAGTCGATCGTGCACTCCTTCGTCGAGTTCCTCGACGGGTCGTCGCTCGCCCAGCTGTCGCCTCCGGACATGCGGATGCCGATCCAGTACGCGCTCTGTCATCCGGTCCGGGTGCCGGGCTGCGCAGCCCCCATGGACTACCAGGCGTTGCGGGAGCTCGTCTTCGAACCCGTCGATCACGACCGGTTCCCCTCCATCGAGATCGCCCGAGGCGTGATCCGCGCCGGTGGCACCGCCGGCGCGATCTTCAACGCCGCGAACGAGGTCGCCGCCGAAGCCTTCTGTGCCGGCGGCATGCCCTTCGGCCGGATCGCGGAAGTCGTCGCGGACGTGGTCGACCGGGTCCCGATCGGACCGGCGTCCGATCTCGACGCGGTGATGGCGGCCGACGAGGCGGCCCGGGACGCCGCCCGCGCCCATTCGGCGATCGACGTCTGATCCGCCTGCGGATCGATTTCGGCCCGGAGTTCGGCCGAGCCGCGAACCCGAGAGCGACCGCCGTCGAACTGATCCGGGAAGGTCCTCTGCTCCCCGGCTATCCTCTGGCCCCGACCTTCCGTTCGACCCCCGACCTCCGCGTTCCCGACCGGGAACCAACGAAGGATCCCGCGTGGACATTCTCGGTACCGGCAGCAACATCCTCCTGATCATTCTCGGCTTCGGCCTGCTCATCGCGCTCCACGAGCTCGGCCACTTCATCGCGGCCCGCTGGGCGGGAATCCGCGCCGACGGGTTCGCGATCGGCATGGGTCCGGTGGTCGCCAGCTACCGCGGCGGGGTCGGATTTCGATTCGGCGCCTGCGACGACGTGGTCAAGAAGCGGCTTGGTCGATTCCCCATCGAGCTCAGCGACGAGGAGATGGCGAAGGAGGGCCTCGGGGAGACCCAGTACTCCCTCCGACTCCTTCCCGTCGGCGGTTACGTCCGGATGCTCGGGCAGGAGGACGGCAACCCGAACGCGACGAGCCCGGACGCCCGGAGCTACACCAGCGTGAGCGTGGGCAAGCGGATGGTGGTGGTGAGCGCGGGCGTGGTGATGAACCTCATCACCGCGATCGTGATGTTCGTCGTCGCGTTCATGGTCGGTGTCCGGTTCGAGGCCCCGGTGGTCGGGCCGGTCCAGCCCGACTCGCCCGCCGCCGTGGCGACGTCTTCGACCGAAGGCGTGGCACCCGGCATCCGACCCGGCGACCGGATCACCCGCATCGGCGATTCGGACGTCATGACCTTCTCCGACGTGATGATCGAATCCGCGATGAGCGTCCCCGACCGACCACTCAGCATCGAGGTCGACCGACCCGGCCGGGACGCCCCGCTTCGATTCGAGGTCGAGCCGGCGTACGACGAACGCATGAACATGCGGATGATCGGCATCGCACCGGCCGCCAGCAACCAGCTCGCCTCGGATCCCCAGCTCGAGACACCGCTCGAGACCATGTTCGACGCGTCGATGGCCGATCGAATGCCCGGCCGGACCATCGTGTCCGCGGGCTCGACCACCGTCGGCACCTGGGAGGCCTTCGACGAGGTGATGACCGCGTCGAACGGCCGGCCCGTCGAGGTCGGCTTCGGACCGGGCGCCGGAGGCGAGCCTGGATTCGCCGTCTCCATGACCGCCGACCCGATCTACGAACGCATCCTGTACGCCGAGCCGCAACCCGAGGGCGCCGGCGACTGGGAGTCCGGCCTGCTCGGACTGACGCCGCTGGTCAGGATCACCGGCGTCGTCGATGGAAGTCGCAACGCGGAGGTCCTCGCGGCCGGTGACATCGTCCTGCAGGTCGCGGACGTCGCGGGCCCTCGGATGTCGGAGTTCCGCGGCGCGCTGATGGCCCGGCCCGGCCGGACGATTCCGATCCTCGTGGAACGCGACGGCGTCGAGCGACGCGTCGAGGCGAGGACCGATGCCGAAGGCCGACTCGGCGTGATGGTGAACTACGCCCTCGACGACCCCCGCATCGCCCGCCCCTTCGAGGTCGTGGGCGGCGACGAACCGATGCCGGCGTCGATCGCGGCCCTGCGACTCATGCCGCGGACCCGGATCGACGCGGTGGGAACGAAGTCCGTCGAGGACTGGCCGTCCTTCCGCGCCGCGTTGGTCGATGCCGTCGGCACCGACGGTGCCACCGAGACCGAATTCACCTGGACGCTGCCGGTGGCCGACGCCGCCGCGGAGTCCGGAACGATCACGATCTCGAAGGCCGAAGGCGACCGGCTTCGCAGCCTCGGCTGGACCGCGCCGCTCCCCGGGAACTGGTTCGAGCCGCTTCAGACCACGCTCTCCGCCGGCGGTGATCCGATCCTTGCGACGATGATGGGTTTTCGACAGACCTGGAAGATGGTCGTGCTCACCTATCTGACCATCGACCGCCTCGTCGGCGGATCGGTCAGCGTGAAGCAGCTTCACGGGCCGGTCGGCATCGTGCACATCGGCACCCGGGTGGCGGACCGGGGCTTCATGTACCTGATCTTCTTCCTCGCGATGATCAGCGTGAACCTGGCGGTGCTCAACTTCCTGCCGCTGCCCATCGTCGACGGCGGGCTCTTTCTCTTCCTGCTCTATGAGAAGTTCTTCAAGAAGCCGCCCTCGATCGCCTTCCAGAACGCGGCGACGCTGGTCGGACTCGCCCTGATCGGCACGCTCTTCGTGGTCACCTTCTACAACGACGT
>NYVS01000117.1 GCA_002684755.1 Phycisphaerae bacterium
ATCCCGAGATGAAGTTGGCGAAGATCTCCTGCAGGCCGAAACCAAGTCCCACCGTGAAGCCGGCAGCCAGCCACTGGACGCTGGCCCAGCTGATTCCCAGAATGCTCACGGAGAATGCGAAGCCACCGATGAGAATCGCCCACTGGAGGATCTGGCTGCAGGCGTATCGCATGCCACGGTCGATGGCCATACGCTCGAGCACCAGAAGTTCAAGGATCGCCGGAAGGTTGCGAGTGGTGTAGTACGTCCCCACAATCGCCAGGAGGCAGAACACGCCATCAAGCAGCGTGATGGGGTCGGAGAGGTCGTCTTCGCCCGCCTGCCAGAGCGTGATATCACTGAGGAAACCGAATGCAGGAAGCAGTTCGGACCACACCATCCAGAAACCGGCCAGAGAGACCATGACCACGCAGAACCGGATCGCCCGAACGGTCCGAGCCTCGATCGCTGCGAGTTCACCGACCTCCGCCGACACGTCTTCGCCCTTGACTTCCTGCCGGCGAAGCAGCCAGGTGGCACCGCGCTGACGCGCGTAGAGCGCCCGGAACAGAAGTTCACGCACCAGAAGCACCACGAACACGAGCATCAGGCTCAAGACGACGTTTCGCTGCACGGTGGCGATCAGCCGGTAGAAGCCCAGATTCGCCGCCAGGGAATTGGCCAAAAGCAGGCTGATCGGAAGTGTCAGCAATCCCCACCGAAGTACCGGCCCTGCCACGGGTCTGCCATCGCCATCACCGCCATCCCCGAACACCCCACGTCGCGGCTGGAAGATGACATAGGTACTCAAGACCAGCAACAGCGGTATCGGCGTGAAAAAGACACGAGCCGCCATCGTCAGATCGAGACGCGAAGGATCACAGAGGCGTTCCAGAAATCCGAACGGCAAGGTCGCCATCGCCAGCCAGACACCGATTCGAACCTCGCGAATCCGGCTCTTCGACCATCGGAAATGCATTTCCGCCAGTCCACCGTGCTGGACGACCGCGAGGATCAGAAGCAGGAGGAAGACGAAGATCGAGATCAATTGCAAGACGGCGCCGATGGCCCGCGCCAGCTCTTCGATCACGAATGGTTGCTGCAGCATGCCGCCCAGAATCATGAACGGCAGCGACCACGCAACGGCTTCCAGCGTGGCGAACAACATCACCAGCAGGGTCTCGGAGAATGAATCGCTGCCCGCATGAGCCACCCGTTCGCCGGCGAGCAGGACACGGCTTCTCATCCGGCGCCTGAAGGCGAGGATCAGGACCGGAGGCAGCAGCACCAGGAACGCGAAACGAAACGGATGCTCCACCGCCGCTTCAATGACGACGGGCCCCAGACCGATCCAGTCCTGCCCTTGGACCAGCGATGCCAGCTCCACGCGGATGGACTCGAGGGCTGCCAGCGAGAAGCTCGAGTCAGCTCGTATCCAGAGAGTCTTCTGAAGCACCAGTGACTCGTAGAGACCGGCTTCCTCCGCCAAGGCCTCCAGAAGCGAGACTTCCTGACTGACCTGGTCGATTCGAGTGCTCAACGCCGCCACCAACGGAAGACCGAACTCCTCCACCCGGTTCTCAAGCACGGGAACCAGGAGATTTCGGGCGGTCTCCGCGGCCGCGTCCTTCAATCCCGACCCTCGAATGAGCCGGTCCGCTTCCGCCGCGATCGAGGAGGTCCGCTCGAGGTCGGACTGCAGGACGAGACTCTCGACTTGAAGCATCGGAATCAGCCCGCGGGCTTCGCGGATCTTCGCGTTGATTCCGGCACGGTCCGGAAGCAGGGATTCCCGCTCGCGAAGAAGTTTCGCGATCGCCGGAGTGGCGAGGCCACCGAATCGCTGGCTGTCGGTGATCAGATTCCGTTTGACCTGGTCGAGCCGATTTCTGGTCGCTCCGATTCGCTCGTCCGTCTCGTACGATTTCAGAATCACTTCCGAAAGCCGAGCCGCCAACGTGGCATTGATCGCCAGTTGCTCTCGCACCACTTCTGAACTCGACGCGTTCAGTTTCTGCATGGCGGCGTCGGACGAACGCGTGGCTTCAGCCGCGATCATCTCCGTGAGCCGCGCTCGCAGGGCGGACAGGGCGAGGCGAATGCCCTCCAGTTTCGTCTTGAGGATCTTGGATTCAAGTCGAAGACCGGGGTCCGTGAGCTCCAGCATCTTCCGTTCAAGTTCGATCAGCGTCCGGATCTGCCGAAGCCGTTCCCCTTTGGTCCGATCGAAATCCGTCGCCTCCTGGTCGAACCTCGATCTCTCGGTCAGGGCCCGGATGTTGGCCTGTTGCTCCTCGCGGAGCGCCTCGCGCCGACGATCCCGGAAATCAAGCGCATTGCGGACGACCTGCAGCCTTGCGGCACCCTCCGCGAATGAACGCTCCAGGTCCTCGACCTGACCTTGTATCTCGTCGCGAGTGGTGTTCGGGTCGATGGGTTTCGTCGCGGTGACATCGACCTCTCCGAACTCGTTCTTCAATGCGACTTCACGCTCACTCGCCCCGGCGATCTCGGCGAGGAGTTCCTGTCGACGAACTTCGCCCTCGACCAGTTCCTCCAGGTTCTTCTGGCGATCCTTCAAACTCGCGAGCAAGCTTGAATCCTCGGCGTCCTCTGACGCCTCGGCGATCTTCGCCTCGACTTCTTGGATCTGGGACGCCCAGGTATCCGACTCGGCCGTCGATTGATCCGTCTCCTCGACCGAGATCTCAGCCGGCGTCACCGCCCCGGGGGAATCTTCCGGACCCTGCGCGGAGACGGGCGCCGCGATGGAGGCGGCCAGAGCCAAAAGAATCGGAACGATGGATTGTTTCAAAGTCAAGGCTGACCACGTCATGGATCGTCGCTCCCGACCGATCTCAATGATGAATGTCTCGGGCCACGCCCTGATTCACCCGCTCGATCGGCAGCAGATACGACGCCACGTTCTCCGCGAAGCGTTCCGACTGACGATCGATGGACTCGGCCGTATCGAGCGCAGCGGCGGCGATCGATGCGAGATCCGCCGAACTGCCCATCGCGCCAGGGTCCTCCTGGCGGCATTGAGCGACCAGTTCCGCCGCACTCCACTCGGGATGGAACTGCACGCCGAAGGCATAGATGCCACAGGCGAACGCCTCGACCTTGCATTCTTCGCTGGCCGCCAGAATCCGCGCCCCGGCGGGGAGTTCGGTCACCTCGTCCTGATGCCAACTCGGCCAACTTCCGAACCATGGCAGTCCACGAAAGAGAGGATCCTCCCGGCCGACCGGCGTGAGATCGATCCGAGGCATTCCGATCGAGGGCTCGGAGAGCCGCCCCACCTTGCCTCCGAGGGCTCGAGCCAGCAGCTGAGCGCCCAGACAGACTCCGAGAACCGGGATTTCCGCCTGCACGGCGGCTGCGAGAAGCCGAAGTTCCCCGGCGATCCAGGGAAGCGAATCATCGGTCGCTGATGGTCGGCCACCCATCGAAACCACCCCGTCGATGTCGTCGAGGTCGGTTGGAATCGCCTCGCCGCTCCCGAGGCGAATAGTCTGAATTCGAAGCCCGTGCCGGGACAAGGCTCGTCCGATGGAGCCCGAACCGGGGTCGTCTGAGTGTTCTAGAACAAGAATTGGCATGAGCCCACGGTACGCGGCATCCACCGGGACCTCAACCGAGTGCCGAAACGAGTCGGACAACGAAGTTGGATTGCCCGGCCGGAACGCCACTTGTCCCCGCTACAGTGATCCTCGAACATTGATCGCTGCATGCTCTGAATTAGCCACTGAATCCCCTCTCCGAACCCGACCCCAGAAGTCACACCGCCGAGTCCCGACTCGCCCCGCGCCCATGTCGACCACCACCCACGAACTCGTCCCGCTTACCGCCCGACCTCGAAAACGACTCCCGTCGGCCGGGATGTTTCGGAACAGAGTCCTCACCCTGCTGGCGGTGATCGCCGGCTTGGTCACGCCCTCCACGGCTGCGGACGAGATCACCCAGGCCCAGGTCGAGGAGATGGTCCAGGCGATGGTGACCGAATTCCGACTCCGGCACGATCCGGTCCGGCACTGGGAACCGGCGGTCTATCCCGACGACAACACGGCTCAACCCACCGGCCGCACCGCGCTGGTCGCCCTCGCGATGCTCGAAGCGGGGGAACCGGCCCAATCCGAAAAGTTGTCGGAAGCCCTTCGTTGGATCGCCGAAAATCCGGCGAATGGGACCTATGCGATCGCGGTGAGGCTCATGGTCTGGTGCCGGATGCCCGAGGAGTATCGCCCGCTCGCCCGGGCGGAACTCCAACGCCTTCTCGACCGATTCTCGCTGGAAGCCGGCGGCTGGGACTACATCCCGGAGCCACGCCCCTGGCTCGTGGACCAGTCCCTCACGCAGTATGCCCTGCAGGCGATCGCCGACGCACAGGAAGCCGGCCTCAAGGTTCCACCCAAGATCATCGACATGGTTCGCGGCCGCTTCCTCGCCCTGCAGACCGAGGACGGTGGCTGGGGGTACCAGAAGGCGACTGACACGCCGCGTGGATCCATGACCGCCGCCGGACTCGCAACCCTCGCGCTCTGCGAACGGATCCGTCCCGCCAATGATCGCACCCGCAAGGCGGTGGAACGATCCATTTCCAGAGCCATCGCCTGGCTCGATCGGCACTTCGACCCTGAAACCAACCCGGGCCACACGCCCCGGATGAGCGAGGGCAACGGGAAGGCCGGGGACTACTGGCTCTACTACTGGCTCCACGCACTGGAGCGAGCGGGACGAGCCACGGGACTGAGGCGATTCAGCAACCAGGACTGGTTCGAGGCGTGCGCCACGTCGATCCGAGATCGAATGTTCCAGGGGAACCTCGAAACCGGCCTTTCCATCAAATGGAGCCCCGCCAACGATCACATGGCGTTCGCCCTGTTCGTCCTTGAACGCGGCCTCGAATCAATCCCCTTCGGACTCTTCGAGACCACGGACACCCTTCCCGTGAGTGACGAGTTGGGCCCCGCGTCACAAATGCTCTCGGACGTGATCGAAGAGGGCGTGGGATGGACCCGAATCGGTCTCAACGACGATCTTGATGCGTGGAAACGCCTGCCCATGGTGGTGGTTCGGGGTGACGGCAAGGCCAGCTGGCTGAAGGATCCCGAATCCCCGGAAGCTCGCCGTCTTCTCGAGTACGCGGCGAATGGCGGCGTGGTCGTCACGGCCCCGAGTGACCGAGGCCTTTTCAGCAAGAATCTCACGACGCTGTTCAAGACCGCCCATCCCAGCCTCACCACCCGCAAGATCGAGTCCAAGGATCCGATCCGGAATCAACCGACCCCCTGGCGAGGGCGGGCCGAGGTTCTCGAATCCCCGGTCAGACTCTGGTTGGTGACGACGCCCCGGCTTGCTCTGGGATCGGATTCCAACGCCAAGAACGTGAAGGACGCGGCCAACATGCTCTCGGCGATCTGCCTCGCCGAGACCGGCGGCCGACTACCGTCGCGGGCGGAAGCCGACACCCTCGCGGATGCCAACCTCCGACGAACGATCCGCCTTTCCCGAAACCGTCATGACGGCGACTGGGAACCGGAACCTGCGATGCTGGGTCGCCTCGCGGCCCGCGCGAGAAACACGGGCGTTCTGCTGGAGATCGAGCCTCCATCCGATCTGCCCCCAGGCGGCGAAGGCGTGCTCTGGATCTCGGGGGCGACCGCCGCGGACGCCGTGGCTCTGGACCTCGAGGCGTTGGCGACCGCGAGCGAGGGGGGCCGAAGACTTCTGATCGAGAGCCTGGACAAAGCCTTTACTGCAAGCCTGACCGGCAGACTTTCGAACGCCGGATGGAAGATCGGCGCTCCCCCACCCAACTGTCCTCCGGGTACCGCGCGACTCGGAACGCCCGGCGGCGGCGGCGGTCTTCTGGTCACCGCCTCGATCTCCCGCCCCCTCATGGGACGACGCGCCGACGATGGAACCTCCATCTCCAACGTGATCCAGCTCGTCCAGGTGGTCGCCGACCTTGAATCTCCGGAAGCGGCCTCGTCGGGTGGTTGAGTCGATCGTGGCCCCGCTTCCGGGCGATCCTCGCCTCGAGTATTCGGTTCACTGATCGGACGCGAGGGGCGGCAGCCGCAAGGTCCGGTCACCTCGCCGTGGGTCGACGGGGAGAGCGACTGGCGGCCGGGTTCCTGCGGGGCCTCGGCTACCGGATACTCGCGCGGAATCAACGGATCGCAGGCGTGGAGATCGACATCCTCGCGACCCATCCGGATGATGGAATTCATCTCCTGATCGAAGTCAAGACGACCTCCGGCGGAGGATTCCCGGAACGCCGCGTGGACGGCCAGCGAGGGCACCGACTTCATCGGGCCGCCCTCGCCGTGAGCCGGGATCATCCGGTGGCGATCGAGGTCATGGCGGTCGATCTCTCGGTCACGCCCGTGGGCATTCGACGAATCCGGCTCGAGAGCCCGGCCCGGACCGGAGGCTTCCAGGAACGCCGTCGATTCTGATCCACGATCAGCGGTTGGTCAGGTACCGAACCCGTGCGATGAGCAGCAGACGCTTTCGCATCTGTTCAATGTCTCCAGCCACCCAGCGGTCCTTGAGCGAGGAGAGGTAGCGATCCTGCTCCTGTGCGTATCGCAGACCGGCCAGTTCCCCTTCCAGCGAGAGTTGGACGACCGGGTCGAAGAGACTTCGACCCGGTTGTTTATTCACGCCGATCACCGAGAACCAGGAGACGAAGACTCCCTGCTCCAACGATTCGGTCACCGAACCGGGCGAGCCCAGATCCAGCCGTGACTTCACCGCGGAGGCCAGGCTGGTTCCCTCGATTCCGTCGGTGGGAAGTTCGATCTCCAGCCATTCCCCGCCATCGGTGACCCCCAGGCTTTCACAAACCTCGGGAAAATCGAGTCCTTCCGCAAAGAGTCGAGACGCCTCCTCGACCTCTTCCGCCTGACGTTCTCGATGGAAACGCAGACGGCCGATCAGAATCGTCGCGGGCGGGTTGTACGCCGCATAGTTCCGCCGGTAGGCCTGCTCGACGTCACGCCAGGAAACAATCGCACGGGGTTGGACCCGCTTGCGCAGAAGGTCCTGAGCCAGGGCCACACTGCGACGCTGGGCGATGAACTCGTCAAGGCTGATCCCGAATTCATCTTCGATGCTGTTGGCGGCGGAATCACGTGTTCCACCGCGATCGGTGATCGTCTGTTCCTGCACCGAGGTCAGCCAGGCAAGCACTCCCTGCTGCTGTTCGGCGGAGAGCATGCTCTCCGCCTCGGCGATGATGAGTTCGGAATTGATGTACTCGTCGAAACGAAGCACCACCAGCCGATCCACGTCACGGACCGCCTGGGCGAGGGGTCTCTCCGCGACGATTCGCAGGATGCGATCCTCCAGCGGGAGCAGGAACTCGTCGGCGAAGACCGGTCGGCCGTTGATCTGCCCGACCAGGCCTTCCACGGGGTACGGATCGCCGACCGGCAGATCGTCGAAGACGAATTCCATGTCCTCGTCGATACCGTCTTCACCGGCGACCGCCACGATCTCCTCGCCGCGGACCGCTCCGCCATCGGCCTCGACCTCTCCCTCGGCCTCCAGTCCCACCGGGCTCTCCTCCTGGGGACCCATCATGGGGTCCTCCAACGCGACGGCCGTCAGAGCCGCCGGAGAAACCACCACGGGGACCGCTTCGGGGATCTTCGGACCACAGCCGAGGATGAAAACGGAACCGAGGGCGAGGGAACGCCAGGCCTTCGAGGCTCGCCCTGAACGAAGGGCTGGAAGGGACGAGATCGGGTTGCTGGGAAGGGTCGGCACGCGGGCATCCTAGTACCGGATCCTCCCGCTCGCCCTCCTCCGGGGGCGGCCGGAGGATTCGCCCCCTACAATGAATGATTCAAACCACTCAGGCCCTCCAGCGGAGCACGCGGCCATGTCCGACGAGACCCCCAAACTTCACATTGACAGCGACTGGAAGGCCGAGGCCCAGGCGGAGAAGGAACGACTCGCCGCCGAAGCCACCAAGAAGACGGAAGCCGCCGGCGGGGCCCCCGCCCCGGGCGAAATGCCCCCGGCTGATTTCAAGTCCCTCATGGGGCTGCTGGCCTCCCAGGCCATCATGGGCCTTGGCGCCTACACCGATCCGGATTCCGGCGGCGTGGTGGTCGACCTCCCGGGCGCCAAATTCGCCATCGACCTTCTCGGAGTTCTCGAGGAGAAGACGCAGGGCAACCTCAGCGATGAGGAGGCTTCGGAGATCAACAAGGTCGTCACCGAGCTCCGCTCGCGTTTCGTCCAGATCGCGCAGCTCGTCGCCCAGCAGGGGCAGCCCGGCGGTCAGATTCCCGGAGGCGACCCTGCATCGCCCCCGCCCGACCTGCGAATCCAAGAGCCCTGAGTTCGAATCGCCTGATCCAGATGGGCCCCACAGAGCCCCCCGTCCCCCGAGGCAACGTCCCGTGACCAACGAGCACAGCTTCATCGACCGCCACTATCTCCTGCTCCGCAGGCTTCACTCGCTGTCGGGAATCTTCCCGATCGGCCTCTTCCTGATCCCCCACCTCACGACGAACTCTTCGATCGTCTGGGGGCGGCTGGGCTCCGGAGGTGACGTCGCCGGCGGCGTCGAGACGTTCCAGCATGAAGTGGACTTCATCCACTCCCTGCCGGCCCTCCTGCTGATCGAGGTCTTCGGGCTCTGGCTGCCTTTGGCCTTCCATGCGGTGCTCGGGGTGTATTTCGCCCGGACCGGCCGTTTCAACACCAACCGATATGCCTACCAGTCCAACTGGCGATATTCCTGGCAGCGGATCACCGGCTACATCGCACTGGTCTTCATCTTCATGCACGTGGCTTCACTTCGTTGGGGATGGAGTTTCTGGGGATTGATGCCTCCATTCGATCCGGAGTACGCGGCCAGCTCCACCGCCATCCACTTCCAGGACGGCGCCTGGGGCTCCTTCGCGGCGGTCTTCTATCTGGTGTGTGTCCTTTCGATCGTCTTTCACTTCGCCAACGGCCTTTGGACCGCGGCGATCACCTGGGGTCTCACCATCAGCGCGAAGTCGCAGCAGAGATGGGGCTACGCCTGTGCCGGCATCGGCATGGGACTGGCGGCAGCCAGCGTGACCGCGATCCTCGGCTTCGCGACTCTCGACCCGGAGAAGGCGGAGATGGTCGAGAACGAAATGAAAATGAAGGAAACGCCGGTGATGGAATTGGAGATCGCCTACCAACCCGACTGATTTCCGCCGCCCTCTTCGGGGGGCCCCGTACGATCTGGTCCAGACGGATACCGGCATCCATTCCAGCCCGGGCCACGAACACGAATCCGGTAGTTCAGTCCACGTCGAGTCTCGGAGTTTCCCGTGCAGCAAACCAATCGTCGAGTCATCGTGGTCGGAGGAGGCCTTGCCGGCCTCGCCGCCACCGTCAGGGTTGCCGAAAGCGGCATGCCCGTCGATCTCTTCTCCCTGGTCCCCGTGAAACGATCGCACTCCGTCTGCGCCCAGGGCGGTATCAACGCCTGCAACGAGGTCGCACGGCAGCAGGGGTACTCCGAGTACGAGCACTTCGACGAAACCGTCTACGGCGGCGACTTCCTCGCCCACCAGCCCCCGGTCTATGAAATGACGCATTGGGCACCGAGGATCATCGACCTCCTGGACCGGATGGGCGTGCCCTTCAATCGAACCAGCGAGGGACGCCGGGATCTGCGACTCTTCGGGGGCTCCCTGTTCAAGCGAACCCACTTCGCGGGCGCGACCACTGGCCAGCAGCTCTTGTACGCCCTCGACGAGCAGACTCGACGCTGGGAGCACGAAAAGCGGGTGACCAAGTACGAGCACTGGGAGTTCCTGCGTCCGATCGTGGAGGACGGAGGACGATGCGTCGGCATCGTCGCCCAGGACATGCGAACCATGCAGATCCGCTCGTTCCGCGCCGACGCCGTGGTGATGGCGACCGGTGGTTGCGGCCTGGTCTACGGCAAGAGCACCAACTCGGTGATCTGCACCGGCGCCGCGGCCAGCCGCTGCTACCGGGAGGGCGCGCTGTACGGAAACCCCGAGTTCGTCCAGGTCCACCCCACCGCGATTCCCGGCGCCGACAAGCTTCGGCTCATGTCCGAAAGCGCCCGTGGGGAAGGCGGCCGGGTCTGGGTCCCCCGCGCGGCGGGCGACGTCCGCGATCCCCGCGACATTCCCACCGAAGAGCGGTACTACTTCCTCGAGGAGAAGTACCCGGCGTACGGGAACATCGTTCCCCGCGACATCGCCACCCGCGAGATCTTCGACGTCTGCGTCAATCAGGGGCTTGGAGTGGCGGGTGAGAACCAGGTCTTCCTCGACCTCACCCATCTTGACCGTGAGTATCTGGAGCGAAAGCTCGGTGGCATCGTCGAGATCTACCGCAAGTTCGTGGGCGAGGACCCGGCCGAAGTCCCGATGCGGATCTTCCCCGGCGTCCACTACTCGATGGGCGGGCTCTGGACGACCTACACCCCGTCTTCCGACCTCCGAGGCATGGAGTCGGGCGCCCCGAACTCGATGATGACCAACATCGAAGGGCTCTATGCCTTCGGCGAAGTGAACTACCAGTACCACGGTGCCAACCGGCTGGGTGCCAACGCCCTTCTCTCCTGCATCTTCGACGGCCTGTTCTGCGGCCTCGGCGTGGTGAACTACGTCTCAGGGCAACAGCAGTCGGTGAGCGAACTCGAGAGCTCGATCTACGACGCCGCTCGAGTCGCCGAGGAAGGGATCGTGGAGAAACTCGTCGCATCCGACGGCACCGAGAATCCGTACCTGATCGGCCGGGAACTCGGCGATGAAATGACCGCCGCCTGCACGGTGGTCAAGAGTGAACCCCGACTGGAACAGGCCCGGGCCAAGCTCGCGGAACTCCACGAGCGGTATGCCAACATCCGACTGTCGGACACCGGCCTCTGGACGAACCAGAATCTTTCCCACGCCAGATCGGTCGGAGACATGCTCCGCATCGGCGACGCGATGATCGAGGCGTCCTTCCTTCGGAAGGAATCCCGCGGCAGCCACTACCGGACCGACTTCCCCACCCGGAACGACGAGGATTTCCTCCGCACCACCGTCGCCTCCCTCGATCGGGAGACCGGGCGGCCGAAGATCGCCTACGAAGAGGTCGAGGTCGGGCTGGTCACGCCCCGCGAGCGAAATTACACCACGACCCACGCGCCGGCCAAGGAAAAGACCACCAAGACGAAGGCCACGGTGGCGAGCTGACCGAGCGCGGCGTTCGGGATGTCAGGGCTCGCGTCGCGGCTGGCGGAACGCCGAAGCGTCGGTCGACACCGTTCGCACCCGGTTCATCCCGCGGCGAGCGAATCAGCTCTCGGCCCAGCGCATCTTCGCGTACAGCGTGAGAAACGCAAAGACCGCCTGGAGCGAGAAGACCCCGAACGCGGCAACCCGGAGCTGGCCGCGCCCGATCGTCCCGTACGCTGTTCTCCTCGAGTCCAGTGAGGCGAGACACCACCCGATCGCAAGCAGGATCGGTGGATCGAAGTACCGCTGGAAGGCGGACGAGTTCACGGTATAGGCGGCCAGGAAGGAGATCGCGAAACCGGTCACCAACCAGGCGGTCCGCGTCCGGCCCGACGCGACGAGCAGTCCGAAGAGGATTCCCGAGGTCGCCCCGCCCACAACGCTGCCCGCGACGATCAGGCTCGATCGCCCGAGGATCGTGGGCGTCCAACCGGCGAACAACCAGAGCCAACCGCCGTTTCGGCCGTATTCCTTGCCGGCCACCGATTCAAGCGACACCCCGGCCAGGAGCCCGACCACGAGGCCGATGAACATCGCGCGGCGGACCCGCCGGTCATGCCACCAGAACGGCAGAAGCACGACCACCAGNGGCGACGCGTAGACNGCGAGCAGCGAAAACACCCCCGGGGTGACGCCATGGTTGAGTCCACCCGCGTGCGTCACGCCNTCGCCACCGACCTGGAATTTCGGNGGGACGAGGCCGCCCCAGAGCATGACGAAGCCNNNGATGACGCCCGNCGCCGCCACCGTCGCGATCGCGAAGATCACCGCCGGCTGNAGCCCGCGNTGGCNGGGCTGNAGCGGNTCNCGNAANGGAAGNCGNCGNCGNANCGGATCCCACTGGAAGAGAAACGCNANCAACGCGACGCCCGANACCCAGATGTTGATCTGACGAACGAGCACCGAANAGACNAGNGCGATCCCGGAACCGACGGCCNGCCNCCGGCTCGCCACGCAGAAGATCGCNGAACCGATCGAGATCGCGATCAGGGCGAGCGAAAGNTTGTCCGTCATCACCCAGATCGAATTGCCNAGAACGTACGGCGACGACGCGAGTGGAATCGTGCAGAAGAAGGCCGTCCAGGGCGTGGCGACCTTCGCGGCATACCNATAGGCGATGACGACGAACAGCACGCCGAATCCGCAGGCACAGACCTGNAGCATGGTCACCGAGGGCCCGAACATCCGGACCGCGGCCGCGAGCACCAGGTGCATGCCCGGCGTGGTCGCNCTGTCNTAGTCGGACAGGTCGANNGCCGGAANCNNCTCNGCGAACGNCAGCACCACCGGCACGTGATGNNAATCNTGGTCGANNNTCTTNTNGGGGAATCGATCGAATCCNGNCAGNACCGGNCCAAGCGTNGCCGCCAGAAAGAGCACGANGAGGACCNCAGGCGCGAGNCGTCGTCCGGTCCGGACGTCGGCNTTCATGACCCGCCGCTCTCGAGCGGTGCNTCGAACNNGTCGGCGAAGATCAGCCGCGAGAGNCCATCCTCGACCCCGGGAACGTAGAGGCAGGCGAGNACGCCCGCCGCGAAGAGCACCANCGANANNAGGATCACGGGATCCTCGCGCANCGCNGCCATCGGNCTGTCGCGTTCACCNCGGTTCGCCCGCCGGTAGAACCGGTGGACGACGATCAGCACGAGCGGCGTGAGCAGCGCGAATCCCGCCGCCCGTCCGCCGAAGAGGCTTGTCGCGTGCGAACTCAGGCCGTAGAGGACCCAGCTCATGACCACCGAGACCCCGCTCAGGCCGAGCAGCCAGTTCAATTCAAGCCGATTCTCGTAGCCGGCCGGACTCGACCAGCCCGTCCCCGCGGATTCCGCCGCCGAGAGGTCGCACAGACGCTTGATGAAGGCGAGGTACAGCGTGAGGAAGAACACGCATCCCAGCAGCCAGGTCGAGACGGCCCGATCGATCGCGAAGGCCCCCACGGTCGCCCGCATTCCGAAACCGGTCGCGAGGACGACCGCATCGACGATCGCGACCCGCTTCAACCCACCGTTGTAGAGGAACTGAAGGACGAGATAGGCCAGCAGAACGCCGCCCACCGCCGGGTCGACGAGGAACCCCACCACCACGCCGAGCACCACGAGCACGAGGCCGAATCGGAATCCCGCCGTGGGACTGATCCGGCCGCTGGCGATCGGACGATGCCGTTTTCGAGGATGAAGCCGATCGAGCTCCGCGTCCATCGAGTCGTTGATGGCGTAGAAGCCCGAGGCGAGCAGGCTGAATCCGACGATCGTGAGCAGCGTCGCGGTCAGCCAGCCGGGCAGCTGCGCCGCCCTCGCCCCGGCATCGAGGGCCGGAATCGAGAACACGATCGCGGGCAGGATGAAGACGTTCTTCACCCAGTCCGCCGGCCTCATGAGCTTGAAGTAGTCGATGGGCATCCGGTGGTCCACGTCTCGTTCGAAGGTCCGAGCGTCTCGGTCTTATCGACCATCGAGGAAAGGGCCTCCACTCCCGTTTCGAAACCGGAAGACCGGATTCCTCGAACCCCGAGGCGGATCGGCCTGCTAGCATCCGGGTGCGGAATATTCCGCCCCGTCACCCCCTTTCAGGAGCCGTCACCCGATGGTCGCCCCGAACGACAAGACCCCGCGAGCCCCTCGAACCGTCCGGTTCCGCATCACGCGGCAGGACGCCCCCGGCAAGTCCACCCGAGTGGAGGAATTCGACGTCCCGGTCCAGACCGGCGCGAACGTCATCTCCGCCCTCCAGTGGATCGCCGCGCACCCCGTGACCGTCGACGGCACCCGGACGACCCCCGTGGTCTACGACTCGGGCTGCCTCGAAGAGGTCTGCGGCGCGTGCACCATGGTCGTCAATGGCGGCGTGCGACAGAGCTGCACCGCGCTGGTCGAGGACATCGTCGATGAACACGGCGTGGTGACGCTCGAGCCGATGTCGTCCTTCCCCACGATCCGCGACCTCGCGGTCGACCGGGCGCGACTCTTCGCGGCCCTCGAATCGGTCAAGGCCTGGGTTCCGATCGACGGCACCTACGACCTCGGCGCCGGTCCGATGGAAAGCCCGAAGATCCAGCTCACCCGCTACCAGCTCAGCCAGTGCATGAGCTGCGGATGCTGCCTCGAAGCCTGTCCGCAGTTCAACCTCGAAGAGGACGAGACCGAGTGGCAGGAGTCGTTCATCGGCCCCCACGCGATCAGCCAGGCCCGGCTCTTCAATCTCCACGAGACCGGCAAGATCCTCGCCGACGAACGCGTCGACGCGATCTCCGGCGTCGGTGGCGTCAGCGACTGCGGCAACGCCCAGAACTGCGTCAAGGTCTGCCCGAAGGAGATCCCGCTCACCGAGTCGATCGCCGAGATGGGCCGCGCCGTCACGGTGCGTTCGATCCGCAAGTTCTTCGCCGGCTGAGCCCGCCCGGGCCCGCCGTTCAGACCAGATCGCTCAGGATGTCGTCGGCCAGCATGAGTGCCTGGTCGGCGATGCGGAGCCGGTCGCTCCGCCACTCCAGCCCACCCGTCCGAAGATGTCGCTCGACGGCCTCCTGCCGTTCCGAGGTGCTCCCCGCGAGCGCCGTCGCGAGTGACCGGTCGATTCCCCGACGCAGTCGCAGACCGAGCATCGCGCGTTCGCCGAGTTCGGTCGCCGCATCGGGACGATCGACGGTGACCACCGGCGACACGCCGTCGCCCTCGATCCAGTCGTCCAGCCGGGGCAGGTTCCGGTACCGGATGCCACCGAGATTCCCGGCGGCCGCCGGCCCGATCGCGACCCACTGCCCGGCGTCCCAGTAGGCGAGATTGTGCAGACAGCGTTCGCCGGGCAGCGCCCAGTTGCTGATCTCGTACTGCTCGTACCCCGCGGCTTCGAGTCGCTCGCGGGTCCGGTCGTACATCGCGGATTCGATCGCGTCGTCGATCGCGTCGATCCGGCCGAGCCGTCGCTTCTCCGCGAGCGGCGTTCCCGCTTCGAAGACGAGCCCGTAGCACGACAGGTGCTGCGGTTCGAGGGCCAGCACCGCGTCGAGATCCCGGTCCCAGTCCGCCATCGTCGCCCCCGGGATCCCGAAGATCAGATCGAGGTTGATCCGCCGGATCCCCGCGTCACGCAGCCGAACGACCGACCTCGTCACCGAGGCTGGATCATGGTGCCGCTCGAGCGTTTCGAGAAGCGCGGGCTGGAAACTCTGACATCCGATGCTCACCCGGTCGGCCCCGCCCGCCACCAGCGCCTCCGCGATCTCGGCGGTGACGGTCTCGGGATTCGCTTCGACCGTGAATTCCTCGAGCGGGCCTGCGGGAATCGAACCGATCGCCTCGAGCACCCGCCGCAGACCGTCGGGCGGAAGCATGGTCGGGGTGCCGCCGCCGACGAAGGCGGATCGGATCCCGGCCGGGTCGATCGAGGCCCGGACCGCGTTCACCTCGGATTCGAAGCGGTCGACGAACGCCCCGGTTCGATCCCGGTGATCGACGATCGAATAGAAATCGCAGTAATGGCACTTGTGCCGACAGAACGGCACGTGGGCATAGACGGTGTCGGGGCGGGCCCCTTCCAGCACCCGGGCCGAGGCCTCGATGCTGGGCGCGTCGTCGTATTGCGGAAGTTCGAAAGCGGGATCCGTCACCGCCTGATTCTAGACGGCGCGGTGGTTTCGCAGCACCTGGGCGCCGCGTGGATCGGCCTCAGGCCGCGTCGGAGGATGCCTCGTCGGACGTTCCGAGGTTCCTCGGGACCTCCGGACTCCGCATCACGGGGATCCGGATGTTGGTCGAGCAGGAACGGCAGCGGACGAGCTTGCCTCGGGCATGCTCGGGAACCGCGAGGATCCGCTGGCACCCGAGATTCGGGCACATGATTCGAATGACCTGGGCGTCGTCCATGATCGAGCCTCCCTCGGGACCGGAATTCGCACCCCGTGACCCGGGCCGCCCCCGGAGCATCGACCCGCCGACCGGGTCACTGAAGTCGGATCGCGGCGGAACCGGCCACACGGGGTCGGATGATTCGTAGAATGCGACGTCGCCCCCCCTGGAGCCCCCATGTCGACGAGCCCACCCACCAGCAATCCCGCCGCGAATCGACACACCGCGGTGGTCGGCCTCCAGTGGGGCGACGAAGGCAAGGGGAAGCTCGTCGACCTCCTCGCCGAGGAACACGACCACATCGTCCGATACAACGGCGGCGCGAACGCGGGCCACACCGTGGTGGTCGGTGACGAGCGGTACGCCCTGCATCTGGTGCCGTCCGGCATCCTGTTCCCGGGTTGCACCTGCGTGATCGGGAATGGCGTCGTCATCGACCCCGCCAAGCTCCTCGAGGAGATGGACGGGCTCCGTCGCCGCGACATCGAGGTCGGCGACAACCTGCGGGTCTCCTCCCGCGCCCACGTCGTGATGCCGTACCACCAGGCCATGGACGGCGCCCTCGAGGAGTTCCTCGCCGGTCGCTCCGCCTCCGGCGCGATCGGGACGACGCGGCGCGGCATCGGCCCTGCCTATGCCGACAAGGTCCAGCGCTCGACCGCGATCCGGGTCGGCGACCTCCTGCGGCCCGAAGTCCTCCGGCGCAAGCTCGAACTGGTCTGTCCGCTCCGCGAGGCGCAGCTTCGATCACTGGGCGTCCCCCTCGACGACGCGAAGATCGACGTCGCCGCGCTGTACGAGTCGACCCTCGAACTGGGCGAACGACTCGCACCACACGTCTGCGACACCACCTGGCTTCTTCACGATGCGTTGGCGGCGGACGAGCGGATCCTCTTCGAGGGCGCGAACGCCTGCCTGCTCGACGTCGACCACGGCACGTATCCGTTCGTGACCAGCTCGAACTGCTCGACCCTCGGCATCCCCGCCGGAACCGGCGTCCCCCTCGGCAACATCGACCGCGTCCTCGGAATCATGAAGGCCTACTCCACCCGGGTCGGCGGCGGTCCGTTCCCCACCGAACTCGACGATCCGATCGGCGACCGGATCCGCGAACGCGGCCGGGAATTCGGGACCACCACCGGCCGCCCCCGACGCTGCGGCTGGCTCGATCTGGTCGCGGTGCGGTACACCGCGATGGTCTGCGGCGTGACCGGGATCGCCTGCACGCTCTTCGACGTCCTCGGCGGACTCGACGAAGTCCGACTCTGCACCGGCTATCGACTTCCCGACGGAACGGTCACCGATCGCTTCCCCGCCGACGCGTTCGACCTCGAAGGCGTGACGCCGGTCTACGAGACGCTTCCGGGCTGGGCCGATCCGGTGGATCGTCCGACGGACCGGGCCTCGCTCCCCGACGCGGCCCGGGCCTACCTCGATCGAGTCGAGTCGTTCATCGGGGTTCCCATCGAGATCGTCGGCATCGGTCCGGAACGCACCGAAGTCCTCGTCGCCTCCACATGACCACACCAACCCGCAACCGCGACGCCGCTCCCGAGACGCTCCCCCGGCACGTTGCCATGATCATGGACGGCAACGGACGCTGGGCGAACGGCCGTGGACTGCCGCGCTTCGCCGGCCACAAGCAGGGCGCGAAGACCGTCGACCTCGTCACCACCGAATGCGCCCGCCTCGGGCTCGAGGCCCTCACGCTCTACTCGTTCAGCAGTGAGAACTGGAAGCGACCGGCCGAAGAGGTGGAACTCCTCATGGCCCTCTGCCACGAGCACCTGGTCGAGCAACGTGACCGGATGGTGGACAACGACATCCGGTTCCGGCGACTCGGTCGTCGNGAAGGCCTTCCCGAAGAGGTCCTGCGGGAGGCCGACGCCTGCGAAGCCGCGACGCGGGACTGCCGGGGCATGACGCTCTGNCTCGCCCTGAACTANGGAAGTCGGGCCGANATCGTGGACGCCACCCGCGAACTCGCGATCGCGGTCCGCGACGGCGAAATCGAGCCCGAGGCGATCGACGAGNCCGCCCTCGCGGCCCACCTCGGAACCCGGGATCTTCCCGACCCGGATCTCCTGATCCGAACCGCGGGCGAGATGCGGATCTCGAACTTCCTCCTGTGGCAGATCAGCTACGCGGAACTGGTCGTCACCGACGTCCTCTGGCCGGATTTCGACCTCGAAGCGCTTCACGCCGCGTTCCGTGCCTTCGGTGGCCGAACCCGCCGATTCGGCCAGGTCGATCCGCCCCCGACGATGGCCGGCGAGGATTGATCGCGACGTTTCCGCCCCCATTCCATGTAAATGCGGTGAGCGAGCCGATTTTCGGGATCCGCGGTTCACGGATCGCGGATCGTCTTTTGCGCCTCGGAGGTTTGTTCGAGGCCTGAATGCCGCGTACACTTGTCTGGAACGGGCTTTTTCCGCCGGCAGGTGCGGCGACGGCCCCTCCTTCCACNGTCCACGGCCGGACGGTGCCCCGGGTGATCCGGGCCTCATGATCACGCCCNCAGGGATCTCCACGGACGATGCCCCAGTTCTGTTCCCCCAAGAGTTCATCGCGAACCCGCCGCGGTTCCGGTTTCATGCCGGTCCTCACCGCGATCATCGGGTTCGTTCTGCTTTTCGGTGTTCGTGATGCCGAGGCGCAGCCGTGCCCACCGCCGCCGGACATCCCCGTGAACTGGGTGCTCTGCGGCGAGTGTCGCGGCGACCTCAACGGCGACGGTCTCCTCAACGAACTCGANCTCATGCTCTTCGAGGTCTATCGCGAGCAGATCCCGCAGAACCCCTGCGCGGACTTCAACGACAACGGCGTGGTCGACACGTTCGACCAGCAGATCCTGATCTGCGTGATCGACGAATCGGACGGCGCCTGCGTCGCGGTCTGCGGTGACCCGCTCAACCAGAGCTGTTTCGATCCCGCCAATCCGGGCGACCCCGTTCCCGGTGGCTGCACCGACACCACCTGCTGCGCCACCGTCTGTGANGTCGACCCCCAGTGCTGCACGGATCTCTGGGACATCACCTGCGTCGCGATCGCGACGGAGATCTGCCTGCCTGACAGCCCGGACACCCGCGTGGACGTCGGCAACGCGTTGCGGATCCACGNGTACACGCAGCCCTTCGGATCCGGCAGCGGACTGCCCAACGACTGCCTCGCCGTCCATCCGACCCCCGGATGCGCCGACGGTCGTTGCCTCGATCTGGTCTGCGTCGCGGATCCCGCCTGCTGCNNGACCTCGTGGGACGACGCCTGCGTCGCCCTCGCGAGGGTCCACTGCCAGTCGCCGTGCACCACCCCGCGAATCCAGGAAGAGGTCTGCCTCCTCCGACCCGAGTGCTGCGAGAGCGGTCTCTGGGACGAAGCGTGCACGCAGTTCGCGACCCTCTGGCTGACCCAGGGCAACGCCGCCGCGTTCGACGTGAGGCCGCGGGCGTTCCTGCTCAGTCCGGTCCCCGAAGCGACGCCGAAGGACCCGCTGCCGTTCCAGTCCGAACTCGACCGCTTCCGGGCCCTGCTCTGCCAGATCGACCCGACCTACTGCGCCCCGGCCGGCGACCTCGCCTTCTTCCAGGACATCCAGATCGCGCTGGCGACGATCGCGGTCAACTATCCGGACTGCGTCGATCAGTTCCTCGGCAACGAATGGGACGCCGGCTGCGCCCAGGTCGCGGCGCGATTGACGCGACGCCCCTCGCCCGGCAACGCCGGACTCGGCCCCTGCCTCCGTGCCCACGGCGGCCTCGGTTGCGCCGACGCCTACTGCTCCGAACTGGTGTGCGACCTCGATCCGACCTGCTGCTCGCTCGAATGGGACGTCGACTGCGTCCGGCTCGCCGGCCGACAGTGCGAACTCGTCCCCAGCCGCGATCTCGCGTTCGGTGACGTCGGCACGATCGGTGCCGTGTCCACCGGCGTGGCCCCGATCGAGTGCGGCGCCGACGGCGTCGGGGGCTGCTGCTTCCAGAACAACACCCCGTACTGCAGTGAAGCGGAATGCTGCCAGCTCGTCTGCGGCTACGACGCCTACTGCTGCGACGTCCGATGGGACGAACTCTGCGCGACCCTCGCCACCTCCGGTTGCGAGACCCTCTCCGAGCAGTGCACCTGCGGCCCGAAGACGATCGTGTTCGGACCGATCGGGAGGTCGTGCTTCGAACCCCGTGATCCGTTCGCCCAGTACCCCGCGGGCTGTGCCGACGCCGGCTGCTGCAACACGGTCTGCGTCGTCGACCCGTTCTGCTGCGAGGTCCTCTGGGACCAGGTCTGCGCCGACGGCGCCGAGACCCTCTGTGCCCAGGACTTCCCGCTCTGCGGCGAGATCCTCGCCGGCAGCTGCTACGTGCCGCGTGAGAACCCCTACTGCGACGACGAGTCCTGCTGCGAAAGCGTCTGCGTCGTCGAGCCCTTCTGCTGCAACGACGCCTGGGACGAGGACTGCGTGGCACTCGCCAGCGAGGTCTGCACCGAATGCGGTGACGCCTACTCCGGGTCCTGCCTCGCACCCCACCCCGGCCCCGCCTGTTCCGACGAGGATTGCTGCGAGGCCGTCTGCGACATCGATCCGCTCTGCTGCCTCTCCACCTGGGACGGCGCCTGCGTCGCCGCGGCGGCGTTCTTCCCCGCCCTGTGCGACCGGACCCTTTCCTGCGGCGACGCCTCCGCCCGCAACTGCTTCGTCTCCAGCCCCGATCCGGGCTGCAGCGACAGCACCTGCTGCAAGAACGTCTGCGAGGACTACGACCCCTGGTGCTGCGAAGTCCGCTGGGACTCGATGTGCGCCGCGCAGGCCTTCACCGTCTGCGACATCCCCTTCATCGTGAACGCTCGTGAACCGTGCGACGAGTTCCATCTCACGCCGGCCTGCAACGATCCCGAATGCTCGGCGGCGGTCTGCTCGATCCCCGGCCTCGAGTTCTGCTGCACCCAGCGGTGGGACACCGCGTGCGTCGACGCCGCCGCGACGGTCTGCGTCGGCCTCTACGAGTGCCCCGGCGTCGGCGACTGCCAGAAGTCGAAGGCCACGCCGATGTGCGACGACGCCGCCTGCTGCAACGCGGTCTGCACCATCGACCCGACCTGCTGCACGGTCCAGTGGGACAACAGCTGCGCCGTCCTCGGCATCAGCCTCTGCGTCGTCCCGAGTTCCACGCCGAGCGGCGAGGACTGGCAGTGCCCCTGCGAGGGCAGCTGCTTCGAAGCCAGACCCGAAGACGATCCCAAGCCCGGTTGCGACGACTCGAGCTGCTGTGCGGCGATCTGCAACGTCGACGAACTCTGCTGCACCGTGAACTGGGACGCCGAATGCGTGATCCTCGCCGAGTTCTACTGCGGCAGCGGACTCCAGTGCGGTTCGTTCAGCACGGGGTCGTGCCTCGAGTCGTCGGACACGCCGTTCTGCGACGACTCCGTCTGCTGCCAGGCGGTGTGTGCGATCGACCCGAGCTGCTGCGTCAACCAGTGGGACTCCTTCTGCGTCGCGACCGCGTTCGACCGCTGTCGCCGCGGATGCGGCATCGATACCGCGGGTTCCTGCTTCTTCCCGCACCTTTCACCGGGCTGCAGCGACGGCGAGTGCTGCACCGAGATCTGCGACACGGATCCCCTGTGCTGCACCCTGGTCTGGGACAGCGTCTGCGCCGAGGCGGCCCTCGTCGCCTGCGAGGCACCCGAATGCGGCGACTTCCCGGCCGGCGACTGCTGCCTGCCCAACGGAACCCCCAGCTGCGACGACAAGCGCTGCTGCGACGACGTCTGCAGCGACGACCCGTTCTGCTGCGACACCACCTGGGACGAAGGATGCGTCCAGCTCGCCCGTCAGAGCACCCGCTGCGACTGCGGTGCGAACTGGGAATGCGGTGATCCGTGTGCCGGCAGTTGCTGCCTGCCCAACGGCACCCCGAAGTGCGACGACGAGGACTGCTGCGATGCGGTGTGCCTCGACGACTCCTTCTGCTGCGACGTCACCTGGGACCTGGTGTGTGCGAACATGGCCCGGAACAACGATGCCTGCACCGGCCCCGAGGACGCGTGTCCGGTTCCGGTCTGCGGTGACGCGGACGCCGGCGACTGCTGCTTCGCCAACGGCACCCGCGCCTGCAACGACGAAGACTGCTGCGAAGACGTCTGCGACGTCGATCCGGCCTGCTGCGACGTCGCCTGGGATTCGATCTGTGCCCAGATCGCGTCGGTCACCTGCGAGGATCTCTGCGACAGCGACCTCGCCTGCGGCTCGGACGAAGCCCTTCCCTGCAACGTTCCCCACGACGGACCGTATTGCGACGACGAAGCATGCTGCGACCAGGTCTGCCTCTTCGAGCCGTTCTGCTGCATCGGTGACTGGGACGAGTTCTGCGTGCTGCTCGCCGACACCTACTGCAACCTGAACTGATCGACCGATCGGGCCACGGGAGCATCACGAGTACACACCCGCCCGGCCGGGCCGCTCCGCGGAATCGTCCCCGACGNGACCGACGGCGCCGGTCCGGGGCNTGGTGTGGTGTGGTGATGTGGACCCGNCGTGATACCGCATTCATCGATGATGCCGTGGTCGCCGGACGGTGNNGCTTCAATCCGCCGCGCGACGAATGACCAGCACGGTGAGGTCGTCGTCGAAGTGGTCCCGTTCGCACCAGTCGACGAGGTCCGCGAGGATCGCGGCCGGATCGGCGCCATGAGCGTCGATGGACGCCTCGATGCGTTCGAGGCCGTACCGATCGCCATCGCGCGTCGACGACGGCTCCTCCGCCAGTCCGTCGCTGAAGAGCACGAGCGCCTCGCCCGGCTGCAGCGTCGCCTTCGACGCCACGGCGGGAAAAGCCTCGATCCCGAGCGGCGGCCGACGCTCGCCGACCAGCGGTGAGATCGAACCGTCCGCATGTTGCACGAGCGCGAAGCCATGCCCGGCGTCGACGAACTCCATGCCGCCGCCCGCATCGAAGCGACCGCACCAGAGCGTGATGAAGCATGCTTCCGGAATGGTCCGGACCGCCCAGGCGTCGAGTCGCTCGACGATCTCGGCCGGCGCGAGCCCCGATTCCGCGAGGGTGTCGGCACAGGCCTGGGTTCCCGCCATGACCATGCCGGCTCGCGCGCCCTTTCCGCTGACGTCGCCGAGCACCACATGGAGTCCATCGCCGTTCCGACGCACATCGACCAGATCACCGGCGATGGTCCGACCCGGAATCGCGACGACCTGCCACGAAAGGTCCCCCATCGATCCGGACTCGCTCGGCAGCAGGACCTCCTGCACCGCGCGAGCGGCGTTCATCTCCGCCACCATCTGCGCCCGCTCGGATTCCGCGACCTTCCCCTGCTGCATCCGCATCGAGACGGCGCAGAGCTCGGCGATGGCATCGAACCAGGCGACCAGTTCGTCGTCGGCGATGCCCATGCGGCAGTCCCCGTAGACGGCGAGCTGCACCCCTTCGTCGTTCGTTCCGTCGCCGACGCATCGGCAGAGCGCCTCGCGGACGCCGGCGAGCGCGAAGCTCTGGGCCTGATCGACGTCGGGATGCTCCTCGAGCCGGACCGTTCGCCCGGATTCGATCGAGGCCTTGAGCAGCGTCGCGGAGAACGGACGCGGGCTCATCTCCTCGGACCGTTCCGATGAACGGATCGCCACCGCGCGGGTGACCCCGTCCTCGGTCCGCAGGATCATGGCGCGATCCAGTTCGCAGCCGTCGAGCAGGCATTCGAGCAGGGCGCCGAAGACCTCCTCCTCACCGGTCCGGGTCGACGCTCGCCGCACCGCGCTCACCAGGCCGTCGAACCGATCACGCAACTGCGGATCGGACACCGCTTCCGCGATCGAACCACCGACGTCGCCGTCGTCGAGCACGATCCCGGCCGTCGCCTCCCGACCGAGCACCAGCAGGCTCCATGGATTGATCTCGACCAGGTCGCCCTCGACGATCGCCGTGATCTCGCCCGGCGCGAGTCGCCGCCCGTTCACCCAGGTGCCCCGCGTCGAATGGAGATCCTCGATCGACCAGCCGCCGTCCTCGCCGGGACGCAGGGAAGCGTGTCTTCGCGAGACGCCGGGGTCGAGCAGGAGCACGTCCACGTCGCGGCTGCGACCGAAGATCGCGGGGGCGGTGAATTCACGGACTTCCTCTTCGAGACCGGTGGCCTCGGCGTTTCGAACTCGAAGTCGGAGGGGCATCGTCACGCATGCAGCGTACCGGGGTCTCGATCACGATGGGGCGAGGTCGATGCCGGTCTCGACCGCCCAGAGTCCGAGATTCGCGAGTGGCCACGCCTGAAGCGGATGGGCCGCCGGATCCCCGTTCAGGACCGACGACACCTCGGGTCGAACGAGCGGCCGGATCGCCTCCGAGACCAGCGGATCCGCGAGCATCGCGGCCGCCCACGGCGCGAACGGCGTGGGAAAGCTCGCCTTCGGGCGGGCGACGATTTCCGCCGGCACCTGCCCGGCGAAGCCGCGTCGCAGGACGGTCTTGGTTCGGAAGGTCCCGTCCGCTTCCGGACCGAAGAGATCCGCGGTGTCGACCCGGGCGACCGCCTCGGCGAATCGTCGGTCCGCGAAGGGCGGCCTCGCCTCGACCGAGGCCAGCATGCAGGCGGCATTGAGACGCCCGAGGAGCCCGGGAAGATTCACGGTCTGAAGCCAGTGCAGGTACGACCGGGGTTCGGCGGCACTTCCCCCCGATTCGATCGCCGCGCCCAGTTCGCCGATCAGGGCCGCGTCGTGACCGATGGAATCGACCCAGCGTTCGGCGAGCACCGTGGCCTTCGCGCCGGGCGCGATCCACGACGCCGATTCGAGCAGGGTGGCGGCGGCGACTTCCGGTCCGGGATCGGCCGCGGCGATCTGCGCCACGAGGCGGAGAATCGGTTCATACCCCCCGAGGATCTCGTCCGCACCCTCGCCGCCGATGGCGACCTTGATGCCGGCGGCTCCGACCGCCTCGGCGAGGGCGTTGATCGCGATCTCGTTCGGCGTGCCGAGGGGCACCCCCATCGATCGAACCATCCGACGCCACCGCGCGATCGGTGTTTCCGTGGCCGCTGCGACGGCGACCTCCACATGCCCCGTTCCGAGTCGTCGCGCCATCATCGCGGCGGCCTCGCGGTCGGGATCGGCCGTGCCGTCGCCCCCCAGCGCCGTGAAGGTGCGCAGCGGATCGACCCGGGCCTTCGCGAGGGTCGAAAGCACCGCGCTGTCGATCCCCCCCGAAAGGAGCCCGCAACGTTCGACGTCGCTCTGGAGATGCGCCTCGAGGGTCTCGATCACCGCGTTTCGAACCAGGTCATCGGCGTCGGCGCCCGTGACCCCGCCGGTCGCCCGCGGCGGCCGCCACCAGCATCGATCGTCGATCCGGGGTCGCATTCCGCGGCAGTCGATGGTGACCAGGCCGCCCGGACGCACGGTCCGAACCCCGTCGACCATGGTGCGATCCCCGAGCGTGATCCGGATCGTCGAGAGGTACCCCGACAGGGTGATCGGATCCACGCGTCGAACGACGCCCGGATGCTCGAGGATCGGCGTCATCTCGCTCGCGAAGACGATCTCGTCCCCGTGCGCGGGCACCGAGGCCCACATCAGCGGAACCCCCCCGAACGGATCGCGGGCGAGCCGCAGCGTGCGTTCCCGTGGCCGGTACCAGGCGATCGCGAACATGCCGCGAAACCGGTCGAGCGCCTCCTCACCCCAGTGGTGCACCGCCGCCGCCGCGGTCTCCGCGTCGCAGTCGGTCGAGAACGCGACGCCTTCCCGTTCGAGCGTGACGCGGAGATCACGGTGATTCAGGAGTTCGCCGTTGAAGNCNACCACCGTGACGTGATCGCCGGCACCCCGTACGAACGGCTCCCGGCCGTGCTGCGGATCCATGATCGCGAGCCGGCGATGCCCGANCCAAGCCGAGGCGTCCGCCCAGTCGCCGGACCCATCGGGCCCGCGGTGGCGGAGCCGATCNCGCATCCGCGNTCGNCCNGNNNCNTCGGCCGANGGNGCTCGATCCGCACACGCGATGATGCCGGTGATGCCGCACATGTGGCCGACTCCGACGGTGACCGGGACGAAGGGGGAGAATCACGCCGTCCGAACCACGTCCGGGGCTCCGTGATCTTCGGCCCGCGCGCGCTTCTGGCTGAAGAACCCGTCCGTCACTTCACCCCCTTCGGACCCCCGTCCGTCAGATACTTCTCCCGGATCGCCGCTTCGAGATCGACCTCACAGATGTTCGCCAGCGTGGTCAGCCACGCCAGGACGTCGGCGAACTCCTCCCGTAGGTTCTCCTCGTCCCCGTCCCCCCGTTCCCGGCGGCCGAAGGCCTCGGCGAGCTCACCCACCTCCTCGCTGAACCAGAGGAAGGTCCCCGGCACCCCTCGGGCGGCATCGGTGGCGTGGTAACGGTCGCGGATCAGCTGCTGGAACTCGGCAAGTCGCATCGGACGCTCCTCGAGGAGGGGGGTGAAAATGTGGATCGGACGGCGGTGCGGTCGCCGCCGCCGATCGGGCACGTAGTCTCTCACGGAAAGACCGGCGAGGTCGGACTCGTCGGTGCTCCTCGAATCGACATCGTCCCTGCCGACCGCCGTGCCCGAATCGCTCGAAACATCCTCGACCGCCTCCGCCGGCTCGGATCTCCCGCCGCCATCGGTGGAGCCCGAGGCGATCGGCCCGCGCGACGCGGTCCGAGGCCGGGTCCGGGACCACCCCCGACAGACCGTTCACCCGCTGGGCCGCCGGACGAAGGCCCCCCGCTCCGCCCGACTGGAACCACTCGTGACCGATCTCAAGCCAAGTATGCCATCACCGACGCCGGACCCGGCGTCCGATCCGACGTCGAGTCACCAACAACTCGAACTCGATCTTCCAGGCACGTCCGAGCCCGCGACGACCAACGGCCCGGCGACCGAGCCGGAGTCCGCAGCCGAAACGAACGACGATCGTTCCGAGCCGCCGTCGATCACGACGAATCCGGTCACGTCACGCCGATGGGCGATGACCTGGAAACCGGACGCCGACACGACCGAGCGAAACTCGCAACACCCCGCCGCACGGGTCACGCGGGAGAACATCGACGCGGCGACCAACCAACCATCGATTCCGCAGGTCCAGTCCCCGCCTTCGGATGCGGACGCCACCGATCCGGTGGAGACGCTCGTCAGCGAGGCTGATACCGGCGCGTCGACGGCGGATGTGGAGAATGCGGCGGAAGCGACCACGCCCGCACCCGAGGTCGCATCCACCCCGGCAGACATCGCGGCCGACCCGGACCCGATCGTGGACGCGATACCGACGCCCGTCATCGAGTCCGCCTCGGCGATGACGGAACCAGCCAAGTCCGACGAGCCTGACGAATCCGACGTCGCACCCGAAACCGCCGCGGCCCCCGTCGTCACCACGTCGACGCGACCCACGACCGATCGAACCCCCGCCGACCACACGCTCGCCGACCAGTCGATGACCGCACCAGCCGGGTCCGGGGCCAGCCGGGTCGCCGCCGCCGGCTGGATCGTCGCGGTGCTGATCGGACTCGGTTGGTTGATCGCCTCGAACCAGCCGGCCCGGCAGACGACGTCCACGATGCCGCCGCCCGCGACGGCCGCCACCGTCCTCCCAGCCGTGACGCCCGCCGACCAGCCGGCGGACACCGCGTCGATCATGGCCCTCGAGGCCGCGATCGTCGACCTCGAGGCCATGGCCGCCAGCGGCGCCGCTCGGATCTCGGCCCTGGAGACCGAACTCGAGCAAGCCCGATCGGACGCGGCCTATCTGGGCCGGGAGCGATCGCTCCTGCAGGCCGAGCTCGAAGGCCTGATGGAGATCATCGAACCACCCGCCACCGCGACGAACAGCACCGCCGGCGGCGGCTGACCAGCCGCTTCAGGCCGGTCGACGATCGCATTCGATCGGATTACAATGTCCGGTCGCGACCAGCCGTTTCGTCGCCCCGGTCCATGTAGCTCAATTGGATAGAGCACTGCCCTCCGAAGGCAGGGGTTGGAGGTTCGAGTCCTCCCA
>NYVS01000118.1 GCA_002684755.1 Phycisphaerae bacterium
GCCGTTGCCGTCGCAATCGTTGCCGTCGATCTGGCAGGAGTCCGGTTGTCCGTCGCCGTCGCAGTCCGTCGCGTCGCCGGCTTCGATCTCGCATCCGTCGGGGACGCCGTTGCCGTTGCAGTCTCCACCGCGAAAGTCCGCGAGGAGCAGTTCGTCGGGAAGGTATCGGTCGCAGATCCGGAGCTCGTCGACGTCGCCGCGGAGAAACTGGTTGTAGACGCCGCTGGCGTTGGTGTGTGCACCGATGAGCAGAGGGCCCTCGCTGGTGGTGTGGCCGATGTCGTCGAAGGACACCATCGAAACGTCGCCGTCGAGGGTGAACCGGATGCGTCGATCATCCCCGCCGGCGAGCGAGACCGAGATGTGATGCCAGTCGTGATCCTCGATCTCGAGGGAGGAGGTGACGATCCAGGTCGGTGAGGAACCGCCACCGGTTCCGAACACCACGGCGATCTCCCTTCCCGTCAAGCCATCGGTCTTCCCGTACCTCGGTCCGTTCGCGTTCAACGTCGCGTCACCGGCCTGGGCGAACACGAGGTAGTCGATCTCGGAACCGCCGGACGAGATGGGCTTCTTCTGGACGAGGGTCTGGCGTTGATTCGGACCGTTGGTGTTGGAGAGTTGTTCGATACGGACCCAGGCTTCGATCGTGAACGCCTCCCCTCCGAAAGAGAGGAGTCCGTCCGGATCCGCCACGCGAATCGACCCTTCCCCGTCGATGGTTCGTCCGCGAAGGTTGGCGGCGTTCGACTGGGGAATGATCGAGTAGCCGACGTCGTCGGTCACGGTGGTGTCAAGCGTGGTGCCGTCGAGTGCGTACGGCCCGACATCCTCGGCGAGCTCGCCACCCGCTTCCTCGAATCGCCAGTAAGCGAGGGGTTCGACGCCTCCGCGTTCGCATTCGTCCGGAATGCCGTTCTCCTGGCAGTCGGCCGTGATCCCCTTGGCGATCTCGACGGCGTCGTCGATGCCGTTCTGATTGCAGTCGGTCAGGGCGGGAACGGCGGCGAGAAGCAGAGCCTCGATGAGCATGACGGCTGGTCTCCGTGGTGGTGGGCGTGCGTACGGAGAGCCACCTCTTCCGTTGCAGCACCTCTGTTCCAGAGTGTATGCGGAAATTTTCCGAAGTCCAAAATCTGATTTCCAAATACAGAAAATCGTGTTGCGATGGCCAGCGACCGGTGGGAGACGAGGCGCGACCGTCGGGCCAGGCTGAAGGCCTCGGAAGCCGAGCGCGGTTCACGAATGGTCACGCGGGGTCCGGATTCGCCTTGCGGCCGGCCTCGCTGCCGTCCGGGAAACGTCCCCGGTGGACGATGCCCGAGTCGACCGATCTCGACCACTCACCGGGAATCAGTGATGATCCCACCCATGCATTGTCATGATTGCCAGTACGACCTCACCGGCCTCGCAGCCGGCGCGTGCCCCGAATGTGGGCGTCGCTTCGATCCCGCGGATCCAGCGACGTTCGCAGCGGCGAACGGATTCGAGCATCGGCGACGCCAGGTGGTGATCGGCATGGCGGCCGCCGGGCTGCTGGCCGCGATGGTGGTGTGGTTCGGGGTCGTGAATNGAGNCGAGGGTCTGACNCTGGTGCTCGTGGTGNCCGGCGTTCCGGGCCTGNTCGCATTCTTCGGCGGCATACCCCTGCTGCGTCGACCGCTGTCCCCGCGGCTGGTGGCCTCTTCGACGATCCCCGCCATCGTCCTGCTCGGGGCGTTCTACACCCTGGCGATCCACATGTACCTGAGTCTCGGCGGCTGGCCGGGGAACATCGGCAACGCGGGATTCTCATCGGCGCTGAAACTCCACGTGGAGATCGCGCAGCACTGCTTCTGGTTGCCCTCGCTCGTCCTGTTCGTCACCTGGCCGATCGCCGTCGTGGTCTTCGCCGTCGTGCGACGGTGGCAGGCGGGAATCCACTACCTCGGGATCGTCGCGATCGCCTGGGCCCTCGGGTTCGGACTCACGCAACTCGGGCCCGATCGGTTCCTGGACTGGTGGTGGGACTGACGCCAGCCGACGTCGGGGACGTCCGAGGTCGATCCGGCGATGGNGATGAGGACACCGGGGTGACCGGCGTCGATTCTCCCGCCATCCCGTCGAACGTTCTCAATCCCCGAGTCGAACGATGGTGAGCTGGGCGAACGGTCGGTTGTACGACGGGCCCGCGGGATCGCCGTCGACGTGGGTCAGGTACAGGCCCTCGACCTTGCGACCCGACTGGTGGCCCAGGCAGATCTCGGTCGCTTCATCGAAACGGGTGATCGTGTCGAATCGGCTCGGCACCCCGTTCGCGGACTCGGCGGTATCGCCGATCGCGAGCGCGTTCGCGACCACCCGAGTCCGATCGTTCTCGAAGCGTCGGTCGTAGAGGATGCAATATCCGGGCTCCGGCCGCGGCGTCGACGTCGCGTCCGGAGACGGCGCGAAGATGAGCTGGGAAAAGCCCGTGATTCGACAGGTGCCCGGTTCGATTCGAACGATCCCGGGGTCGGGCTGGTCGGCGATCGCACCAGCGGACGAACCGACGGTGTTGAAGGCACGTCGGTTCATTCCCGGTTTCATGGGCTCGTTGCGTCGGCCGTATTCGAGGAAGACGGCGTGGCCGGGCGGATCGTGCTTCAGGGCTCGATCTTCGGTGATGGCGGTGCCGGCGCATCCGACCGCGATGAAGAGGAGTGGGAGGATCGGAAGCAGGAGGCGGTGCAGCGGGGTGTTCCCGGCCGAGCGATGGAGCATGGACCGCCTTTCTCGGGAGGAGTGGGAGCACCATGGCCGACGCCTTCGAAACCATGGAAGGACGCCCTCCGAACGGTCGGCTCCGTGCCACGGACCCGCTCATGGCGTCCAAGGTGATTCCAGTCGTTCGAATGACGGATTTCGGCCGCCGGGGGTGATGACAGCGACGCCGCTTCGGGTGACAATGTCGCCCGCGGTGAAATCATCTCGCCTCGCCACCGAAGAATCAGGCCGGTGGGCTGCGGGATTTCGATGTCGCCCAGTCTTTCTCACGTCTCCGGAAACCTTCCTCTCATGTCCATTCGCACCGCACTTCTGGCCACGGCAATCACCATGACCACCACCACCGCCACCATCGCGGGCACCACCGACGTGCCACTCATTCCGCGGGACACCCTCTTCGGGAATCCCGAGCGGGCCGGCGTCCAGATCTCGCCGAATGGGAAGTGGCTCTCGTATCTCGCGCCGCTCGACGGGGTGCTGAACGTGTGGGTCATGCCGATCGACGGTGGTGATGCCCGCTCGGTGACCGACTCGACGGATCGACCGATCCGTTCCTACGGCTGGTCGTGGAACAACGAGCAGATCCTCTACGTGCAGGACAAGGGTGGCAACGAGAACACCCACGTCTACGCGGTCGATCTCGAGACCGGCACGACCACGGATCTCACGCCCGGCGACGAGGTCAAGGCGAGCCTGGTGGGCGGTCACCGAGATCGTCCCGATCAGATCCTCGTGCAGACCAACGCCCGTGATCCGCAGGCGATGGACATGGTCCGGATCGACACGACGACCGGCGACGCCGAACCGATCTTCCTCAACGAGGACGGCTTCGTCGGCATGGTGCCCGACGACGACTGGAACGTCCGGGTCCGCACGCGGATGACGCCCGACGGCGGCAGCATGAGCGAGTTCCGGGATTCGCCGGACGGTGAATGGCGGGAACTCGACCGCGTCGGCCTCGAGGACGCGATGACCACCAGCACCGCCGGATTCGACAAGACCGGCAAGACGATGTGGGGGATCGACGCCCGCGGCGGCGACAAGGCGCGGTTCGTGGCGATCCGTCCGAACCTCGACGGCACCTTCGAACGCGAGACGATCTTCGCGAGCGAGGAAAGCGACGTCGCCGACCTGATGATCAACCCGATCACCCAGCAGCCCGAAGCGGTGGCGACCAACCGGCTTCGCAAGACCTGGACGATCCTCGACCCCGCGGTGAAGCCGGATCTCGACGCCCTGGCGAAGCTCGTCGACGGCGAAGTCGAGGTGATCGATCGGTCCGGCGACGACCGCACCTGGATCGTCGCGTACCTCGTCGACGACGGCCCGGTGCAGTACTGGCTCTGGGATCGCGATGCACGGCAGGGGCGGTACCTCTTCACGAGTCGTCCGGATCTCGAAGGCCTTCCGCTGGTCAAGATGACGCCGGTCGAGATCGAGGCCCGTGACGGTCTGATGCTTCCGTGCTACTACTCGCTCCCCGCCGGCTGGAACGGCGAAGCGAAGCTCCCGCTCGTCGTNATGGTGCACGGTGGTCCGTGGGCCCGTGACAGCTGGGGATACAACCCGTATCACCAGTGGCTCACCAACCGCGGCTATGCGGTGCTCAACGTCAACTTCCGCGGCTCGACCGGCTTCGGCAAGGACTTCCTCAANGCCGGCAACCGCGAGTGGTACGCGAAGATGCAGGACGACGTGAACGACACCGCCCNGTGGGCGGTCGACCAGGGCTGGGCNGANNCNGATCGGCTCGCGATCATGGGCGGTTCCTANGGCGGCTACGCGACGCTCGCCGGCATGANCCGCGANCCGGAACTCTGGGCGTGCGGCGTCGACATCGTCGGCCCCTCGCACATCTCGACCCTGCTCTCGACGATNCCNCCGTACTGGGCGCCGATGAAGGTGATGTTCGAGACCCGAGTCGGCTCGCAGGACGATCCGGCGTACCTCGATTCGATCTCGCCGCTCACCCACGTCGACCGGATCTCGCGGCCGCTCCTCATCGGGCAGGGTGCGAACGATCCCCGGGTGAAGATCTCCGAGAGCGATCAGATCGTCGAGGCCATGGAGGCGAGCGGGATTCCCGTCACCTACGTGGTCTTCCCCGACGAGGGTCACGGTTTCGCGAAGCCGGAGAACAACAACGCGTTCAACGCGGTGGTCGAGGCGTTCCTCGCCGAGCACCTCGGCGGCCGGGTCGAGCCGATGGCGGGGGAGATCGCCGCGTCGACCGCCCAGCTTCGAAACCTCGGCGGGCTCGAGTTCGACGGGGTGAAGGCCTGGGATCCCGCCGCGGAACCGGTACCCGTCGCCGAGACGACGATCACTTTCGATGCGCTCGACGAGGCCCAGCAGGCGAAGATCCAGGAGGTGTTCGCCCAGATCGAGTCGCAGGTCCCCGAACCGCAGCGTCCGTTCGCGTATCCCGCGATCGCGACCCAGCTTCGCACCCAGGCGGCTTCGGCGCCCGAGGAGGATCGCGATGCGATGCTCTACGCGGCTCAGGAGCTCGAACGGCGGGCGGCCGCCGCGGGCTCGGGCGGCTGAGAAAATATCAGTATTCTCGGCAGGGGCCTGCGTCTCTCGCATGAGTCTTAGGGCGTACGCACTTGAGCTTCGTCCACGAGGCCGGGCGGACGTGCTGCTGATACGCAACGATATAGATCCGGGGCGGAGTCTCTTCGCGTGAGGATTCGATCCAATCTCGTGTCGCTCCCGACGAGGCTTCGCCTCGCGACGTCGCTCCTGCTTCGGCGAAGCCGATTGCACTGGGGCATGGATCCATGGCTCGACATCCGGACGCTCCTCCACGGGATGGGACGTCCGCTCGACCGCCGGAGCGTGGTGTTCGACGTGGGTGCGAATCTCGGGCAGACGGCACGCGCCGTACGTCGATGGCTTCCGAACGTCGACCTGCATTGCTACGAGCCCTTCCCGTCGACCTTCCGGCGTCTGCAGGCCGTCCGTCCTCGGGCTTCGCTGCACCAGGTCGGGCTCAGCCGGAGATCCGGCTCGGCCACGATGGATCAGGGCACCCACCACACGTGCGCTCGGATCGTCGCGGATGCCGGAGGCGCAGCGGAAGGTCACGGCCCGCCGGTCGAAGTGCCGGTGCGAACGGTCGACGAGGAGCTGGGCCGACTGGGATTGCCACGGCTCGAGGTGCTCAAGATCGATGTGGAAGGCCACGAACTCGATGTCCTGCACGGCGCCGAGGCCGCCATTCGTCATGATCGGATCGATCTGGTGCTCGCCGAATGTCGGATCGGCGCTTCGGGGAGCCTGACGCAGCACGTGCCGATCGAGGCGCTGGTCGCGCATCTCGAGCCACGCGGTTTCCGTGTCATGGCCTACTACACGGGGGCGATCGCCGCCGATTGCGGGGTTCACCATGGTGACGTCTTGATGGCGCGTATCGACAGGCTGGCTCCGGGAATGTACTGGGGGCCGTGCGACGTGCTCGGCGGTGACGGAATCCCGTTCTCGGACTGATCGGCGTGCGGCGAGACGAGCTCACGGAGCACGTTTCTCCTGCCTCTCTTTTCTCTGCTGCGCTCCTCACTTCCCGGATTCCGCGCTTCCACCCTTGTCCCTCGTCCGCTCGCCCGAGCCTCTTTGGAGATTCGCAAGGTGATGCGATTTCATCACTTAGCGGAGATCCGAGCCGCGTCGGCCGGTTCGGCATCATCTTGTCCGGCGTTCATCGTCCGCCGATTTGGAACGCGTTCCAAACGTGGTGGGCCTGAGATGACGGGACTATTTCGCTAATTAGATTCGAAAAGCGGTGGTAAAACCAATGCCCCTGTCGGAAGAGGACAGAGATTCTACCGGTCTCCTGGCTTCAGCCGCGAGTCGGTCGTCGGAGAGATTCTCCGTCCATGACAATCAGTCGAGAAGAAAGAACAAGGAGTCCAAGAGATGAAAATGAACTTCACGTGCGTCGGCGCCGTCGGTGGCCTGATGGTCGCCGGCGTCGCATCGGGTGGCGTTTTCCAGAGCTTGACGATGGAACTCGCCAACAGCGGAAACGAAGGTAATACCTATCGTCTGTTCGCCAATCTGGAGACCGGTGCCCGAATCGACTCCGTCTATGGCAACTCGCTGGGCGAGCTCCGGATCGGTACGACCAACAACGCAAGCATCTACCACAACGCCAACGGTGGTCCGACCTCCAAGGAGATCAACAGCAACTTCTTCCCGTTCGTTCCGAGCATGGAGTGGGACAGCTACGTCAGCATCGGTTCCTACTACCAGAACGGCGCCCCCTTCGGCGACAACAACCTCAATAACATCGGGGTGGATTGGGCCACCTGGGAAGGTGGTGGCGACCTCTTCACCGACAACGGCTCCTGGTTCGTGACCCCGCAGGACGTTCAGGGCGCGGAGCTGAATGGCCAGGTCTTCCTCGGCCAGTTCACGGTCCAGGGCGGTGTTGGCGACGCCAGCGACCTGATCGGGCAAATCAACCTGCAGGGCCAGGACGCGGGTGGCAACACCTGGAACGAGATCGGCGCGACCTGGATGGAATCGACGGGTCCCGCCGTCCCCGGCATCGGCGCCCTCGCTCCGCTGGCGTGCATCGGTCTCGTGCGACGTCGTCGTCGCGGCTGATCGTCGTCGAAGACCGTGCCCCNGAGACGTTCCCGGCCTCCGCGACCTTCCGGTCGCGGAGGCNGTTTTCTACGGTCGGTACGATGCCGGATCCAGTGAACACCGTCCGGAGTCGTCGATGACCCTCGATCAGGATCGCATGGTTCGAAATCAGGTGATGGAGATGCTGCAGGCCGGCCATGTCGGCATGGCGGAGGACCTCTGTCGCGATCATCTGACCAGACGCCGTCGTGACCACGAGGCGACGGCGATGCTCGCNCAGATCCTCTTTCGANCCGGCCGCCTCGAGGAAGCTCGGACGACCCTNGCCAAGGCNCTNGNNCGNGAAGCNAAGCGGCCCGACTACCAGGCNCTGATGGGNGAGATCCTGGCCCATCTCGGAAGCCANCGCGANGCNCTNGATCGATACAACCGNGCCCTGAAGCTTCATGNTCGATACGACGGTGCGGTNGCCGGCAAGGCCGAGACGCTGCTNCGCATGGGNGAGCCGGAGCGGGCCATTCGATTCCTCGACGATCGGCCGTCTTCGGTCGACGATCAGCCCCTGCTGGCCATCGTGAAGGCCAGGACGCTCGTTCGATTGGAACGCTTCGAGGAGGCACGGTCGCTCGTCGACCGACATCTGCCGGGTGATCGTCTGTCGCCGGAGCATCGTCGTTCGCTCCAATTCGCAGGGGCCGACGCCACCGCGGGCATCGGTGATCTCGAGTCGGCGGCGTCGCGGTACGGGGCGGCGAATGGGGTTGCGCCCGGTGACTGGGATCCGGCCGAGGCCCGGGAGCAGCGCGAGCAGGCCGAGAGGTTCTTCACCGCCGACGCGATGGCGGCGCTCCCGCGATCGGGATGCGAGGACGAGTCACCGATCTTCATCGTGGGCATGCCTCGCACCGGTTCCACCCTGGTGGAACAGATCATCGATGCCCATCCACAGGCAGCCGGACTCGGAGAACTCGACGCGCTGCCGATCCTGGCATCGCAGCTCCCGGAGACCGATGGAGACGGCGCGTCGTACCCCGAGTGTCTCGGGCGGATGGACGCGACGTCGTTGACCCGGGCGGCCGATTCCTATCTCGAGGTGACCCGACGCCTGGCGCCGAAGGCGGAACGACGGGTGGACAAGCAACTCGGAAACTTCGGCCTGCTCGGGCTCGTCGCCATGCTGTTTCCCAAGGCACGGATCATCCACTGTCGGCGCCATCCGATGGACGCCGGCCTCTCCTGCTGGATCCGGAAGTTCGCGCCGGGGACCAACGGTTGGACGGGGACGCTCGAGGGCATCGCCGAGTTCCACCGCGAGTGCGAGGCCTGGATGGCGCACTGGCGGGTGGTACTACCGCTTCCCATCCTCGAGGTCCGCTACGAGTCGCTGGTGCACGATCTCGATGGAGAAGCCCGGCGTCTGATCGACTTCTGCGGTCTCGAGTGGGATGATCGCTGTCTTCGATTCTGGGAGACCGGTCGCACCGTCCTGACCCTGAGCGCGGATCAGGTGCGACGACCGCTCTATGCTCACGCGGCTGGTCGACATGCGGCGTGGGGGGCGACGCTCGATCCGCTTCGCGAGGGTCTGGGAGAGATGGTCGAGCGCTATGAGGTCGCCCAGACCGATGGTTCGATCTGAGATCCCGGCGGGGCGGTCGGGTGTCGTGGGTGTCCGCGCCGCGGTGAAAAAACAGGTGATCGAGATCTTCAAAAGCCCTCTCCGGGGATCGACGGGCGGATCGAGCCCGGATTTCCGCGTGATCCCACCCTTCAAGTGAGGCGATCGTTTTTCCGTCCGGTAGCCTTGGCGCATCCGGACAGGGAATCGGCCAGGTCAACTGAGGCCTGCTCGGATATCACCTTGGGGGAACACGTCGATGGTTCTTCTTCTTCCGGTCGGGCTTCTGCTGTTGATCACGGCGATCCATGTCGCGCTGAGATGGGTGGCCGGAAGGCTGAGAGTGCAACGCGAGGCGTGCCCCGGGTGCGGCCACCCCGTGCACGGTCTGGCGGAGCCGCGGTGTCCTGAATGTGGAGGGGACCTCGGGGCGGGCGTGGTCGGGGTGGGAAGGATCCGGCCCCGACACGGTCTCTGGTTGGGCGTGGTGGTCCTTCTGCTGGCGGTGATCGTGCCTTGGGCCTTTCTGGGGGTGATCAATGCCCGATGGAACGACATCAGCCGATGGGCGGGGTTGATTCAGACGGTGGTCGAGCTGGACCGCGTGGTCACGGTCGGCATCGATCAATCGAATCGGATGTCCGTGGCGAGTGTCGCGAATTTCGTGATGGAGAACGCCTCCAACGCGACCGGTGAGGTCGAGGTCACCCTCCGGTCGGACGACGATGAACTCGCGGTCTGGAAAGCGATCGGACCGGTCGTGGGAACGACCGTGGGGGGCGTCATCATCGATGGGATGGACGCGGTGGACGCCCTTCGCCTGCAGGTCGCCCCGGACAGCGATTCGCCCTTCGCCCCGATCCTTCACGACCCGGACGATGCCGTGATTCTCGCTCGGACCATCGCCACCTATGCGAACCCCGCTGGTGGGGTGTCCTCAAGCGTCAGTGACCGTCGAGGTCAGTCGATGTTCAATGGTGGCATCTCCACCACCAGCAACAACCGGATGGGACTGGTCCGGCCCTCCGAGATCTGGTTCGTCCCGGGCTTTCTGATCTCCGGCGTGATCTTTCTGGCGTAC
>NYVS01000119.1 GCA_002684755.1 Phycisphaerae bacterium
CCGGGGCCGACCGTCCGATCAGAACTCGCGGCCGAAGAGTCGGTCCGCGGCTTCCCGGTACCGATCCATCGTGCGTTCGACGATGTCCGCGGGAAGCTCGGGACCGGGCGGCTCCTTGCGCCACGCGCCGCGGTCGACGAGTTCGAGCAGATGGTTCCGCACGTACTGCTTGTCGAAGGAATCCTGCTCGCGGCCGGACTCGTAGGACTCCGCCGGCCAGTACCGACTGGAGTCCGGGGTGAGGACCTCGTCGCAGATCAGCAACTCGCCCGATCCGATCCCGTCGAAATCGATGGCGTGACCGAATTCGAACTTGGTGTCGGCGAGGATCACGCCGCGGGCCGCGGCGAAGTCCGACGCGGCGTCGTAGATCGTGAGGGTGAGGTCGCGGAGCTGGTTCATGAGGCTCTCGCCCGCGATCTCGCTCGCACGGGCGAAGTCGATGTTCTCGTCGTGACCTTCGGTGGCCTTGGTCGCCGGGGTGAAGATCGGCTGCGGAAGACGTCCGCTCCGCTGAAGTCCTTCGGGGAGCGGCACGCCGCAGACCGTCTCGTCACGCTGGTATTCGAGCCAGCCGCTGCCGGCGAGATAGCCGCGGGCGACGCATTCGATCGGAACGACCTCGACCGCCCGACAAAGCATCATCCGCCCCTCGAGCATTTCGCGGTCCGACGGGGAGAGCCCGGGGACGTCGGCGGGTTCGGTGGAGATCAGGTGATCACCGACCAGCTCGAGCTCGCGGATGAAGTGGAACCAGCCGAGGCTCACCTCGGTGAGGAGCCGGCCCTTGCCGGGGATCGGCGTCGGCAGGACCACGTCGAACGCGCTGAGTCGATCGGTGGCGACGATCAGGACCTGGTCGGGTCCCGTCTCGACCGGCACCCGGTAGACGTCGCGGACCTTTCCCTGCCGGCGGTCGGGCAGCGGGAGATCGGTGGAGAAGACTGGAGCGGTGGCCTCTGGCATGTCCTGATTCTACGCCCCGATTCCTCGCCGGGGTCGACCGGCTTCGAAGCGACATCACATCCCCACCGGAGATTCCGCGGAGACCGGGAGCCGGGGCCCGGTGTCCGGTACACTGCTCCTTCCGGTGGCACATCCGCCACCCCGAAACGGAGTCGGCGTGGCGGAGTTCCGATTCAAGCTAGACGAGCGGACGGGGATCCGCGTCGGTCGTCCACCCGTGGGAGCACGCATGCTCGGCCCGGGAGATGCCAGCATGCGGGCGGACATCCGGTTCCAGGCCGACGAGCAGGGTGGCACCTTCCACATCCGAACCAAGGACGTCCCGGACGCGGCCTTCCGCATCCAGGCGGACATCGGCCGGGCCGGCGACCTGATCCTGCAGACCTGTCTGCTCCCGCCCCGCGAAAAACCCTACGACCTCGCCCTCGAGCTCGCCCGGCACCGGATGAAGACCTACATCCACAAGTGCGAGGACTGGTTGATGTTCAACCCGGGCTTCGCGCCGTTCGCGGCCGAGCACTTCGAGCGGGCCCGGGACGTCTTCACCGAAGCCCTCGTCGCCCCGGATCTCGACGCCGAAGGCCTGCTCGCCGCCAGCGCGATCGACCTGGGGATGCAGGCCACCGACGAGCTCGCGATGGCCCATGCGGACATCCTCCTGCATCGGCGATACGGCAAGAAGACCGCCTCGTCGACGACCCTCGGAACCATCATCGATCCCCGGACCGATCCAGCCCTGATCGGGCCGACGCTCGAGGCGTTCGATCTGGTCACCGTGCCGATGCGATGGCGGGAGGTCGAATCGAAGCGCGGGAAGTACGACTTCACGGCCCTCGACCGATGGCTCCCCTGGGCCCACGACACCGGCAAGCCGATCATCGCCGGGCCCCTCGTCGACTTCTCCCCGGGGGCATTGCCGGACTGGGCGGAGGTCTTCCGATTCGACTACGCGTCGCTGCGCGATCCGCTCTACGACTATCTCGAACAGGTCGTCACCCGGTACATCAAGCATGTCGGGATGTGGAAGATCTCCGCGGGGCTCCATCTCTGCCGTGGCGGCCCGCGTCCGATCACCGAGGTCATTGACGCCATCCGGACCGCGGAGCTGCTCATCAGGCGACACAAGCGCACCGCTCGGCGGATGATCGAGGTCCACGACCTGTTCGGCGACACCACCGCCCGGGTGAGCGGCTCGATCGGCGCGTTCGAATTCCTCGAGCGGCTCGGCGCGGAGGGGCTCCGTTTCGACAGCATCGGCGCCCGCCTGATCGTGGGGGGGACCGAACCCGGCACCCGCAGCCGTGATCTCATGACGTTGAGCGATTCCCTGGATCGCTTCTTCGGCGATGAACATCCGCTGCTCCTCTCCGCGTGTGGCGCACCCTGCCGGGATCTCGGCGAGGGCGCCGGTCGATGGGGCGAGGCGTGGACGCCGGATCGCCAGGCCTCCTGGGCCGCGAAGGTGATTCCGATGGCGCTCTCGAAGCCCTACGTCGAGGCGATCTGCTGGTCGGCCCACACCGACAACGCCACGCCGGACCCGGGCGGCGAGTCCGGTTTCGGAATCGTCGAAGAGGATGGAACGCCGCGTCCGGCGTTCGCGCGTCTGGTCTCGATGCGACGGCGTCTTCGCCGTCCGCTCGGACCGTGGGTCCCNCCGGGAGCGCATCCACCCGCGCAAGCCGGCGATGGGTCGGGTCCCTCGAATGAGTGATCCGGTGGGTATCGACGTTCAGGCTCTGAAAGACGCCAAATCCGCCCTTCGTCTCTTGTCCGTGGTCGGACTGGCGGCCTTGATGTGGCTGCCGTTCGGATACGCGCCGCGTGCGGTCACCGATGGCGGCGGGACGCCGGTCGGCGTCACGCACCTCGTGCGGATCGATCCTCGAACGGCNTCGGCGGCGACGTGGACGCTGGTACCGGGCATCGGCCCCGCGATCGGGCGTCGGCTCGAGCGTCACCGGCGGGCCGGTGGCTTCGACGGCGGGGGACCGTGGAATCTCGAAGCGGTCCCCGGCGTCGGTCCCATCACCGCGAGACGCGCGGCGCCGCTGCTCGTCCATCCCGCCGTGCCCCGTGGCGAGGGATCGCCATGACCGGTTCCAACGGTTCCAGCGAGTCCANCGGTNCCANCGAGGCCAAGGCGGTGCAGGCCGCCGCCTGGTGGTTCGATCGGATGGCGGCGGCGTCCTCGCTGTCCGCGCTCGGCGACCTGATCGGACTGGGTGGCGACGTGTCCGCTCGCGGTGCCGCGGGAAGCAGCACCACGCTCCTCGCCGGCGNCGTCGCNCGATCCGCGCCGGGGCCGGTGCTCCTGGTGGTCCCGCATCTCGACGACGCCGACGAGGCCGTCGATGAACTGCTCGATCTCGGACTCGACGCCGCGGCGTTCCCCGCGCTCGAGGTGATGCCGGGGGAGAGCGACGCCTCCCTCGATCTCGTGGGCGCGCGGCTCGGACTGCTTCGCCGCGTCATCGAGGAGGAACCGCCCGGCATCATCGTGGCACCNTTCCCCGGCCTGATGCAGGGNGTTCCCGCCGCGGTCGATCTGCCCGACCGGTTGCGGGTGATCCGCGCGGGCGAGTCGCTCGATCTCGCCGAGTTCTCGGCGTGGCTCACCGAAGCGGGCTGGGCCCGGACCGACGTGGTCGAGACGCCGGGCGAGTTCGCGGTCCGGGGCGGGTTGCTCGATCTCTTCCCGCCGGGGGGTGGACAGCCGGTCCGGCTGGATCTCTTCGGTGACGAGATCGAACGGATCAACGAGATCGATCCGGCGTCGCAGGCCATCGATCGCCGGGTCGATTCGATCCAGCTGATCGGTCGCACCGAAGGCCTGCTCGGCGAGGGGACGGTCCCGCTGATCGACTTCCTGCCGAAGACGACCACCGTGATCCTCGCCGAACTCGGGGAGATCGTCGAACAGGGACGCGGCTACTGGGAACGGGTCCGCGAGGGCGGTGGCGTCGAAGGTCCGCCCGCGACGCTCAAGGCGCTGCGTGATCACGCCCGCTGCATCCTCGATGTGAACGAGTTCTCGGCGAGCAGCGCCGTGGAGCGGATGGTGGATCTCGATCCCGCGCCGCTTCCGCCGTTCCCCGAGGAGGTGGTCGGCGCCATCGACGAACTCCTGCAGCTGGCGGAGACCCACGACGTGGCGCTGGTCTGCTCCACGGCGGGCGAGCGGGACCGAGCGACGGAGCTCATCGACCGCCGACGCGCGGACGGGATTCCCGGCGCGGATCGCGTCCGCATCGAGCGCCGGCACGTGCACCGCGGTTTCATCTGGCCCGCGGACGATGACGCGACGCAGGGACTCGCGGTCGTGCCCTTCCACGAACTTCTGAATCGCTGGGGCGTCCGGCGTCGCGGCAATCGGATTCGAACCGGTGCGGCGCGGCAGGATTTCCTCCGCTTCGAGCCGGGCGACCTCGTCGTGCACCGCGATCACGGAATCGCGCGTTACATCGGGCTCGGGAGCCTGCCCCGGAAGGACCAGCCCGACCAGGAGGTCGTGACGCTGGAGTTCGACGGGGGCTCGCATCTCCACGTTCCGTTGAGCCGCATCGAGCTCGTCCAGAAGTACATCGGGGCGGGCAGCGCGACCGCGCCGCCGCTCTCCCTGCTGGGTGGCAAGCGGTGGAAGCGGCAGATGGCCCAGGTCGAGGACGCGGTCCGGGATCTGGCGGGGGAGATGCTGCGGGTGCAGGCGGCCCGGTCCGCGACGCCGGGGATTCGATTCCCCGCGGACACCGACTGGCAGCGGGAATTCGAAGCCGAGTTTCCGTACCAGGAGACCGAGGACCAGGTCACCGCGATCGCGGCGATCAAGCGGGACATGGCGTCCAGCACGCCGATGGACCGGCTGATCTGCGGCGACGTCGGGTTCGGAAAGACCGAGGTCGCGATCCGCGCCGCGTTCAAGGCCGCGGAGTTCGGAAAGCAGGTCGCGGTCCTGGTGCCGACCACCGTGCTCGCGGAACAGCACGAACGGACCTTTCGAAGCCGGTTCAAGGCGTACCCGTTCCGGATCGAGTCGATCAGTCGCTTCAAGAGCGGGGCCGACGAGAAGAAACTGCTCGTCGACCTGAAGGCGGGACGCGTCGACATCGTGATCGGGACGCATCGCCTCCTCTCGAAGGACGTCTGGTTCAAGGACCTCGGGCTGATCGTGATCGACGAGGAGCAACGATTCGGCGTCGAACACAAGCAGCGACTGCTGGCCGCCAGAACCGTCGCCGACGTCCTCACCCTCAGCGCGACGCCGATCCCGCGAACCCTGCACATGGCGATGCTCGGACTCCGCGACATCTCGAGTCTCACCACGCCGCCGCTCGACCGACGGGCGATCGTCACGGAAGTCATCCCCTGGAACGAACGTCGCCTGGCGCAGGCGATCCGGCGGGAACTCGCCCGGGAAGGGCAGATCTTCTTCGTCCACAACCGGGTGCACGACATCGAGTCCTTCGCGGACGAGATCCGCAAGCTCGCGCCCGACGCCCGCATCCTGGTCGGTCACGGCCAGATGACCGACGGCGAGCTCGAGAAGGTGATGCTCGCCTTCATCCGCCGCGAAGCGGACATCCTGGTGAGCACCACGATCATCGAGAGCGGCATGGACATTCCCAGCGCGAACACGATGTTCGTCCACGACGCGAATCGGTTCGGCCTCGCNCAGCTNCACCAGCTNCGNGGCCGGGTNGGTCGNAGCCGNCACCGNGCCTANTGCTACCTGCTGCTNCCCGAGGAACGNCGGATGACCGAGGACGCGCTCCGNCGNCTGAAGGCGATCGAGGACTACTCGATGCTCGGNGCGGGNTTNCGGATCGCNATGCGCGANCTNGAGATCCGCGGNGCGGGCAANCTGCTCGGCGCGGAGCAGAGCGGGCACATCGCATCGGTCGGATACGACATGTACTGTCGGATGCTCGAGGACGCGGTCCGCGACATCAAGCAGGATCGTCGCGTGGTGGCGGGAGACACCACGATCGACATCGGCCTCGAAGGTTCCATCCCCAAGGGTTACATCCCGAACGACCAGCGTCGCATGGAGGCGTACCGGAAGATCGGCGAGGCGGATCGCCTCGAGTCGCTCGATGCCGTGGTGAGCGATCTGCAGAACGCCTACGGCGAGATCCCCACCGCGACGCGACGTCACGTCGAGGTGGCGGAGATCCGGCTCGCGTCCGCGCTTCTGGGTGTGAAGTCGCTCTTCGTCAAGGACCGCGACGTCATCTTCCGCACCACGGCGCCCGGTGAGTTGCAGGCGGCCCTCGATGGCGTGCAGGGTTCGGTTCGGATGATCGCCCCCGATGGGGCGGGTGGNACGGTCGATGCGGCGGAAGGCGCGGAGGTCGAGGTCTACTTCCGTCCGCCGGCGTCGTTCCTCGAGCCGGGAAGTCTGGCGACCGTGCTTCGACGGCGACTTCGGGGACGGCTCGAGCGATCGCGGGAGGTCGCGTCGAGCGACGAGTGAGACGCGGGCGTCCGCTCCGGACGGATCGAGTCGTTCCCCTCGGGTCCCTCAGGTCCCTCATGCCTGTTCATGCATTCTCATGCGTTCGCGGCGTTCATTTCAGTTCGTCGTGATCCGTGGATCGAAGCAGACGTGCGGTCACGCGTCGGTCGCAGGCCGGACAGTGGATCGACCGCCACGGCCGTCCCCGGGCCTTCCATCGAAGTCCCCCGAGTTCCCAGACCGACGTCCTGCCGCCACAGTGCGGGCACTCGAATTGCCAGTCGCGGGACTCCGATTCCATCGAGGCCGCGAGCGAGGCCGGGAGCAGGCGGAGCATGGCGTTTCGGATGCCCATGCGGTGAGACTACCGTCACGGGCTCGCTTTCGACCGACCGCGATGGCGAGGCGACGATTTCGTCCGATGCCGGTTACCGTGATCGGCAACGATGTGACTCGGGGACATCGACGCCGATGCCGGGAATGGAATCGGGTCGAGGTCACGTCGATCAATCGGGTGTCCGGAGACGGATGTATCGCCTGCGGACGCGTCGGAACGGCGGAGCGTGATCAAGGCGCTTTCGGTGGTTCGGGATGCATTCTGGAGAGGCGAACGATGTCGAAGAACGAACAGGGCGCGGACGGCGATCCTCGAGGCTTGCAGGAACTGACCCGACGCGAGGTTCTCGCGGGGGCGGTCTCGATGAGCGTGCTGCCCACCGTGGCCTCGCGGCGAAGCCGTGGTGACCGAGACGTGCTCGACGTGCTGGTGGTGGGCGGAGGCGTGTCCGGGTGCTACGCCGCGTCGAGGCTCGCGGACGCGTCACCCGAGCGTCGCATCGAATTGCACGAGCGTGCGGATCGCATCGGGGGACGCCTGTGGTCGGTGAAACCCGAAGGCATGACCAGGCAGGTCGCGGAACTCGGTGGCATGCGGATCGCCGACAACCAGACCCCGCTCCTCGGCCTCGTCTCCGCGCTGGGATTGTCGGTCGATCCCTATCCAGCCACCACCGCGCAGGACCTCTACTACGCCCGCGGCATCCGAACGCGGGCTTCGAAACTGCTCGCCGGGCCGGGTTCCGGTTTCCTGGTTCGCAAGGATCTTCGCGGCCGGACGGTCTCGGAGCTCTTCGACATCGTGGTCAAGAAGGCGACCGGGCGTGCGAGCTGGTCGAGCGGGGAGGTGCAGACCATCGTCGAGACCCTCCGGTATCGGGGGCATCTCCTTCGCGATCTGCCGTACGAGTGGGTCTTCGAGGACATCCTCGGCCACGAGGCGGCGAGGATGCTCGTCTTCGCGATGGGGTACGGGAGACCCAACACCAGCGCGGCGATCTTCATCAAGGAGGCGATGCTCGATCTCTTCATCGGCGGATATCGACACGTCCGTGGTGGATACCAGCAGGTGCCGGTCCGGCTCGCCGACCGGGCTCGGAAGCAGGGGGTCGACTTCCGCATGGGATCGGAAATGATCGATCTCCGGTTCGACGGCGACCTGACCGCCGTGACGTTCCGGGATGCCGAGGGTCGGACATCGGTTCGGAAGGCGAGGAAGGTCGTCGTGACCCTTCCGATGTCGGCCTACGACCTGCTGCCGGATTCATGCCCGCTCCGAGGCGACAATCCGCTCGCCACGATGCGTGCCGCGATGCTTCCGGTGCCCGCCACCAAGATCTACGTCAACTTTCCGACGCAGTGGTGGACCCAGATGAAGATCAGCTCGGGACGCTCGATCACGGACCTTCCCATCCGTCAGGTGTTCTACCTCGAAGACCCGAGCGGCCGTGGATTGACGCTCAGCCCCTACGTCTCGGGCGAGATCGATTCCGGTTTCTGGTCGCCGTTGCTGCCCACGTCGGGACACCGGGGCTCCGGTGATTCGCTCGCCGGAGAGACCATCCGCCGCGAACTTCGACAGATGCACGGGATCGAGATTCCAAAGCCGTCCGAGATCCTCTTTCGCGGCTTCCCCGGAGGGGCGGTGGGTCACGGGTGGAACATGTGGCGACCGGGTTTCGAACCCTCGAAGATCGTTCCCGGAGCACGACGGCCGATTCCCGGTCGCGACGTGTACTGCGTCGGGCAGGCCACCAGCCGGATCCAGGGTTGGGTGATGAACACGCTGGAGACGACGGAATCCGTGCTTCGATCACGGTTCGGGCTGGGCAGGCCCGACTGGTGGCCGGCCTCCTACGAAGTCCAGTAGTGTCCGATGACGGGCGGAGGTCGCGATTCGATCGTCCATTTCGAATCCACGTCCTTCCGGAGTCGGGCCGATCGGGCCGTGGGAAGGTCGAGGTGGTACCTTTCCATGCCGCTCGGATCCGTCTGCAGGAGAAGCGATGGCGATCGAAGACAAGAACACGATTCCCGACAAGGTCGAGGGCGCCGTCGGCGAGTCGAGCGAGATCATCTCGGAGACGTTGAACGACTGGCTTGCGCCGCTCGAGGGCACGCCCTTCCTCTACATCGGCGTGGTCACGGTGGCACTGCTGCTGCTCCTCTGGGTCCTTCACCTGGTGTTCCGATTCCTGGTGATCCGTCCGCTCGTCGGCAATCCCCTGTTCAATCGGTCGAAGTGGCTCAAGGCCCCGGACCTGATCGCCACCGGGGTCCTGTCGAGCATCGCCACGATGCTCTCGATCCTGTGCATCGGCGTGGTCGTCGATCTGCTGCCCAGGGTCGGGGCCAGCTACGAGGAGGGGGCGACCCGGGTCGTCGACGCGCTCTTCGTCTTCTTCTGCGCGCAGCTGCTGGTCCGGGCGGGGCGTTTTCTCGACATCGTCTATTCGCGTCTTCCCTCGGTCGATCGTCCCGGCGCCCTGATGGGTTACGTCTCGGTCGGCGCGTTCCTCGCCTACGGCAGCGCAGTGGTCATCATGGTTTCGGTGATCCTCGACATGTCGCCGCTCTACTTCCTGACCGGGATCGGGGCCGCGTCGGCGATCCTCCTCATCCTGTTCCGCGACACGCTGCTCTCGATGTTCGCGAACATCATCGTCACCACCGGGGATCTGGTCCGGGTGGGGGACTGGATCCACGTTCCGTCCAGCAGTGCGGACGGCTACGTGATCGAGATCTCGTTGAACGTCGTCAAGGTGCAGAACTTCGACAAGACGATCACCGTGCTCCCGACCTACCTCCTGGTCCAGGAGGCGTTCGTGAACTATCGCGGGATGTACCAGTCGGGCGGACGCCGGATCAAACGCTCGATCATGCTCGACCAGCGGATGATCCGGCCGCTCGCCTCCGCCGACCTGGACCGGCTGTCAGGCGTTCCGCTGATGAACCGGGCGATCGAGCTCCATCGCGCCGCGCCGGCGTCCGAACAGGGGGACGACCGGTTCACCAACAGCGGACTCTTCCGCCATTACGTGCTGGCCTATCTCCAGGCGCACCCGCGGATCCATCAGAAGGATTTCACGATGCTGGTCCGTCAACTCCAGCCCACCGCGGAAGGGCTGCCGCTGGAGCTGTACTGCTTCGTCGACGACACCGCCTGGGCCGCGTTCGAGGAGGTGCAGTCGACGATCTTCGACCAGCTGCTCGCGACGTTGCCGGTGTTCGGTCTGCGGGTGTACCAGGGCGAGAGCGACTTCCAGGAACCGAACCCCGAGACGAGAGGGCTGGAGGTCGACCCTTCGGCGTTCAAGGCGGCGGACGCGACGACGAACGACGGGAACGCCTGACGAACCTTCGTGGTCGTCCACGAACCTTGCCGAGACTCCGGAGGCCGGGGTTTCGAGTTTCGGAGCGAGGATGTCTTCCGGAAGACGAGAATCGGCGTGTAGACCGGCCGGTTCCGGGGTGCGTTCGTACTCGTTCGAGGCCAGGGGCGATCGTCCTTGACCCGGTCCGCTGTTCCGAACCAGGGAGATGTCCCCATGTCGCCGCCCTTCATCCACGATCGGACCCCGTCCTCGGCCCGCCCCGGGTCCTCGTGTTCGTCGATCAGAAACGAGCAGGGTGGAGTTCGAAGTCTTCGAGCCCGGGTGAGCGATTTGCCGGGAGAATGAAAGCCGGTGCGGATTCGGGTTTGATCGAGACAACCGGTGTCGGCGTCGACGACGAAGAACCCGATGCCGGCTTCGACGGCCTGCTCGTGCAGTTCGCCGATTCTGGACAGCGACTCGGAAACCGAAGGAACGGCTCGATCGCCTCTGGAGATTTCGACGGTGACCTCGATGCCGTGGCCGAACGCCGTGGTCGGGCGCCGGATGCGAGGCCGACGCCTCACCATCAACGCCTCCTGCGAATCAGTGAATGCAGCGTCGACGAGGTCCGGGAGTCTTCGGAGTTCGTGATCGATGTCGAATGAAGAACAACTCGTCGGGAAGTGAAACCGGTCTGAAGGGATCTCCGGTTCGATGATCGCACGCGCTTCATCGGCTCGTGCGATCCCCACTCGCAACGTCGCCGGTCCGCAGGCCCGAACGAGACGAAGGCACCGGTCGGTCGGACCGGTGCCTTCGTGGATGTTCGGGAGAACGGACAGGGCGGGATTCGAACCCGCGGTACCGCTGTAAGAGGTACGTCGGTCTGGAAAACCGGTGCCTTCAGCCGCTCGAGCACCTGTTCCGGCTTGCTGTTGCGAAGCCGACGGTCACGTGAGTCAACGGCGTCGTCCGCGGCCGATGGCAACGCCGCCCAGGAGGAGGCTCATCGCGAAGCCCGGGCCCGGGACCGCGGCGGTCAGGCTGGATTGCGTGAAGATCGTGGTCATGGTGCCGTCGATCCGGAGCTTCCCGGTGCCCAGGGAATGGAGGTATTCCCTCGCGTCGAAGAGATCGTTGAAGTCGGAGAACGGTTCCTGCAGACTCGTTGCCCAGAGCAGGCTCTGCGACGAGCTCTTTCGCGCGCGGAACGTGATTCCATGGTCGTCCCAGGGGTTGTTGATGTCCCCGTCGACCGGTCTCGTGAATTGCGAGTAGACCGCACTTCCGGGGAGGTAGCTGGCCGGCTCGGTCTCGCCGGCAAGCAGGATCTCCAGTTCGACGATTTGGAATCCGATGAAATTTCCACCCACGCCGGTGTAGTCGTGGAAGGTGTCGTCGCTGATCTTCGCTGTGACGGTCACGGCCTCCATGGTGCGTTCCGCGTCGAGGTACCCGACGAGCGAGTAGTCGTAGATGACGTCGGAATTCGCCACGGGGGCGAGGGCAAGCAGGCTTGCGCCCAATGCCACAGAAACATACTTCATGGTCTCTCTCCTTCTCGAAATATTGCATCCATGCCGGGGAGGCATGCTGCGAGGGCTGCCACCCGACTTCTCTCTATCACGACGTTAAGGAATTGATCGATTCCTGTCCAGCCGTCAGGATCGGGGATCGGCCAATCGTCCGAACCGATCCGCTCGGACGCTTCGGCCAGTCGAGGCTTCGTGTCGACGGATGCGCGTCGACCGTGGCATGATCGTGATCCGTCTTCCCGGGCAGGCGCGAGGCACGTCGTTCCGGAAATCCGGTTGTCGCGAGACCAGGGGCGTCCGACGACCAGGCAACGACACCACGAAAAACGCGATGGACACGCACGAAGATCGGGGGCGGGTTCTCACCCTCGAGCAGGTCCTTTTCGCGTCCGGTGGTNTCACCGCTCCCGAGGGTACTGGTCGTCGCCATCGCTCCGTCTGCGTGGCTGGCCGTGTCCTCCTTGCCGCTTCGTTCGCGAATAAGAAGTCCCCGAGTCCACCCGCCGCTTCCGTCAGCTCGTCGTCCGAGAGTTCCTCGTGCCTCGGGGGCCGGGCGGGCAGGGTGATGTGCACGCGGTCGTCCGCATGCTCCACCACCTTGACGTCGATTCCGCCGTGCACCTCGAGCACCGCCCGGGGATCGCTCATGAACCGATCCCTGAGCGCGTCGTCCTTCCAGCACGCGTCGTCCTTCCAGCACGCGTCGCACGGTCGGGCAGGGGATGCGTCTGCTCGGGCATCGTTCTTCTCCGTTCGTGCGGGGGACAGCTGGATCTCGACGCTGTCAGAATGAGTCGGGCAGGCCACTCGCACCACCATGTGGGGGGACTTCGGCTCGGGAAGTCGGCGGCTCGCCCCCCGCGAGACGAGCGGAAACGAGACGAAGGCACCGGTCGGTCGGACCGGTGCCTTCGTGGGTGTTCGGGAGAACGGACAGGGCGGGATTCGAACCCGCGGTACCGCTGACGCGGTACGCCGGTTTAGCAAACCGGTGCCTTCAGCCGCTCGGCCACCTGTCCCGAGGGGGCGGATTGTAGCAGGACTGACGCCGGGAACCAGTGTCGTCACCGGCGTCGGACGCTCATTCCTCGATGGTGATCGAGAGCAGGTCGTAGGTGCCGCCGGGAAGCCCNAGGCGGGTCGGGAGGGTCGTGCGAACCACGGGGGNGTGTCCGGGCTCCACCACGATTCTGACCAGTGACTCGTCCGCGTCGGTCGCCCAGCGAAGGACCCGCATGGTCCGCTGGTCCCGGCGGACGACCGAGGCCGAGACCTCGCAGGCGATCATTCGGAGTCCGGTTCGTTCCTGATCCTCGTGCAGTTCGATTTCGATGCCGTCCGCNTGCAGTCGGGCCCGAACCATNGCGGGGCCGTAGGACGGTCGCTTCGCATCCGTCGCATCCGTCGCCTCGATNGGCTGAAGGGCTCNCCAGGCGAGTTCCACCGTCTCGGGCAGGACCGAGGGGGNCTGGACGCCCGGTCGGGCGACGTCGCCGAGCGACTGGTGGGGGGAGGATGTCCGGGCGGGCAGGATCGACATGTGTCGGCGCCTTGGGGGAGGGAGTTCAGAGGAGCGAGGAGAGAAGCCGCACGGCGACGTCGAGGCCCTTGCCGCCGCGGCCGATGAAGCGGTCACTGAGGCGGTCGAGGCGGCGGAGTGCGTCGTGCATCGAGTCGAGGCGGGCGAGATGGGCCTTGAGGGCGGCCGGGTCGGCCGAGTCGTCGCCGTCGGCGACGGATCGGGTGTCTTCGAGTGCCGCCAGCAGGGGTTCGAGTTCCCGGCGCTTGCGGGCGCGGACGATCAGGCTGAGCAGGTTCCACACGTCCTGTTCGGCCTCGAAGAATTCCTTCCGTTCGCCCCGTGGACGACTCCGCGTGACGATCCCCCAGTCAGCGAGGGTTCGGAGCGTGGTCGAGACGCTGCCTCGACTCACCTGGAGTCGCTCCATGATGTCTTCGGCGCAGAGCGGTTGGCCCTCGATGAAGAGGAGCGCGTGCACTTCGGCCACGGATCGTGGAACACCCCAGCTCGACCCCATGTCGGCCCAGTGGGCGATGAAGGCATCCTTGCTGCGATCCAAGGGATCACCGATCAGGACGGCGTCGTCATCGGGATGACGGGCATTGGCGGGTGAGAGGCTCATGAGCATGCTTCCAGGATCGAGCGGCGATGCGTCGCCTGAGGGAACATTAGCTTGCTGCCTCGTACCGGGGGCTTCGATTTCAGAACAAATTGAAACTTCGTGATCTTCCGTGCGGGTTCGNTGGGNCGCCTGATCCCGGCCAGATTCTCGGACCTCGTGACTGCCGGTCGATGCGGATGCCCGAAACGGCTCATGTGGCATCNTGACCGACGTCCCGGACGGAGGGTGTGGGACGCTGAACCAGAAAAAGCCCCCGTCGACCTTGGGTCGACGGGGGCTTGAATGATTGAACTGTCGGACTCGAGGCCGATCGATCAGGGATCGTTCGGCTGGTTCGGGTCGTTGATGTTCAGCGAGACTTCGTCGTACAGGGTCTTGTAGTTCGAGGTCCCGAGGAAGCCGAGCCCGACCGCGTAGATGCGGACCGAGACTTCACCCTCCGGCTCGGAGAAGTACGACGACGGCGTCACGAAGGCGCCCATGTCGTAGTTGTTCGCCTGCTCGAACGGCGTCATCACCGTCGCCCCCAGCGTCTGGAATCGTGAGGACCGGAAGTTGTACGCCCAGGCCAGTTCGATCACCACGCTGGCGGTCGCCTGCGACGCGACGGTGAGCGAGCAGGTCGCGACGTCCTGGGTCTCGTAGCCGGTGAACCAGTTCACACCGAGGTCGGTGGTCTGGCCGTTCGCGAGGTAGGCGAGGCCGCCTTCGGCGGAACCCTGACCCGCGAATTCGGAGCGGATCACGACCTTGTTGTTGTCGTTGTTTCCGAGGGAGAACGCACGACCGTTGATCAGGTCACCGTGGTAGACCTGGAAGCCACCGCTGATGTTGGTTCCGATGACCGTGAGCACGTTCAGGGCACAGGCGGGGAGATTCGGGAAGATGCCGATCACGTGGCCTTCCTCCTCCGGAATGTAGTCGCCATTACCCGGGGTGTCGTTGCCGAACTCGGTGCCGTCGGGGAGCTCGTAGCAGTTTTCTGCACCCGCGACGATCGAAGGCCCGGCACTACCACCGAGAATCTGCTCGGTCGAGATGCTGGTGCCGTAGAACATCTGGGAGACGCCCTGGATCCAGACCATGGCCCCGGCGATCTGCGGCGAAGCGAAGCTGGTTCCGCTGAAGCCAGTACCGATACCAGGGATCTCGATCGGCGCTCCGCCGTTCGGGTCGGGTACGGTCGAGGTGGCCGGGCGCGGGCCGGTGTAGGCGCGGAGGCGGTTGGTCAGCAGGGGCGGCGGGGTGTCGCTCGGATCGGTGCTGGTCTCACCGTTGAAGAGATCGCCGTATCCGGTGGTCGCCCCGGCACTGCCCCAGGCCATCACATGGACGATGCCGTCACCCGTGAAGTTGCTGAAGTTCGAGCGTCGGATCGGGCCGGGGGCCGGGCACTCAGGACGAATGTTCGCGTTCTCGCGCCCGGGCTCGCACGCGCCGACCACGATCGCCACGGGCTGCGCGCCCGCGGGTTCATTGCACGCGACGGCCGAGTTGCCCGCGGCACAGACGTTGATGAGACCGGCGTCGGTCGCCACGGCGAGGGCCGTGTACACCGGTGCGACGGTGGTGATGGGCTGCGTACCGAAGCCGATCGAATAGTTGACGACGCCGCCCTGGTCGAGCGTGTTCGCGGCGGTCAGGATCGAGGCGACGAGTCGTTCGCCTTCCTCGAGACTGACCGAGGGGAAGAACCACAGTTCGCACTCGGAGGCGATGCCGCGGGTGCCGATGCCGTTGTTGCGACTTCCGATCACGCCGAGGCAGGCCGTGCCGTGGTTGGCATTGCCAGCGTCGATGAGGGTCTGGGTCTGGTCGGGTTCGACGTTGGTCGAGGCCCACTCGGTCGTGGTTCCGGGCAGCGTGGTGGAGAGNAGATCCTCGTGGGTGAAGATGATGTCACCAGACGCCGACTCGATGCCGGCATACGCCGCGAATTCGATGACCGCGGCCTGGCTGAGTCGGCCGGTGGGCACGAAGCGGACTTCATCCCACGGGAAGTTCGGATCGGCGAGCGTGAAGTTCGGGAAGGGATTGTCCGGGCCGGGAGGGACGGTGAGATCGGGATTGACCGAGAAGCCACCCGCGACCGCTTCGTTCCATGCTTCCGTCGTCACCTTTGACTGCTCGACGACCTGGTACTGGGCACCGTAGAGCCAGACCATGTCGGGCTCGGGCAGGACGGCGGAGCCGGCGTTCGAGCCGGAACCGGCACTGCCGTAGTTTCGCCAGACCTGACCGACGAACCGCTCCATGCCGGCGAGGTCGTGTCCGCCACCCAGGAAGCCGCTGGCGAGGAACCAGGTCCTGCTGTCGGCGGGATCGGCCACGTCACCGGGTTCCCCGGCGGGGAAGGCGACCGTGTACGCCTGCGAGCCCACGGCCCGGCGCGTCGCCGGATCGAAGTAGGACGCGAAGTCGGGCGTGGGATCGATGCCNGGGGTCGGCTCGGCTTCGCAGCTCGGGGTGGTTGCGGTGAGGGTGACGCAGTTCTCGTCCCACTCGTCGGTGCAGCAGGTCGGGTCGATCACGCAGACGGAAGCGCAGCACGCGGGCTGGCTGCAACCGGGGGCGGGATGGGCCTCGTCGCAGGAGCCGAGCAGNGCGCCCGCGACGTTGGCGAACACGATGTTGGGGGCCGCGTCCTCGGGAAGGACCGCGACCGCGGGGTCGAGCGGATCACCATCCGGGTCGTAGTTCGAAAGACAGCCGTCGTATCGATCCGGGCTGGCGAGGTTCGGGTTCTGGGTGTCGTAGACGGAGCCCTGGCAGAAGAGGTTCGCGAGGGCGGCACAGAAGACGTCCCAACCNTCGGCGCCGTCTTCTTCGCCGCAGTTCTCATTGAGACCGCTGACGATGTCGCAGCAGGCGACATCCGCACAGCCGTACTCGGCGGCGTCCATGGCGTTCCCGGGATCGGGATTGCAGAAGCCGAAGAANGGCGCTGCCGTGCCGGGGCCTTCCCAGCAGCCGGCGCCGGGGTTCGGGTTCGGGCGGTTGCAGATNACCGCNTTGCCGGNNTCGCAGCCCTGCGGGGGCGGGCCCGCGGANGCTCGCTTGACCGGCTGTTCGATCTCGACCCACTGGATGACGTCCAGATCGTTGAGCTGACGCGCTGCGGCGAGGAGCTGCTTTTCGTCGAGGCGATTCTCGAATTCAACCAGCATCATCGACGCGAGGTCGGGCTGGATCCGGTTGCTGCGTTCGAACGCCTTCCGCTCGATCTGTTCGATCTTCGACGCGGGCATGGGGACGAGCTGACGCATGGTGCCGCCGAAGCGGGCGATCGTCATTTCGGCGGTGGAGAGATCGTGTCCGGTGAGGCTGACCGCTCGNGTCCCCGCCGCCATCGAGGCTCTCGCCTTGAGGTCGTCGTTGAACTTGATGATCAGACGACCGGTCGCGTTGGTCGCGCCGTTCGATTCGAGGGGAATCTGGAGCTGGTCGGTCGGCTTCTTCCGAACCACCGTCGCAGGTCGGACCTCGGTCGAGGCCGAACGCTTCATCACCGGCCGGCCCATGAGCGGCGGGAGCTCGCGGGGGGTGCCGAATGACCCGGTGTCGATACCGACCTTCCGGGTGTCGTCGCTTGCGCGGGCATCGGTCTTTCGCGTCTCGACCGCGGGGGCGGTCGTGGTCGCGATGGCCGAGGCGGCGACGAGGGAGCAGAGTCCCAGGGCGGCGAACGTTCTCAGCATCATGCGTCAGATCTCCAAATCAGCTCTGAGCGAGCCGGCGGACAAGCCGCCTGGGTCCCGGGTTCGAAACGCGTCCGTATTCCATACGGAGGGCGGATCGGAATTCGGGATACATACGGAAGAAGAAAACGGGAGGTTCCCGCGCATCCTGCGCGGTGAGCCCGAATGAACAGTGTAACCCGGGCCTGAACCACCCTGCAACGTCTCGAGCGACGTTCGGGCTGCCCGGATCCTGATACCTCGGTCAGAGATGGCTCAAAAGCGGGTTGGTTCCCGGATCGGGTGATTTCAGGGTCAGGGCGTGGGGGACAGGACCCGGCCGCCGATGTCCCGGCGGAAGAAGGCACCGGCGAACTCGATTCGATCGGCGGCCCGGTTGGCGAGGGACTGGGCGGCCTGAAGATCCTGGGCGAGGGCCGTCACGCCGAGGACCCGTCCACCCGAGGTGACCGTCCGGCCACGGTCGTCGACGGCCGTGCCGGCCTGGAAGACCTTGACCGACTCGCCGGGGCCCGCTTCGGCCTCCGCGTCCTCGATTCCGGTGATCGGATGGCCGGTGGTGATCGCACCGGGATATCCCTCGCTGCACATGACGACGCAGCACGCCGTCCGAGGGTCCGAGACGAGGCCGGTCTTCAGATCATCCAGCCGTCCNGCGGCGGTCGACCAGAGCACTTCGAGGAGATCGCCCTGCAGCCGACTCATCANNGGCTGGCACTCGGGATCACCGAAACGGCAGTTGTATTCGAGGACCTTCGGCCCGGTGGTGGTGAGCATCAGGCCCGCGTACAGCACGCCCCGGAAGGTGATTCCCTCGCGGCGGAGCCCGTCGATCGTCGGGACGAGGATGTCCCGTTCGATCCGAGACATCATCTCGGGGGTCGCCAACGGGGTGGGGCAGTAAGCGCCCATGCCGCCGGTGTTCGGGCCGACGTCACCCTCGCCGACCTGCTTGTGGTCCTGGCATGGATCNAGGACCCAGATGTTGCGGCCGTCGACCAGGGCGAGCACGCTCATCTCCTGCCCGGTGAGCAGTTCTTCGATCACGATCGTGTCGCCCGCCTTGCCGAAGGCGCCCGAGGTGTGACGTTCGGCATCGCCCATCATGGAGTCCACGGCCTCGACGGCCTCCTCCGCGGTGGGGCAGACGAGGACACCCTTGCCGGCGGCGAGTCCGCTGGCCTTGACGACGCAGCCTTCCTCCCGGCTGGCGGCGTAGGCGAGGGCGGGGGCCTTCTCCTTGAAGGACCGTCCTTCGGCGGACGGGATCGAGGAGGCCCGCATGATGTCCTTCGCCCACGACTTGTCGGCTTCGAGTCGGGCCGCGGCCCGACCGGGGCCGAAGACCACGCGGGTCTCGCTTGCGAGCTCGTCGGCCCAGCCTTCGGCGAGCGGGACTTCCGGCCCGATCACCACGAGCCCGATCTCCTCCTTGTCGCACCATCGGTTGAGGCGGAACAACGCCTTCTTCTCGATCGGCTCGGGGCAGGGGGTCCCGGTGCCCAGCAACGCGGCATTGGCCGTCGCGTCCACCCAGAGGCGGCCGAGTTTCGGCGACTGCGAGAGTCGCCAGGCGAGGGCGTGTTCACGACCACCGCCTCCGATCAGGAGGACGTTGACGCGGTCGGGCATGGTCGGTCGAGACGTGGCGGACATCCGAGGCTCCTCCGGGGCGGCGAATTTCCGGAGTGTAGCCGCCCGAGGGACCTCGCCGGGGTGATCGACAGGGGGTCCATCTGCTACATTTCAAAGTTCATCCGGAGGATTCGTCGCGGTCGCCGCCGCGAACCTCCCGTCCCGCATCCCCACGTCCGTCCCCATCGGGAGTCCGCATGTCGATCCGACTGCTCATCACCATCGCCGCCGGCACCGCCGGCCTGTGCTTCGCCGCTCCGCTCGCCGCCGCGGATTCCGGAGTCACCAAGCAGCTCAACGACAACATCCGGAAGCAGGCCCGGGCGGAGAGCACCGCCTGGCAGGGGCTCTTCGACGCCTACCTCGACATGACCGATCCGCCGATGGCGATCAACGCCGGGTTCAACCAGACCACCATCCATCCGGGCATGGACGACTGGGCGGCGGTCAGCGACTGGGCGATCACCAACAAGGAGGNCGCCGCGGCACTGGCGACCGCCGCCGACAAGGTGATCATCGGGCTTCCGTACGGAAGCGACGCCGTGGACGCGCGATACCGGGATGCCGGACTCGCCGCCGTGGTGCGACTCGAGCCGGACGGCGAAGTCGAGGTCGACTTCCCCTACATGCAGGCGTTCGACGCCTTCGCCACCTGGACGGCCGCCAACCTCTACACGCAGATCGAAGCGGGCGAATACGACGCCGCGTTCGATGTGGCGGTCTCCAACGCCCGCGTCCTTCGTCACCTCTGCGATCGCCAGATGCTCGCGGAGAAGTCGACGGCGATGCGACTCCTCGCCGAGTCGCTCTCGGTGATGCGTGATGCGATGTACACCTCGGTCGACCGGATCCCCGCCGACGTCTACGCCCGGATCGCCACCAAGGAACTCCCGTTCCTCAAGGTGTCCGACACCGAACGCTTGAAGCGACTCGAACTGCCCGAGGGCGACCGACTGGTGTTCGAGGCCGTGCTCGACGAGGTCTTCCTCGACAACGGTGCNCCGGACCCGGAGCGGCTCGCCGAGGTGTTCGGGGTGATCCAGTCCGAAGGCACGCCGCTCACCCGATTCGGTGCCAGCAAGCGNTGGGAGCGGATCGCGGAGATCCACGGCAGCCTCGATGCGTCGAAGGAGAAGCTCACCGACGTCTACGACGACTGGTGGCGACGCTGGAAGATCAAGCCCTACGACCCGATCCAGGCGCTGCCCAGCGAGTATTCCCGACTGAACGAGGTCCGTTACGCGATCGTCGCGGAGTCGATCGCCGACATGACGGCCCTCTTCGCCGCCCGGAACCAGCTCGCGGTGGAGATCAACGGGACGATCCTCGGTTGCGGACTCTGCGGCTACCGCGTCGAGTACGGCAAGTGGCCGGAGGACCGTGAGAAGGCGTACGTCCGCTTCATCCCGAAGCGGTTCGACTTCGATCCCTACGACAAGGGCTACGGACGCCTGCTCTTCGACTACGTCGGGAGTCGCAAGGAGGCGGTCGAGACCGACTACGGTCGGATCTTCGTCTCCAACTGCATCGTCTACGCCCGCGGCGACGACCACGAGGATTCCGGCTTCAAGGAAGCGAGTCTGGACGGGATGACCGGCGACATGGTCGTCTGGCCGCCGCTCCGGGCGCTCGCCCGCGAGCAGGGGCTCATCGACTGAGCATCCTCGGGTGAAGCGTTTCGCGGGTCGTCGGATCATTTTCGAACCCGCATCCACTGCAGGCATGAACGACTGGCATGAACGATCGGCCTGAACGTCGGGTCGGTCGGATGAATCGGAGCACGACGGCATGAGCGACCAGAACGCGGAAGCACGGATCGAAGACGTGGTGATCATCGGATCCGGCCCGGCGGGATGGACCGCGGCGATCTACGCC